>CAXTKV010000019.1:0-39202 GCA_964244895.1 uncultured Deinococcales bacterium
GAGTTCACCGGCGCGTGGCCCTCGAAGATCACCGGTCCGGCTCCGAACGCCTCGTCGAACGACGTGGCGGTCGAGGAATTGCAGATCGTCTACGACAGCTACAAGCGCACCAAGTAGGCTGCGCTCCGGAGGGGGTCGCGTTGCTCCGCACCGAGTTCGAGTTCACCCTGCCGAACGGCTTCGTCGATGACCGCGGCGATTTGCACCGTCGCGGCGCGATGCGTCTGGCGACAGCGATCGATGAGGTCGAGCCGCTCTCGGATCCTCGGGTCAAGGCGAACGAGGCCTACCTGGGCATCGCGTTGCTGAGCCGGGTCACCACCCGGCTCGGCAACGTCTCACCTGTGCCCCCCGAGGTGATCGAGCGCCTGTTCTCGGCGGATTTCGCGTACTTGCAAGAACTTTACGTCCGCATCAACGACGGCGCGATGATCGTTGAAACGGAGTGCCCGAACTGCGGCACGCGCTTCAGCCTCGACCTCGCCGCTCAAGACGAGGTGGTGACGTGAGCGGCAGCTCGGGTCGGGGCAACCGAAGTGGGCCGGGTCGGAGCCAGAATGCGCAGGGCGCAGCACACGCCAGTCCAGACCCGGCGCTCATCGCCGAGAAGGTCTACCGCCTGTTGTTGGCGGACGCTCGCCTCTCGCGGGCGCGCGGCGAACTTCCGCGCTCGCGCAAGCGCTAGCAATACCGTCCCTGACGGAGCCCCAGAACCGAACGCAGGCTCGGGAGAATCCGACACCGACTGACACGAGGCGACATCGTCGGGCACGAATTTCAGAACGACAACAGAGGATGCCCTCATGGCCGAAAAATACGTTGAAAATTCCGATGAGGTCAAAACAGTTCACGGCAGCAACCGCTTTTACATCGAGATCGATTCAAAAACGAGCGCCGTCTTCACCGAAGTAAATGGCCTGTCCGTCGAGACCGAAGTGACGGAGTACATGGAGGGCGGCTACAACGATTACGTTCACAAACTGCCTGGCCGGACGAAGATCGGGAACGTCACACTCAAGCACGGGGTCACGAATTCACCGGATCTGCTCGAGTGGTTGATCAAGGTCACACAAGGAAAGATCGAACGCCGGAACGTCTCGGTCGTGGTCTACGGTCGCGATCCCAAAGGCGGCAGCAAAGAACTCGTGCGCTACAACTTCAACCTCGCCTACCCGGTCAAGTGGACCGGGCCGCAACTCTCCGCCTCGAGCACCTCGGTCGCCATCGAGACGCTCGAGCTGGCGCACGCGGGCTTCAGCCTGAGCAAGAAGTGAGGCGGAGGTGACCCGACCCAGCCGCCCCGCCTCGAGTGCCCGACCGCTCCAGGGGCGGGGCGTACACGCCTGGGCCGAACGGCAGCGTCGGTTTCTGCGCTCGCTCGCTGTACGGCAACCGCTGCTCGCGCGTCTCGCACCGAGGTTCGTTGCGCGGGTTTTCGGGGTGGTCTCGGCCTCAGGGCCAGGCGTCGGCTTCGTGCCGCCCGTCAACCCCACCCGTCCGGGCGCGGCGCGGCGCGCATTTGTTCCCGCCCTGGCGGTTCTGTCCACCGGACGTTCCCAACTGCATCGCATAACCGAACGCTCGCACCCTGCCACGCCGCCTGAAGCGAGCCCTGAGCTGATCCCGACTCCCCTCCCCGCTGCGGTCGACGAAGCCAGTGATGAATTCGGGAGCGAGGTGATCGAAGGGTTGCCCTCACTGGAGGTGCCGTCCGTCGAGGATGCGCGCACAGAGCCAGTTGCGCTCTCGCCGTATGGCGAAGAGGCGGTTCCTGGAGAAGTTCCTTTCGGGGATCTCGAATCTCTCGAGGAGGCGATCCTCGAGGGAGCAGCGCTCGATGAACCCGAACGTGACGTGAGCGATTCAGGATTCGATGCGGTTCCCAACGAGGCCGAGGACGCGCGCGGCGCGTCCACCGAGGATCGCGCGAACACGGGTGCGGATACGCTCGAGACCGCGCTACCGCCCTCACTGGTCGAGTCCGGTCTGGATCACGATCCTGAAGACGCCGCCCGCCTCCCCGAGGACCCGCCCCGCCCATCGAAACGCAAGTCCCAGCGCGCGCCCGAAGTGTCCGTTCGGGGAGAACCGGGGCTGCCCTCGATTCAGCCGATCGAAGTCGATCTCCAGGAACCGAATCTCGAGCCGGTCAAAGCGCGCCGTGGACGCAAATCCCCGAGCGCGACCCAAGATTCAAGCCAACCCCAGGTTCGGCAGGTCTTGGAAACCCAACAAATAACTCGAGCCATCGAAGCGCAACCCGTGAGCGAGATTGAGCTTCGGCCCGATGAGCGCGCAAGTCTCGAGGCGCCGCCCCCGGTGACGGAAATCCCCGAGGCTGGGGCGAGCGGGTTCGAGCGATCCACCCCGCTGGAGATCGCACCCGCTGGGGCGCCCGAGCCTACCGCCCTCAGAGGTTCAGACGCGACGGAGCCAGCGCCGAGCGAGGATCGGGCGGACTCGCTCGCCTATCGGACTGAGGGAGGGCTGGAAAGTCCGGATCTCTCGCCGCAACCCAGCATGACGGATGCCCCACCCGCGCGGGCGCTCGAGGCGAAACCCGAGGGCGACCCCACGCCGCGACCTTTCGAGCCCACCGAAACCTCGCCTGAGCGCGCGCCCGAAACCATTTCGTCGCACGCAGAGCGCGGCGAACGGGGTCGGGGAGCCCGCCAGCCCACTTCCGAGCGACCGACCGATCGAGTCGCGCCTGTAGGCGACGAGCCTGAGCGTCGCATCAAAACGAGGAATATCGTCCCAGACGATGTTCCTTCCGAATCAGAGAGGTCGGTCGATGCTCGCGCTCTGCTGCGCGACCCGGAGGTACGGCCCGGATCGGAGCTGACCGTTCGCCCCTTCGAGGCCGAGCGTGAACCCGGCTCACCCCCCGGTGTACAAGCGACCAGCATCGGTGCCGAGGGCGAGCCGCGCGCGCTCGAAGGGCTGAGCGACATGGGGCAGTCTCCGGTGACGGCACGAACGCCGCTCGAGGCACCACCGGAAACCGAACGGACGGCGAGCGGCCCAGCCGAGAACGCCGCGGAGAGCCTCGAGGTTCCCGAAGCTGCGCCAGTACGATCCGGCTCAACCAAAGGAAATCCGCTCGAGCCGCCGCCCCAGGAGCGCGAGCTCGTCCCGGCGATCCCGCCACCACCGACCCCGGTATCGGATGGCGCGCCGCTGGCCGAGAACCGCGTGGTGGAAACGGTCAAACCGCGCCGCCCTCGACCGGTGCCGCTCGCGGCCAACGAGGTACGGAAGGACGCGCAGGCTCCTGAGCCGAGCGCGCTCGAGGCGATGACCCAGGACACGGACGCCATCGAACGCCTGTTCCGCGCCTGGCGTAAACCCGAAGATCGCTTCGCACCCTCCCCCGACGCGCAGGCCGCGACGCGATTCGTACGACCGGCAGAGGTTCCCGAGCCTCTCGAGACGCGCCGCACCACACCGACACCCTTCGAGCGCGCCCCGGACGAGCCGTCCGAGAGGGCCGATGGTTCAGCTCCAGACGAGATTGCCGCGCGCGATTCCGACCGGCGCGAGCTGCCGGACGATCCCCTGCTGGACGTGCTGTTTCGCGTTTGGGCTCGGCCCGAGGATCGGTACTCTCCCCCGAGTACAAACGTTGGTCGAGAGACGACCTCGAGGCTTCCGAGACCCGAGGTCGCTGCGGGTCTCGAACAGCGGGCAGCTCCGATGGCACCTCCCCGCCCCCCACTCGAACCCCAGCGTCCGGACGAGGCCGGCGGAGAGCGTCGTCGGTTCCAGGCCGCGCTCCAGGTGAACCCCCAAGATGGGTTCATTGCGGAGTCCCAGATCAAGGGGCTCGAGACGACCCCCCTCCCGGAATCGGCGCGGCGTTTCTTGCATCCGATCGTCGGCATCGATCCCACTGAAGCGCGCGTTCAGCGCGGGCCACTCGCCGATGCGATCGCGGACAGCCGCGATGCGGATGCCGTCACGCTCGGGCGGGACGTGTTCGTCTCGAGCGCGCATCCAGATGGCGATCCGGAAACGCTGGCGCTGCTGGCGCACGAACTGACGCACGTCGCGCGCGGACTCTCGCCGCGTTTCGTGCCACCCATCATCCGCGACTCGGAGGCGAGCGAGTCCGACCAGGACGGGTCGCGCACTGCCTCACCGCGCCCCTCGAACGCCGAGGAGGACTTGGCCGAGCGCGTCGAGGCCCGCGCGCTGGAGCGAGCCGAGGATCGTCTCGAGACGGGAATGACCGCCCTGGACGGCTCTGGCGAGTTCCCGGAGTTTGGCACGACAGTCTCGAATGCAAGGAACACCGTACAGGACGGGTTCGAGGGCAACTCGAGAGGCCCGCGTCCACAGCGGCGGGAAAGCCCGTCCGATCCCTGGAACGGGCTGCCCGCACCGTGGGAGCCGATGCCCGACTTGGACTTCTCCGGTTCGTCCAGGGCGTTCTCGAGCGGACTCGAACTGGCCTCGTCTGGCGCCGAAGGTCTGACGGGCGGTGCGGGCGCGCAGGCGGCCTCACGCGGACGCAATCTCGAGCGCCGCGCCGAAACGAACCGCCAGGAAGAGGTAGCGGAGGACGAGCAGGGCGGCGTGCAGCAGGATCTGGATGGGCTCGCGCGGCAGGTCTACGCGATCCTCAAGCGTCGGCTCGAGATGGAACGACGGCGCGGTTTCTGAGGCGCGATTGACCCGACCGCAGCGGCCACCGAGCGAAGCCACTCTGAAGAACCCTAGAACGACGGATCAGGAGGCGATTCATGGCGGAGACGCTGGACAAAGCGAAGATCATTTCGGAGACCGGAGAAAAACTCGAATGCCTGTTCAACCCCAAAGAACTCACGGTCACGCGGCAGAACCAGTTCACTTCCGGTAAGACATCGGGCTCGAGCGTGCCACCGCAAGAGTTCGGCAGCGGCCAGCCGCAGCAATTGCAGATCCAGCTTTTGTTCGACACGGCAGCAGGGTACACGGGCAGCACCTACAAGAAAGAAAGTGGCATCGGTGAAGCCGAGGACGTGCGCGCGAAGTACACGGAGAAGCTCTGGAAGATGATGGACGCGACCGTCGAGGATCACAAGGGCAGCCGCAAGAGCAAAAAAAAGCGTCCGCCGATCGTAACCTTCGAGTGGGGCACCTTCCGGTTCAAGGGCGTGATCACCAGCCTCAAACAGCAGTTCACGCTGTTCTCGCCGAAAGGCTTCCCGGTGCGCGCCATGCTGGACGTATCGATTCAGCAATTCAAGGACGAGGGTTTGTTACCGCCCACCAACCCCACCTCCGGCGGCCTCGGTGGGGAACACGTCCGCACCGTTCAGCAGGGCGAGAATCTGCAGCTGATCGCCTACCGGGAATACGGCGACCCCAACCTGTGGCGGAACATCGCTGACGAGAATCGGCTCACGGCAGTGCGACAGATCAGGCCAGGAACGCAGCTCAAGATCCCGATCATCTGAAGGGGGACTCGTGCCGGACGCGACCGAACAACTGCTCAGCCACTTCTTCTTGAAGCTCGAGAGCTTCGGGGGTGGGAGCGACACGCCCGACGAGATCGCCCGCGACCTCCAGGAAGTGCGGGTCGAGAGCAGCCTGCACCTGCCGGATGTAGCGACCATCGTGCTGCACGATCCGAGCCTTCAGTGGGTGGACGACGCGCGGCTCGAGCCGGGGAAACCCGTTCAGATCTTGGCGCGTTTCGCCAACCGCGAGCGCAAGGTCTTCGATGGCGAGATCGTCGAGATCGAACCCGAATACCTCTCGGAAACCATGAACCTCTCGATCCGGGCCTTCGACCGCCTGCACCGCCTTTCGCGCGGGCGGCACGCCCGTTCGTTTCTGAACGTCAACGACGCGGACATCGTCGAGAAGATCGCTTCTGAGGTGGGCTTGCAGGGTGAAGTGGGCAGCACGCCAGAGGTCTTCGAATACGTCTTTCAGGAGAACGAGACGAACCTCGAATTCCTACAAAAGCGCGCTAACACCCTCGGGTTCTTGCTGTACGTTACCGAGAAAACCTTGCACTGCAAGCCGGGGCGCACGGCGGGCGAAACCGCGAAGCTCAAGTGGCACGAGACGCTCACCGAGTTCAGGCCGCGCCTGACCAGCCTCGAGCAACCCTCCGAATTTACGGTGCGCGGCTGGGATCCGAAGTCCAAAAAGTCCGTGATCGGGACGAAGAAGCAAGGCGAGACGCGCCTCAAGATCGGCGAGACGCGCGACGGCGGGGCGCTCGCGCAGCAGGCCTTCAGTCTGGAAGCGCCCTGGTTGGTGGCTGACCAGCCCGTGCGCAAGCAATCGATGGCCGAGAAGATGGCGCAGGCCGTGGCGGACAGCTTCAGCGACCGCTACGTCGTGGCCGACGGCGCGTGTCTGGGCAACCCGGATGTCGTGGCGGGAGCCTCCGTCAAGCTCGAGGCGGTCGGAAAGCGCTTCGAGGGGACGTATTTTGTCACCGGTGCGGTGCATCACTTCTCGCTCAACCAGGGCTACACGACGCAGTTCTCGGTCTCCGGGCGTCGCCCGAGCAGCCTGCTCGGCCTGCTCCGCCCCGAGGCCGAGAGCCTTCCGACGCGGGGGCTGGTGGTCGGGGTGGTCACGAACAACGACGATCCGGACGGCTGGGGGCGCGTCAAGCTCAATTACCCCTGGCTCGCCGACGATCACGAGAGCGACTGGGCCAGGGTCGCGTGCATCGGTGCGGGGCCGGATCGGGGCGTGCAGTTCATTCCGGAGGTCAACGATGAGGTGCTCGTCGGCTTCGAGTTGGGCGACATTCACCATCCTTACGTCCTGGGCGGTCTCTGGAACGGCAAGGACATGCCCTCGAAGAAATCCACGGAGGTGGTCAAACGCGGCAAGGTCAATGAGCGCATCATCCGTTCGCGGCTCGGCCACCTGATCGTGATGAACGACAGCGACGACAAGCCGAGTGTCACGGTCGAGACCAAGGCGGGCCATCTGATCCTTCTCGACGACACGCCGGGCAGCGAGAAAATTCAGATCAAGGACAAAACCGGCTCGAACACCATGACGATCGATAGCGTCACCAACGGCATGACCGTCGAGATCACGGGGGATATCAAGATCAGCTCGAAGGCCAACATCAGCATCGAGGCGACCGCGAATCTCGAGATGAAAGGCATGATGGTCACCGCCGAGGGTCAGGCTCAGGCGACTGTCAAGGCTCCGCAGGTGGACGTGAGCGGTCAGGCGATGGTCAACGTTCAGGGCGCGTTGGTGAAGATCAACTAAAACTCGGCGCTCGAGCTGGGAGGAAAAGATTGGACGAGGTGCTAGAAGGGTTCGATACTGCGTTTTTGGATCGGCTCATGGTGAATTCGAACGCGATCAGCCGCCCTCCACTGGCTTCAATGCGGTCTCAGTAGAGCAAAACTCGAGGGGTAGATCCTGCAGAAGGGCGTGTTCATCCCGAGCTTCGTTCATCACAATTCTCGCCCCGTTTCCGAGAGGCCAAAACATGAGACGAGTAACCAATAGCTACTTCAGCCAGCAGCCTGCAGATCCGAAGAAGGCCGCGCCTACAAACGTTCTCGAGATCGCTGCAGGCGGTGCCTGATGCCGACAGGACCCGCCGCCCGCATCTCGGATATGCACACCTGCCCGATGGTGACGGTTCTCGTGCCGCACGTCGGTGGGCCGATTCTGCCGCCGGGTTGTCCGACGGTGCTGATCGGGGGTCTGCCCGCCGCGCGCGTCGGAGACATGGCGACCTGCGTGGGACCGCCAGATTCGATCGTCTTGGGCTCGATGACCGTATTGATCGGCGGGATGCCCGCCGCCCGTCTGGGGGACTTGACCGTTCACGGGGGCGTGATCGTGGGTCCTGGCTGTCCGACGGTGATCATCGGTGGCTAGGGGCCAGAAAACGAATTCGTTCCCGCGCGTCCTCACGGCGAGAACGCCGTCCTCGAGGGTGCCTGACCGAGCGACACGAGAAACGCGCGACAGGCGAGTGAGGGAGCAGGCATGACCATCGAGAAGAGGGACAAAGACAAGGCTGTTCTCGGCGTTGGCTGGGCATTCCCCGTGTCCGTAGACCCCAGGGGACGCATCGCGCTGGCGTATTACGAAACCGATATCGTACAGGCCATCCGCATGATTCTCTTAACCCCCAAAGGCCAGCGGGTCATGCGCCCCGAGTTCGGTTGCCGGATCTTCGAGCTGATGTTCGCGCCGAACAACTCGACCACCATGGGGCTCGCCGCCTACTATGTCGAGGAGGCGCTCACGATGTGGGAGCCGCGCATCCGCATAGATCAGGTGAGCGCGGACGCGGACGCGGACGATCCGAGCCGCCTCTTGATTGACTTGGCGTACACCGTCAAGGCCACGAACGACAAGCGCTCGCTCGTTCATCCCTTCTACCGCATCCCCGGAGAGTGAACATGCCCCTAGAGACCGTCAACCTCGACGACCGCGACTTTCAGTGGTTCGTCAACCAGGCCAAACTGATGATCCCGCGCCACTGCCCGGAGTGGACGGATCACAACGTCTCCGACCCCGGAGTGGCGCTGATCGAGCTGTTCGCCTGGATGGCTGACCAGCTCCTCTACCGCGTCAACCTGGTGCCGGACAAAATGTACGTCAAGTTTCTCGACCTGATCGGCGTGCAGCTCAAGCCCCCGCAGCCCGCCGTCGTGCCCGTGACCTTCTACCTGTCCGCGCCGCAACCGAACGAGGTCACGATCAAGTCCGGAACCGAGGTCGCCACGGTGCGCACGGAGACGGATCTGGCGACTATTTTCACTACTGAGATGAACCTCGCGATCCGCCCACCCAGGGTCGCGGGCGTGTACACGCGCGCCGTCAAAAACGGCAAGGCTGGCGACTTGGTCGAACACGATACGCGCACGCTCGAGCTGCCGGGCCGATCGATCAAGGTCTTTTCGGATAAGCCGCAGGTCGGGGACAGTTTCTGGGTCGCACTCGAGGACGATCATTCGGATCACGTCATGGCGCTCGTGCTGCGCTGCGAGTACGCGGGCGGCAGGGGGCTGGCGCTCGAGAACCCACCCTGGGTCTGGGAGGTCTTCCAGCCCGGCGTGACCCGGTGGGCGCGTTGCGAACTCGAATACGACGGCACTGGGGGGTTCAATCGCGATGGCGAGATCATCCTGCGCCTGCCGAAGATGTCGCCCGGCACGATCGACAACCGCACCGCCTACTGGTTGCGATGCCGCCTGGACGAGCGCCAGAACGCAAACCCGGATAATCGGGAAGCCAGCCGTTACGATGCCTCGCCGGAAATCGAGGGTTTCCGCATCGAGTCGCGCGGGGCCACGGCCCGCGCCCGCCACGCGATCACCGTGGAAAACGAGAGCTTGGGGGAAAGCGACGGCACTCCGGGGCAGCGTTTCAAGCTCCTGCACGACTCGCTCCTGTCGCGCAACCCGCAGACCGACTGCCTCGAGATCCACGAGCCTGGCAAAGATCCAGAGCGCTGGACGGAGGTCTCGGACTTCGCTGATTCCGAGAAGGATCACAAACATTTCACGCTCGAGAACGACGGCACGCTGACGCTCGGGCCGTCCTTGCAGCAGCCCGACGGCACGATGCACCGATTTGGCGAGGTTCCCTTGAAGGGTGCGAAACTGCGCTTCACCCGCTACCAGTACGGCGGCGGCGTGGTGGGCAATCTGCCGCGCGGCGCGATCAGCGTGCTGAAGACCTCGATTCCCTACGTCGCGCGGATCACGAACCATCAGGCCGCAGTGGGCGGGAAGGACATGCAGACGCTCGAGGATGCCAAGCTGAGGGCTCCGCAGACGCTCCGCACGCGCACGCGAGCCGTCACCGCCGACGATTACGTCTACCTCGCCTGCGAACTCGAGGGCGTGGCCCGCGCCCACTGCCATGCGCCAGGTCGCCAGCCGAGTGCGGCTGGCGAGCATAGCCTGCGCCCTGGCGAGGTGCTGCTCAGCATCGTGCCGACCATCGAGGTTCCCGAAGGACACGTGCCACCCGGCCTGCTGACGTTGAACGCCGAGACGCTGAGCGCCCTGACCAACCGCCTGAACGAACGCCGACTGGTTGGCACGACGCTCAGGGTGGACAAACCCGTCTACTCCTGGATCAACGTCAAAGCCACGTTGCGCGTCCAAGAGCGCAGCGATCTGGATCTGGTGCGCGAGGTGCAGGAGCGGGCCGAGGCCGAACTCTATCGCTTCCTCAACCCGTATCGGGGCGGCCCCCGGAGCGATGGCTGGCCGTTCGGGCGGGCGCTTCACACGGCGGAACTCCTCAGCCTTCTGCAGCGCGTTCCGGGCGTGGAATTTGTGGACGAGATCGAGGTGCGCCAGACCTACCCCGACAGCAAGGACAGCAAACCCGCCGACCTCGTGCCGAACCGCCTTCCGATCCAACCGTTCGGACTGATCTGCTCGGATCACCACCACGTCACGGTGACCTGAGCGCGCCATCACGGAGACGGGTCGTCCCTTTCGAGTGGGGTGGAGTACCCGAACGGGTTTTGTCGGACAGGTTTGGGACTTGACGGGGTGCAGGTCACAGAACGTCAAAAGTTAAAGCGCTGAGGAGCCACGCGTGCCGGAACCCTACGGACAACTCGTCATCCAGCTGCCGGACAAGACCAGCCGCACGGAGCTGCTGAGGCTTGGACGCATCACGATCGGGCGCACACCCGAGAACGACGTGGTGTTGAACTCTCCGCTGGTATCGCACCGCCATGCGGAACTCGAGATCACCGAATCCGGCACGTTCCTGATGGATCTGGGTTCCAGGGAAGGTACCTTCGCCGCCGGTGTGCGCTTGCTGCCCAACCAGCCCACGCCGATCGAGGACGGCGCGGTGCTCCAGATCGGGCTGTTCCTCATCAACTACATCGCGGCTCCCGCGAGTACCGCCGCGCCCGAACCGAAGCCCAAAAGCCGCGCGAAGACCCCGATCGAACCTGTCGCACAGCCAACTGGAGTGGTGTTCGTTCCGATGCAGCAGCCGCCGCCACCTGCACCGCCGCGCGTCGCACAGAGCTTTGAGCACTTCCTCAGACAACTCTCGAGCGCGCGAAACGGGGAACTCGACGCGACGCAGAGTTTTTACCTGGCGATGCTGCCCGTGATCTTCCACGACCAGGACTTTTTGGGGCGTTTCTTGACGATCTTTGAACGCCTGTGGGAACCCCTCGAGTGGCGGCAGGATCACATCGAGATGTACTTCGATCCGCGCACCGCGCCCGCTACGTTCCTGCGCTGGCTCGAGCGCTGGCTCGGGCTCGAGCCCAACCAGCACTGGAACGAGGGCCGTCGACGGCGCTTCCTGATCGAGGCGATGTCGCTTTACCAATGGCGCGGCACGACCTGGGGCGTACAGCGCATGATTGAGGTCTGTACGGGGTTTACAGTTCAGGTCGAAGAGAGCGCACCGTACTGTTTTACCGTGAGCGTGCATCTCGACGAATTGGAAAGCGCAGGCGTGCCCGATGGGCAGAACCCCGAAGCATACGTCGAGGGTTTGAAACGCTTCGTCGAGGAGCTGATCGTACAGCACAAGCCCGCGCACGCCGGGTACACGCTCGAGTTCATATGAAGCCGCGATCCTGGGAGCGTGGATCGGTCGGGGTGCGGTATATGCTGACAGCCACGCGCAGCGCGCGCCCCACACCACTTACAGCCCGTGAGGTGAAACTTTGAGCAACCTCGTCGGACAGACCCTCGCCCGTTGGGAACTGACAGGGATCGTCCAGAGCGACGATTACGGCCAGGTCTATCGTTGCCACGATCAGGACTCGAACGCCCAGGCGACGATCCGGGTGATCGAGCTGAACCTCGAAGCCAACCCCAAATTTCGCGAGCGCTTTGCGTACACGGTCGCGCGACTCGCGGCGCTCTCGCACGCGAACATCCTCAAGGTGCGCGACCCCAACGATCCGGGCATCGGTCTGGGCGACAACAAAGGGCGAGCCTGGCTCGTGCAGGAAAACCTGCCGGGCATGAGCGCCCGCACGCTCTTGGAGCGCCAGGCGCGGCTCGGCAAGCCGATGGCGCTCGCGCTGACGCTCGACATCGGACGGCAGGTGGCGGAAGCGCTCGAGTACGCGCACGCGCGTGGCGTGCTGCACGGCGAGGTCAAGCCAGAGAACCTCTGGCTCGAAGCGGTCTCGGCGCGTTCGACGAGCGAGCAGTACCTCGTCAAGGTCGCGGACTTCGACCTCACGGAACTCGGTGTGGACGCCCCCGAGGACGAAACCCCGCGCACCGCGCCCGCCTACATCGCGCCGGAACGCTGGTCGAGTCTGCCAACGGACGCCCGCAGCGACATCTACTCGCTCGGCGTGGTGCTCTACGAACTCGCCACGAACCTCCAGCCTTTCGAGGCCAAAACCTTGGTCGAGGCCGCGCACAAGCACCTCAACCAGGTACCCCGCCCGCCGCGCGAGTTCCGCCCCGATCTGCCCCCCGAGTTCGACGCGATCGTCTGCAAATGCCTCGAGAAGGAACCCGCCAGCCGCTACCAGAATGCCACGGAACTCTCCAGCGCCCTGCGCGGCCTGATCGAACGCATCACGCCGCCCGACCACCACCCGACGGTCGTGAATCCGCCCGGCCTCGTGCTGCCGCCGCCGACGATCAGGCCGCTCGAGCCATCCGACAAGCCGCGCTTGCAGCTGCTCGATCAGTCCGGACGCGAGTTGGAAGTCAGGGAGATCCCGACGCAGGGCCTGACTGTAGGGCGGCTCAAAGCCAACGCGCTGACGCTCGAGAGCGACACGGTCTCTCGGCATCACCTGCGACTCGACCTGGAGCCGACGGGGCTCGTCGGCGTAACCGACCTGAACTCCTCGAACGGAACCTACTTGGATAACGCGCGCCTGATGCCGATGGTTCCGCATCCCTTTCCGGACGATGGCCTGTTGCGCGTCGGGCCGTTCTGGTTGCGTTACGAGGCACCCTCTACGCCAAAATCCATGGTCGAGGTCGCGCTCGAGGGCCGGACGCTGACGCTCACTCCCGGCCAGCAGACGCCGGTCAAGGTCACCCTCGTGAACCTCGGGCGTCTGGTCGCGCACTACAACCTGACTGTGGAGGGCATCCCCGCGAATTGGGTCAAGCTCCCCACCCCAGGACCGAACCGCGAACACGTCCAGCTCAATCCCGGCGATACGAAATCCACGACCGTGTTCGTCACGCCGCCGCGCACCAGCGAGGCGCGCGCCCGCAAGTACCCCGTTCGGGTTCGGGCGCGCTCGCCCCAGAACCCGGAATTCGACGGAGCCACCAACGCGGAATGGACGGTTCTGCCCTTTCCGAGCACGCAGGTCACGCTCAAACCCGCCAAGGTTCTCGGGCGCATGGGTGGCGAGTTCCAGGTGAGCGTCAGAAACGAAGGCAACTTTCCGGTCGAGTACAAGCTATCCGCCGACGACGAGGAGCAGCGCCTCAAGTACCGTTTCGAGCCCGATGCCTTGAGCGTCGAACCGGGCGCCTCCGGCGAGTCGAGGCTGCGCGTCGGCGCGTGGCGGCGTCTGATCGGGTTGACGCAGCTCAGAAGCTTCCAGCTCAAGGCCGAGCCGATCACCAAAGGCGGCGAGCCGCGCGCGATCACTGGTCAACTCGGCCACCAAGCGGTCATTCCAACCTGGCTTCCGCCCGCGATTCTGGCAGGTTTGATCGTGCTCGCCCTGGTCATCATCAACGCGCTCAGGCCCGTGATCACGAGCCTGACCATCAAGGACGCCGCAAAGAACCCGGTGATCGCCGGGCAACCCGTCACGGTCGTGTGGGAAGGCCGGAACATCCAGAAGCTCGAGTTCCGCCCTGACGTGGCGGCCTTCGACGCGCGCACGGTGCAGTACCGCTGCTTGGACGATCAGGCCAACCTGGACAAGGGCTGCTACACCTTCAAGCAGGGCTTCGCCAAGGACGCGACGCTCAACGCCGTCGCCACCGGCTTCCTCGGTCTGCAGAGCAACGGCGACACGCTCTTGCCGATCGTGCCGAAGCAAGCCCCCGTGTCCGACCCGACCTTGATCTTCTGGACGAACACGAAACAGGAAAAGACCACGATCGCGCCGGGTGGCGCGGTCAAACTCGAGTGGAAGGTCAAGAATGCCGATTCGGTCAGGCTCGAGCCCTTCGGCGATGTCGGCACTGGGTATTACGGCGTCAAGGTCGACGCGCCGCAAACCCCGAAGGATGTCGAAACGGTCGTGACTTACCGCATGACCGCAACGAACAAGTTGGGCAAGTCCGTCACGAAAACCGTCCTGGTGACGGTCAAACCCCAGGCGAACCCGCCCGCGAAGATCCTGGCGTTCAGCGCCTCGCCCTCGAGCATCGTCGCGGGCAAGACGACCTCGATCCAGCTTTCATGGGCCACCGAGAACGCCGTAAACGTAACGATCGACGGCGTACCCGTCAGCCAGCAGGGCGCAAACATCGCGCGACCCGCGCCGGGGGCGACCACGACCTACATCATGATCGCCAAGAACAAAGATGGGATCGAAGTCAACGGGTTCGCCAAGGTCGAAGTGAAGATCCCGCCACCTCCACCGCCCGCCGCTACCAATCCGCCACCATCACCTCCGACGACCAATCCGCCACCACCGCCCGCAGCGACGAACCCGCCACCACCGGCCACCAATCCACCACCGCCTACGGCGAGCAATCCACCACCCGCGCCGCCGACCGAGCCACCGAATCCACCTGCGCCGACACCACCGACCGCGTCCATCAAGGCCACAGAGATCGTGAACTTCGTGGTGGACCCGCCCGAGGTCGACCTCGGGCAGAACGTGGTCGTGAACTGGGACATCTCAAACGCCAAAGCGCAGAACATTACGATCAACTACGTCGGCAATGGTGATTCGTACAAGCTCTTCGGCGGGAAGCTTCAGGGGCAAAGCCAGTTCACGCCGACCAGAAGCGGTGAGATCAAGCTCGTGGTGCGCGGTGTCGACGCGAACGGCAAGGCCGTCACGCTGACGAAGACAATCAAGATCAAGGTGAACCGATGAGCCTCGAGTCAGGCGAACGATTCCCCCCCACCACACAGGATCGGGGCTCGAGCCCTGAGAAAACGCGAGGGCACCGTCCTGGACGGTGCTCTATAGGAGGCCTGAGCATCTCGCGCTGCACGTTTATTCCCGGAAGAGGTCAGCCGTGAGCGCCCTCACCATCGCCACCGTGAGCGCCGTGCTGCGCAGCCTCCTGGAGAACGGCCTGGCGGCGCGCGATGTGACGACCGCCATCGGCGGGGACGTGCTGGTGAGCGCCATGCCACCCGACCGGATCGCGACGGGAGCGGAGGAAAAGCCGCAGCTCAACCTGTTCTTGTTCCAGGTTTCGGCCAGTACGGGCTTGCGGACACTCCCCGGACGCAAACCGGACGAGGGCAAGGGACCACCGTTGGCCCTCGAGCTGCACTACCTCGTCACAGCTTATGGAGCGCAGGACTACCAGACGGATATTTTGCTCGGCTACGCGCTTCAGATGTTCTTCGAAACGCCCGTGCTCTCGACCGAGACGATCCAGAGGGCCATCAAGGCCCTATCCAAAAGCGGCGGCGGTCGCATGGTCGCGCCGGGGGTGGCGGCGCTCGCATCATCCGACCTGCCCGAGCGCGTGGATCAGGTGCGGATCGTACCGCAGTTTCTGGATCCGGAGGCGTCGTCGCGCCTGTGGTCGGCGATGCAGGCGAAGCTTCGCCCGTCTGCCGCCTACAAGGTCTCCGTCGTGCCTATTGGGGCGCACTGAGGTCTGGTCGTGCTCACAGCTGATGTATTCGTCGATCAATCTCTCAAACCTAAACCGACACGTTCCAGGTCAACTGATACCGTGTGGGACAGCGATTCGAGCCCTCGGCTCCGAGGCAGACCCAAGGTTCAGGCCGTCTCGCCCGTACCAGGTTCTCGGCGGATATGTGCTCGCTCGGGCGGGAAGGCAGCCCCTTGGGGACGACGATCGATCTATCCCGAAGCTTCGCACCTTGAGCGTATTCGAGTCTCAGACAGAAAGCGGGAACCGTGAACGCAACAGAGACATGGCACGAGAACCAGCTCAGCCTGATCGACGCGCTCGCCGGCATCCGTGCAGCGCTCGAGCGCCACATCGCCCGCTCACGGGGTGAGCCGCTCGAGGCGCTCCCGCATCCGGCTGCGAACACTGCACGGGTCGGTGGGCCGCAACTCGAGGCGCTCTGCCAGGCGTTTTCGCTCTCGCCCTTTGAGCGGGATGTGCTGGTGTTATGCGCCGGTGTGGAGCTCGACGCGAGCTTTCCGGCCCTCTGCGGCGCGGCGCACGGCGACCCAACGCGCACGCAGCCGACCTTCGGGCTGGCGCTCGCCGCCCTGCCGGGCGCGCACTGGAGCGCGCTCGGGCCGTTCGGCCCATTGAGGCGTTGGCGAATGGTAGAAGCTTCCCCCAACGGGACGCTGACGCAGGGCGCTTTGCGGATCGACGAACGTGTGCTCAACTATCTGGCAGGCGTGCCGCACGTCGATGCTCGCCTCGCCAACCTGCTCGAGCCAGTGCGCGGGGTGGAACTCGTGCCCTCGCAGCAAAACCTCACGGAGCGCATTGCCGCAGCCTGGTCGCGCGCAGCGCGCGGCGCGGCCCTGCCCGTCGTGCAGATCACCGGCGTGGACGCCTCGAGCGTCCGCGCGGTCGCCGTCAATGCCTGCGAGCGACTGAACTTGCGGCTCGCGGTCCTGCCAGCCGCGCTCGTGCCGATGGATGTGGGCGAACTCGAGACGATCCTGCGCCTCTGGGAGCGCGAGGTGGCGCTCGCGCAGGGGGCTCTGCTGGTGGATTGTTTCGCGCTCGACGCGCAGGACGCGCGCGGGGCGGCGGTCAACCGCCTGCTCGAGCGCGCAAACGGCCCGCTGATGGTCGCGGGACGCGAGCGACGCCGCGACCTGAGCCGCACGACCCTCAACTTCGAGGTCAAAAAACCTGACGTGCCCGAGCAGCGCCGCGTCTGGCAGGCTGCTCTCGAACGGAACGACCCGAGTGCCGACGCGCTGATCGACCCGCTGGTGGCGCAGTTCAACCTCGAAGCGACCCGCATTCGCGCCGTGGCGACCGAAGCCGCCGCCCAAA
This sequence comes from uncultured Deinococcales bacterium, assembly GCA_964244895.1. Classification (GTDB taxonomy): domain Bacteria; phylum Deinococcota; class Deinococci; order Deinococcales; family JAAFIG01; genus CAXTKV01. The sequence goes on from CAXTKV010000019.1 coordinate 17,061, forward strand.
CCGACTCGAACTTGGAATCCGATGCGCACGCGCTCGGACGCGCGCTCTGGGAAGCCTGCCGCCTGCACGCCCGCCCGACGCTCGAGGGTTTGGTGCAGCGCATCGACGGCGGTGCCACCTGGGACGACCTGGTGCTGCCAGGGGCGCAGCGCGAAGTGCTGGCCGACATCGCCAAGCACGTCCGGCATCGAGGCACCGTCTACGAGCGTTGGGGCTTCGGCGGGCGTAACCCGCGCGGGCTCGGGATCACGGCGCTGTTCGCGGGTCCCTCCGGAACGGGCAAGACGACCGCCGCCGAGGTGCTCGCGAATGACCTCAACCTCGACCTCTACCGTATCGACCTGTCCTCGACGGTTTCCAAGTACATCGGCGAGACCGAGAAGAATCTGGGGCGAATCTTCGACGCCGCAGAGGCGGGTGGCGCGATTCTCTTGTTCGACGAGGCGGACGCCCTCTTCGGCAAGCGCAGCGAGGTCAAGGACAGCCACGACCGCTACGCCAACCTCGAGGTCAGCTACCTCCTACAGCGCATGGAAGCCTACGCAGGGTTGGCGATCCTGACAACGAATATCAAGAGCGCGCTGGACACGGCTTTCTTGCGACGCATCCGCTTTGTCGTGCAGTTTCCGTTCCCCGATCCCGCGCAGCGCGAGGAAATCTGGCGGCGCGCCTTCCCGAAGGACGCGCCGACCCATGGGCTCGTCTACGCCAAGCTGGCGCAACTGGCCGTCTCCGGCGGCAGCATCCGCAACATCGCGCTCTCGAGCGCCTTCCTGGCCGCCGACGAGGGCGCGCCCATCGGGATGCGGCATGTCCTTCAGGCCGCGCACGCCGAGTACGCGAAGCAGGAAAAGGTCATCACCGAGGCCGAGATCAACGGCTGGCTCGAGGGTTGACGCGATCGAGAACACCTGACTTGACGCGCCTTGTTTGAGACGTGAATTGATTGGATCACGGAGTGGTGAATGAGGTCGTGGATTGATAGTTGAAAGATTCCCCCGAGATTTCCTCCGCATAGTAGTGCGAGCTGGAGAAATCCCAATTGCGCTTCGCCATCCGGCCATCCAGCAGATCGTCGATGCTCGGTGAGCCGCGCAACCCGAAGGCATCGACCGACCATTTGTAGGTTGTGCCCGAGGCGAGCCGGGACGGCGTCGGCAGGTCAGGCAACTGAATCGAGGTGCCCGCCGTGTGTCCTGTCCAGATCGGATTGTAAGGATCCGTCGTGTAGATGTGAACCTGGTACAGGCTGGCTCCGGTGACCGGGGAATACGAGAATGTCGGAGTGAAGGGCACCGTTCCCGTGATCGTCCCCAGCGGACTGAGCGGGCCAGTCAGGTTAAACATGTTGATGTTGATGCTCGTGGATGAGGCCACCACATCCGACCAGAAGGAGCTGTCCTGAAGGGTGGCTGAAATCCACGAGGAGCCGTGGATGTGGATGCGGTAATCGAGGCCGGGCACGGAAGGCACGGTAAAGCTCGCGCTGCCGCCCGGATTGACCGTCTGGCGGGGGGCAAGAGGATAGTGCGTGGTCAGTCCACCCACGCGCAGGGCCGGGAAGTAATTCGCGCTCTGGACGCCTCCGGGGGCGTTGAGCGTCGTGTTCAAGGTGATTAGGTTGACGACATCGGACGCGACGTTGGTGTTTGTGGTGTTACCGCTCTGCACGGTGACGTTTGCGATGACCTTGGCTCGGGTGTACGCGCCGCCATTGATCTGCTCGAGATACACCAGGGTTCCCGTGATCGGCGTCTGGCACAGACCCGTATCGAAGTAAACGGACATCGAATAAGTGGAATCTCCCGCAGCCGCAGATCCGTACGAATACCAGTATGCGGGAACCCCAAACACGAAACCCGTACCCAGCGCCGCGCCCTTACCAACAAACAAGAATGTTCCCGAGCTGCCCGCCGCGATTGGCGGCGAAATCGATCCCGTCAAGGTTGCGGCATTCAGCGTACACGGCGAGAACCACCCGAGGCCCGGCATGACGATCTGCGGATCGGCTCGCGTCACACCATCCCAGGTCACGGGTCGGTACGTGGTGTTGGCCGGAATGAGTGCCGAAACCGAATACGGCGGGAGCACGTTCGTCACCTGGAACCCACCATCGACTCCGGTCACGACCAGGCTTTTCGGACCAACGCCATCGACGATTTTCACGTTCACGCCCGAGAGGGCAGAACCATCGAATTTCAAGACCTTGCCACTGACGGTGATGGCGTTGGTCGGCGGCGGGTTGACGGTCAGGTTGAGCGCACCCGTGCGCGTCAGGCTGCCGCTGTTGCCGGTGACGGTGACGGTGCGTGGCCCTTGGGTCGCGGTAGTAACGGCTTTGAGGGTCAGGGTTCCGGCGTTGCCGGTGATCTTGATGGCGTCCGCGCTCACGCCGCCGGAGGTCGGAATGGTTACATCCACGGCGTCCGTGAAGCCGGTCGTGCGCGTGAGCTTGACCGTAACCGTCAGGCTCAAGCCTGCCTTGATGACCGCGTCCGGCGGGTCGAGCGCGATGGTGAAATCGCACGGTGTGTTGAGTCCGCCGCACGACCCGCTACCCCCACCACAGCTGACCGCGATGAGCGCCGGGATGAGCGCCGAGAGAACGAATTTCAGGGAACGCCAGACCGACGCCGTGAGGTCGGTCAGTCGGGTGGTGGAGCGAAAGGTGTTCTGATCTTTCATGGTCGATGTGCCTCCTCGTTGCGATGGTGGGCCGCGCAGATTTGACTCATCCTAGCCCCAACTCGAATTCAGGCTACTGAAACGGGCCGTGTGTGCGTCCGAGACGCGTTGTCGCGAAGGCTCGAGCCTGAGCGCGCAAAGGCGAGTGCGTGGCTCGAGCCGAGCGCGCTGAGCGGTTCCCGGTCGCCTGTTCCAGATATCCCTGTCATGTGGATCACCGTCCAGCACGCATATCCAAACTCGCGTGCTGGACGGTGCGCTCTTCAATATACATTCGGGCGCGATGCCGCCAGATTCAATTCAGGGGGTTGTGAAGGTTCGGCTGGTGGTGAAGCTGAGGCCGCCATCGCTCGCAGGGCCGGGTCCGGCCCCGAAGAGCGCGTAGAATAGCTGGATAAACTCTGCCACGTAGCCCGTCGATCCGGTGGCGGCATCGACGGAAGCGAACGGCTTGAAGGTTCGCACATTCCAGCTAAAACTGACCGCGCCGGAGGTTGGGAAGGCCATACCCTGCGCGCTCAGGTCGGGGATCTGGACGGTATCGGCGCTCGTCACGATGGCGTAGCTGAGGGTTCCCCCGCTGATGAAGAACACTCGAACGGACCCGGATGGTACGGACGCCACCTGGAAGGTCTGGTTGATCGTCACGTTGGAGGCTCCGCTCGAGGGGCTCGAGAGCGTCGGCAAGGAATCGATGGGCAAGTTCACGCCGGTCGCGTTGGTGGCGAGGCCCGTCTTCCAGCCGTAAGTTCCCCCTCCGGGCGAGATGTCCGCACCCGCAGCGACGGTGATGGTCGCATCCGAGATGTTTGGCGTCTGGTAAGAGAACGAAGTGGTGTTCGTGTTGTCGGACAGGAGATCGATTCCGGCGTTCGGCGGCAGGCGCAGGAACACGTATTTTGTCAGCGTCACGCCGGAGACCGCCGGGACGCTCAGCGTGCCCGAGAGGGTGTTTTGTGTGGTGTTGCTCAGGGCGAGATTGATGGGACCGAAGGCTCCGCCGTCCGAGAGCGTCTGGTCGGCGGAGGCGAAGCCCTTGTAGCTGACCGGGAGGTTCGTCGAGGCGTCCCGCTGCCATTGGAGGGCGTACAGCTTGCCGCTCGTCGTGGTCGGACCGGCCCAATTGACAGTGAACGGCCCGTAGCTGGGGCCTGCCGGTCGGCTGACCGCGGTGAAGGCCGTGTCCGGAGACGCGAAGAAAACCGCCGTCGTGTGGTTGGCGGGGTTCGGGAAGCCCGCCCCGCCCGAGAGGTTTCCGCTGATCGTCGCGCTCCGGGGTACAGCGGGCGCTGGGAAGCCGCTCAGGAACAGTTGAAGGATCGGATCGGACCGGGTCAGGCCCTGGAAGACGTTGGCTTGCTTGTTCGATCCACTCGTCGTGACCACGGACGCGTTGTACGGCAGGGAGACGTTCGGCACGCTAAACGAACCGTCGCTCGAGGAGGTCGTGCTCACGGTGCCAATGCGCACGGACGCGCCCGAGACGGCCTCGCCGGTCGTGGAGATCACCTTGCCGGCCACCGTGACCGTACCCGGATTGATGGTGATCGTGGCGGCGGCGCTTGCGCCGGTAACAGAGGCCGTGAGCGTCGCAGTCGCGGCACTGGTGGCGCTCGTGGGCGGCGTGTAGTTCGTGGATGCGCCGGTCGCGCTCGAGATCGAGCCCGGCCCGGAGAGCGCCCACGTCACGGGGCCAGCGCTGTTGGTGAGTGCGGCGGTGAAGGTGGTCGCTGGCGCGCCCGCGAAGGCCGCAACCGTCAGGGTTTTGGGCGTGACAATCACGGTTGGCGTGGGGGTGATGGTCAGACCGAGCGTGGCTATTTTGTTCAGGCTGCCGCTCGCACCGGTGATCGTGACGTTGCGCGTTCCGGGGCTGGCGCTCGCGCTGGCGCGCACGGTCAAGATGCCTTCACTGCTGCTGGCAGCGATGGAAAGCGCGTCCGCGCTCACGTCCGTGCCGGAGAGCGTCACAGCCACCGCTTCGTTGAAGCCGAGCGAGCGCGTGAGCTTGATCTTGACGCCCACGCTCGAGCCCGCGATTACCGTCGCGTTGGGCGGGTCGGGCGCGATGGTGAAATCGCAGGGGTTGTTGAGCCCGCCGCACGTCAGGCCTCCACCGCAGTTCCCGGCGACGAGCGCGGGGATGAGCGGCGCGAGGATCAGACCGCGCCGACGGCGCAGGAAGCTCCAGACGAGCGACACCACCGTGGGGCGCTCGGACGCGGGACGCGATCCGTTCTGATCCTTCATGCCTGCCTCCTCGAGACATCCCCGCAGAGATGCCACTCGCGCTCGCGCCTGGCCTCAACCAGCGCTTTCGATCAGGCGGATGTTCAGCCCGAAACCGAAGTCGAAGTAAAAGTTTGCGCCTCCCCTGCCGAGGTCGAGCATGATCCCGCCGCCGAGGTCGCCAAAGACCGACAAGCTGGGCGTGATTTGGTACTCGAGCCCGCCCCGTCCCAGCGCACCGATAAAGAAGGCCGTGCCGACGCTCGCGTTGGAACCGAAGAGCACGAGCGCACCGAGGCCGGGGCCGACGTAACCGTAGAAGTTCCCTGCCTCGTCGAGCGGCAAGCGAAACATCAGGCTCGGTTGGAGTTGCAGGATCGTACCGACCCCGCTGAAGCTGACGGTGGCGATGAAACGCAGATCGGTGTATGGCCCCAAAAGATCGTTGGCGATAACCTGTCCGCCGCCGCCGAACGAAAAGGCATTGATTGCGATCCCGCCGAAGCGCACGCCGAACTGCGTGGCCCCCGCCGCGCTCGAGAGACTCAAGATGGTCAGGAACGCGAGAACCAGTTTCTTCATGACACCCTCCCCTGTGGTGATAGGCGTGAGCGATTCGTATGTGACGGCGTTTCTGCGGTTACTTTAGCAGTCCGACGAGAATTTCGCGCCGGGGTCGAGGAGTTGCGGAATAAAGGCTCCCTGAAAGATGTTCTTGCTCTTACACGCGGAACCGATCACGCTTCCACCCTCGACGCGGATCGAATAGCGCCCACCGACAAAGGTGGTTTCTGTGATCGTGGCGTTCACCTGGTCTGCGAGAAGGATGTGCGCGTTCACCCCACCCCAGTTGTTCTTGAACGTCGCCTTGGTGATGACCAGGATCGCGTTGTTCGCAGCCTTGATCGCGGCGGAGATGTTCCCCTCAAACATGCCGCCCGTAATCGTGAGCCTGGACTGACCGGATGCGAAGATGGCTGCGATGTTCGCGCCCTGCGAGTTGCCGATGACGGTGGGATTGACCAGCGTCAAACTCGCGTTGCCGCTGACCTCGATGGCGCGCTTGCTCGATTCGATGCGGGTGTTCCTGAGTTCCACGTTGCCCGCACTGATGCGCAACGCAACCTCGAACTTCGAGAGGGTGATGCCCTCGAAGGTGGCATCTCCGGCGAGGGTCAGACCCGCCCCGCCGCGCCCGTTGATGCTCACCCCCGCGCCTTCGGCGACGATCTTCGCACCGGGAGGTACGTTCAGGCCGCCATCCGGCAGGCTGTACGCGCCGGGCAGCAGGGTTACGGTCGTGTTTTTCCCAGCGCGCTCGAAGGCGGCCTTGAGGGCGAGCGGCTGGCTCCTCGAGCCGGAACCTCCGCTCGAGTCGCTCGAGACGAAAATCGCACCGGGTGGGGCGGTGTCTACGGGAGGCGATGAAGGTGGTGGTGGCGTCGCGGACGGTGACGGGGTCTTCGGCTTCTCGAGGCTGAAGATTTTCTGCGTGTTCGAGCCCGCCACGATCGTGATGGTGGCGCGCTCCGTTTCGAAACCCTCCGCGCTCACCTCGAGGGTGTACGTGCCCGGCGCTAGCTTCACGCCTGCGGTGCGCTCGGTGGGCGTCAGGGTGCGACTGTTGACGCTCACCGTCGCATTCGCGGGCTGGATCACGAGTGAGAGCGTTCCGACGCTCGGTCGGAGCGTGGCGGTGAAGGTGCTCGTGTTGTCGGCGGTCGCAGCCAGTTTCTGCTCGACTGGCTCGAAGCCCTCGAGTTCGATGGTCACGTTGTAGCTGCCGGGTTCGATCCCGCCGATGAACGGCGTCTTGCCGATGTTGCGTCCATTGATTTTGACGGTTGCACCGGAAGGTTGGCTGGTGATGTTCAGGTTCGCCTGCGCGCGTCGCAATGTGGCGCTCAGGCTCGAGGGCTGGCCCGGCGCGAGGTTCAGGGTGTTGCGGTATTCAATGTATCCGCTGGCGCTCACGACGATCTCGCGCGCGCCGGGTACGACGGGAATCTCGAGCTGGCCGTTTTTGATCTGGCCGCGCGGTTGGCCGTCCACGCTTACAGTCGCGCCGTCCACGGCACTTTTGACCGTCAGGGTCACGGCTTTCGCCTGGAGCGCGAAGCTTTCTTGCTTGCGCCCGCCCGGTTCGAGCGTCACGGTGCGCGTCACGGGTTCGTATCCGGGCGCTTGCACCGTGACTGTCACTGAACCTGCGGCCAGGTTTGGGATCTCGAGACCGTTCGCGTTGGTGGTGCCGCGCGCTTGATTGTTGACCACCACGCTCGCGCCGTTGACGTTTGCGAACACCAAGAGCGTCGCGGCGAGCGGCTTGAGTTGCGGGTTGAACACGAATTCCTGCCCAGCGCTCAGGGTCACGTCGCGCGTGAAGAGTTCGTAGCCCGGCGCGACGACCTCGAGCTTGATCGTGCTGGGCGCTTGCTCGAACACGGGCGCGGATTGCTCGCGTCCGTTCACGAGCACCCGAGCCCCCTGCGGGAGCGGTCCGACGCGGACGGTCGCGGTGGCTCGGGTCAACGCGACCGTCACGATCTTGGTTTCGCCGCCCTTGATGGCGATGTTGGGTTGCTCGTACTTCAGGTAGCCGGGCGCGCTCACCGCGACGTTCTGGGGGATCGCCTCGACCGGCACCGACAGGGGGTCGTCGCTCGAGACCTGCTGGCTCAGGGGTACGCCGTTCAGGGTGACGGTCGCGTCCTTGACGCCTGGGGTGATGATCTTCACCACGAGTGTCCCCTTGATGGCGGCAGGAACGCTGATCGGCCCACGATCCGTGGTGATATCGAACTGGATCAGGTCGTTGGGTTTGGGGACGTACCCGTCGCGTCCCTGGCTCTGCACGAGGATGATCGCGGTGTCCTGATCGATCACCTCGGTCACTTTGAAGTTGATCCCAGGTCGAAGAATCGTGCGGCCCCCCTGCGTGATCCGCTCGAGCACCTTTCCGGTGCTGTTGACCGCGACGTTCGAGGCGCTACCGAGGTCAATGTAGTACTGTCCCGACTGGCCTGCCGAGCCGATGATGCTGCCCCGCAAGGGATAAACGGCGGCGAGTTCGCTCACGAAGTAATTCGCGGCTTCCGGAAAATCGTCGCTGCCCTTGACGAAACGCTGCTTTTGGAATTCGACCTTGGTGGTTTCGACGTTGATGAGCTTGAACGTGATCTGAATCTCGTTTGCCAGCCTCGTGATCGAGCCGGTGGCGAGGAAGTTGATGTTTCTGGCCTTGAGTTTGAGCTGACCGTCCGCCGTCAGACCGAGCTGGCTGAAGTTGACTTCACCGAGGAGCTTGGCGGTCGAGGCGCGGTCGTAGACCTCGAAGCGCCCGGACTGAAGAATCGCCGTCTGGAGCGTCTCGGCGAAGCTCGAGCCGAAAACCTTGAAGCTCGCCAGCGTCGAGCCCACCACATCGAAGCTCGAGACGGCGATCTGAAGCTTCGTGATCTGCTTCTGCGACTGCTGGCCGAGGGCGGAAGAGGCCATCAGCGCCAGCCCGAGAATCGCAGCCCGCATCGGGCTGTGGGTGCTCCAACCCTTCATGTGCGCGCCTCCGTCGTCATGCGTATGCTTGGATTGTACGTCCAGGTCGGTGTCATGGCGCACGAGGTCATTTCACGCGCGCAGTGATCTCTCGCCCGCCGCCGGAGAGGTTGGTGATGACCAGCCCGAGCTTCTCGAGGAGGAGCGCCAGACTTTCGGGTTTGCCGCTAAATTCAATCTCGATCAGGGTCAGGGTGGCGTTGTACTCGCGCGATTGCACGTTCTTGACGCTCGGCTGGGTGGCGAGCCTTTGCAGGAACGCGTTGAAATTCGAGAAGCTTTTGAAGCCCGAGACCTTCAGGCTGAAAACGGGTACGGCCTCGAGCGCGCTCTGAATCCAGCCGGTCAGTTGCGGCACGAGCGCCTCGGCGGCGGCGCCTCCACTCGTCTTGAGCGCGGCGGCAGCGGCGGCCTCGAGGGTCAGGTCGTTCTCGCCGTTGTCAAACTGATCCGTCCAGCCGACCTGCGCGGTCAGGGCGTCCACCAGGCGGAGTTCTATCACGCCCCGGCTGGCGACCCGCGCGGCCTGCGCGAGCGGACTGCCGGACTGGTCGGGAACCTTCGAGGCGCGGGCCGTGCCGAGGATCAAGAGATCCACCTGGAGGGTCGCAGCGACGCGTTTGAGAGCGGCGGGATTGTCCAGTGAGGCCATCAGCTGATCGCGTTTGACCTTCGCCTCGAGTTGCGCTTGATCCAGCACGCGGAAGCCGAGGTTGATGAGCGCCTTGGAAATCTCCGTGGAGGCGGATCTGGCGCTGACAGGCTTGCCATCCACGGTTTCGTTAAGGAACACGCCCACCCGAGGATCGTTGAAATTGCGGATCACCTCGCGCAGTTTTGAGCGGAGTTTGTTGCTCGAGACGATCGCGCTCAGCTTGACGTAGTACTTGCCGTCCTGCTCGTGCTGCTCGACGATCCTGTCCACGCGGGCGAAGCCGCTGGATTTCTTGTAGATTTTATCCGAGATCAGCTCGAAGTTCTTGACGACAGTTTCATTCGTGAGAAACACGCCCACGCCGATTTCGACCGCGCGTTGTAAGGCATTGTCGATGGCGAGTTGGCGTGCGGTGATGGCTCCCTGCCCCGGATTGGGCGCGGCCTCGCCTTCGACTTCGACGCTGCGTTCCTGCGCGAAAGCCAGACCCGTCCAGACGATGGCGAGCGCGACGAGCGCCCAAGCGCGCCGCGCCCGGAGGCGACGAGACGAGAAACACCGTGCAGGACGGTGTTTCTCTGCCTCGGAGGAGTTGTGCGCGCTTGGATCTTGTGCGATCTGTCGGCTCACGGTGCGCCTTTCGAGCATGACCGATCCTTAAAAGACGAACGTGACCTTGAACGTCTCGAGAAATTTCCCGCTCTCATCGTACTTCTTGATGTTGGCCGCGTCAGCATCGCTCACCTCAACGTCACACTTCGAAGGCCCGCTGGCCTTGACGGCCTTGATGGTGAGCTGATCGGGCGCACCCCGGAATTTCAGCACCTTTGCGTCCTCGAGCCGACGCACGAAGGCGGCCACGCCGGCCTTCTTGGCTTGCGGTTCGTCGGCGTACTCGGTCGCCCACTGCTCCTCGCCCGTGGTCGGCTTGATTTTCGGGACGAGGCACGGCACGTAGCCCTTGCCGCGCGCATCGACCACCAGCCCTCTGTACTTCGCCTCAGTCGAGGGTGGCGGGGTGGGATCGGTCGAGGACGGAGTCGGGTTCTTCGGTACGCTCGGGAAAGTCGCGGCAGCCACGGACCCGTCCTCGCCATAGAGCGGAACCTGGAACGAGACGCGCGCGATCAACGAACCATCCTGCTTCTTCTCGATCTTTTCGGAGTCCTTAACCGGGGCTGCGTTTTTCAACAGGCCCGAGATGCTCGCCTTGATCTCGTCCGATTGCAACTCGAAGTCCTTGACGCTGGTTTCCGAGGTGATCTGCACGCCCTGGAGAGCGCCCAGGAGCACGCGCTGCGCGTCCGCGCGGGCGGCAGCCAGGGCGCGCAATTCTGACTGCGCCTGCGTCAACCCGGCGGCAGCCGTTCCCTTGCCTTCCGCAACCAGCACCCCGTTGGTAAGGTCCATCTTGGCTCCGGCGGGCAGTCCCTGCGTGGTCGTGACCGGCGTGGGTTTCGACTCGGTCAGTCCGGTACCGGACAGTGCGAGTGCGCCCACGGTTAGGGCTGCGGCGAACGAGAATCGGTTCATGTCGCTCCTTTCGTTTCTAGAACACGATGACCACGCGCCCATCGCTCAGGGCGCGCTCGAGCTTCGATTGTCGCACCTCCAGCAACGTGCCCGCATCGAATCCGAGATCGCAGTGCGCTGGCCCCTGAGCGGACACCGCCTTCAGGGTGAGCGGGTTGCCACCGACGCGGTCTTTTTGCCTGTTCGCATCCTCGAGCGAGCGGGCCAGCCCCGCCCCTCCGGGCAGATTGGGCCGCGCCGCGCGCACCAGCGCACCGTCCCAGAAGGCGGTGCCTTCCGGCGTGAGGAATCTGAATCCCAGGCACGGTGCGAACCCCAGACCTCGAGCGTCCACGATCAGGCCCGTCCTGGTGGATGGCTCTGCGCACGCGGCCCATTCGCTCGTCACGGCGCTCCACAAACCCGCCCTGCCCGAGAGCGGTACGCTCATTGCGGCGCTCGCCAGCCACGAGCCATCCACTTGTTTCTCGAGCTTCTCTGATCCCGCCACGGGCGAGGCCATTTTCAGGATCGCCTCGATTTTGAGCCTCAAACCATTCGAGTTCGCTTTGCACTGAGCGATGGTCGCACCGGATGTCACCGGCAGCGCGTCCACGGCAGCGACCAACAGACGCAGCGCGTCCACGCGCGCGCCCTGCACGCCGCGCGCCTCCGCCTGCGCATCCGAGAGGCCGGGTGCAACCTTCGAACGCCCGAGCGCGATCACCGCACCCTGAGACCAGTCCACCACGACCGACTCGCCCAGCGGCGTGAGCGCGGCGGGCAACTCGAGCGGGACGACCACTTGAGGGCTGACCTGCGCGCTTGCCGAAAACCCCACGAGAACCAACCACGCTGCCGCGCCCAGGGCTCGGCTTCGCTGAACGAGACGGCGATTTGGTCGGTCTTCGGGATTCATTGCTCCCCTGTGCAGCTCAAAATAACGCTCGTGTAGCGGGTTCGCACTCCAACCCCTTCTGGGGTTCCAGCCCCGCCAGTCTGCCGGAAATCGCTCCATTCAGTCTCGAAACCCGGTCATGCCCGATTTCTTCCGATTGAGAAACAGTCTAGGGCAAGAAGCGTTTGAGTGATGAAAACCTGCGTTCTTCTCGATTGCTGCCGCATTTCATAACGTATCTATCGAACTCAAACGTCGAGGACTTTGGCGGTGTGAGGCCGTGCAAAGGCTCATCTGTCCCCGTCGCCGGGCAAGCATCCGTTTTGGCAATGAACCGGGTTTCGCATGGGGGATGTGGGTGGCGGAATCGTCTCGTGAGCCGATCCTGGAGATGCTGAAATCTGAACCGACCAGCGGCGTCCTCGGCGAAACCGACCGCGTCGCCAGCGTACAGGACGAGAGCTGGAGGAACACCGCGTCGGGGTTTCTTGTGGATTCTCGAGACGCGAAATCGCGTTGTGCAACGCCCCGTGCGTGGTTCAAATTCCTGCAGCGCGCAATTCCTCGAGAAGCTGACCCGTTCGCAATGCGAGGTCTCAAAACGCTGTGCTGGCGAGCGTCTGAACTCACCTCGTGCCTCGTCGAGCAATTCCTGTTTGAGCGGGTGATCGAACGCTCGGGTTCCTCGGGCCAGCTGCGCGAGAAGTCATGCGAGGCATCGCCCGTGGGTTTGGAGAACGTCCTGAACGGGCGCGAAAAGCGTTCTGGTCAGGCGGTTGCGTTTGTGTGGCAAACTGTAAGGCAACCTTTAGGACGGTTCGAGGACGGTCATGGCAGAACGCCAGAGGCTCCGCAGGCACGATCAGGGCAGGCCTCTCGAGCGCCGAGCCTTCGATGTATCGCTCGGAAGCTCAAAAGGGCAGCCGCTCGAGCCGAGCCTCAGAGCGGCGCTCGAGCCCCGCTTCGGTCACAGCTTCGAGCGCGTGCGCGTCCACGCGGACGCGGAGGCGGATCGGCTCTCGAGGGAATCCGCCGCGCGCGCCCTCACGCACGGGAACGATGTGTTCTTCCGGTTGGGCGAGTACGCGCCCGGCACACCCGAAGGTCAGCACCTGCTGGCGCACGAACTCGCGCACGTCGTGCAGCGCGACCGGTTCGGCGCACCGGGCAACCTCGAGACGAGCCGCGCGAACGACGCGTCCGAGGTCGAGGCGAGGGCGGCGGCGGACGCGGTTGTGGCGGGCGGAACGCCGAGCTTCTCGAGCGCCCCGACCGCAGGCATCTCGAGGGACGATGACGAGCGCGGGCTGAGCTTTCAGGCCCTACCGCCGCGCTTGCAATACGGTTTCGGGCTCGGTGGCGGCTCGGGCAACGCGAACCTCTCGCTGGGCGGGCTGGGGCTCGAGTACCAGCGCGGGATGTTCCACGGGGAGACGAACCTCGGTTACGGCGGGAGCGCCGGGCTGAATCTGGGCGTCGGCGCGCCGTTGCAGCCGTGGCTGATGGACGTGAACCGCGATATGGGCCAGGCCAGCGGCGCGATCAACAGCATCATGAACGGCGGCCTGATGGGGCCGAACCTGTCTGGCCTGGGCGGACTGGGCACGCTCGGGGACGTGGCTGCCGCGGGCAAGCCCTCGCCCTATTCGTGGGGCGCGGGCCTGCAACTCTCGCACAGTTCCGACGAGGATCGGGTGATGCTGGGCGCGGGCGTCAACTTCTGATGGCGCGCGGAACACCGTTTGAAACGCGAATTTCATGACCCAAGGAAGATCGTGCAGGACGGCGTTCTTGGGACAGAAGCGCAGGGAAGGCCGGACACTGGAAAATGGCTGAGGGCACGATGAGGGGCTGCGAACCAATAACGCGATAGACCCGACGGGGACGGCCCCGACCACGGCTTCCGGGGTGGGGACGCGATTCCGTGGCAGACTGGATGCACGTTCTCACCGCCCAGACGCATCAGCCCGGAGGAGGTTCCGAGATGGTCACAGGCCAGAAGCTCCGCAAGCGCGCACAGGAAAAAGCGCCCGAGGGCCGCGCTCTCGAGACACGGTTTGATCACACACCGTTTGATCACACACCGTCACGCGCTCAGGCACTCGAGCCTGCCTCGCGCGCCTTCCTCGAACCCCGCTTCGGGCACAGCCTCGAGAACATCCGCATCTTCTCGGACGCGCAAGCCCATAGCCAGAGCCAGAACCTGGACGCCGCCGCGTTCACGGTCGGGCAGGACATCTTTTTCTCGAACGGTTTGTACGATCCCGACTCGCGCAACGGGATGCGCCTGCTGGCGCACGAGGTCGCGCACGCCGTCCAGCAGCGCGATGCCACGGACGCGCCCGGTGGACTCGAGATTGCGGGCCGTTCCTCGAGCCTGGAAACCGAAGCGCACGGCGCGACCGACGCGATCATGGGCGGCGGGAGCTTCAGCCTGGGTGCGAGTTCCGGATTGAGCATCAGCCGCTGGGAGTCCGGCGAGCACAAGCGCGCCATGGACGAAGCCTTGAAGAACATGGGGCCGGGAGCGGAGGTAGACCCGGCAGTGGCGGCGCAGATGAGCGCCAAGATCAAGCTCGCCAACGGCCTGGAAGTCACGCCCGGTCAGGTCACCGCGATGATGGGCGATTTGTACGGGCGCTTCTCGAAAGGCGCGGACGGCAAGGAGCACTTCGATCCGAAAGCGAGCTTCGATCAGCTCAACAACGCAGACCCGAAGGAGATGAGCAAACTCATCGGGCTGATCGACGAGGAGGCCAAGACCGGCAAATCGGCGGACGCCTCCGATTGGGAGAAAGCCACCCGCAACCGCAAGGATGGCGACGGCAGTTACCTCGAACTCGCCAAGAAGAACAACAGCCACTTCAGCGCCGCCAGCGACACCGGCACCGACAACAACATGGGCGCGTACTCGGCCTTCCACCAGATGGCGCTCGAGGCCGCGCAGAAGGGCGACATGAACACCGCCCACGCGCTCGAGGCGTCCAGCATGCACTACCTCACGGACCGCTTCAGCGCGGGCCACAACTTCGACAAGAACGGCGTGATGGCCGCCTCAGGCCGCGACCCCGGCGGCGTGCTGGCGAACATGGCGGTCAAGACCGCGCACGATGACATGAACAACAACGGCGTCAGCATGAACGATGCGAACGGTAACCCGGCGTGGACGGCTTACGGCGACGGTAACTGGGATCGCGCCGAGAACGCCGAGAATCGCCAACACACGGCCTCGACCGTCTACGGCTCTTGGAACGAACTCAACCAGGTCAGCACGGGCGGTTCGAGCGCCGCCGATCTCGAGAAAGCCGGGTTCGGCGCGCTCAAGAGCGTGCCGCAGTTCGACCCAAAAAATCAGGAACGGGCGGAGGCGGTCGCGCGCAACACTTCGATCCCCGATATGCTTCTCAACTACGGCAGCGATCTGCCGGACGCCGCCATCGGATCGTTGTGGCGTCTCGAAGGTAAAGCCGAGAACGCGCTCGGCGACGCCTGGGACTGGACGAAAGACAAGGCGGGCAAGGCCGCGAACTGGATCGGCGACAAGGCCGGGGGTGCGTGGGACTGGACGAAGCAAAAAGCAGGCGACGCGGTGGACTGGACGAAGGACAAGGCCAGCAAGGCGTGGGACTGGACGAAAGGCGCGGCCAGCGACGCCGCCGACTGGGTGGGCGACAAGGCAAACACGGCCTGGGACGCGGCGGGCGACGCGGCGAACTGGGCGGGCGACAAGGCGAGCAAGGCTGCGAACTGGGCTGGCGACAAAGCGAAGGGCGCGTGGAACGCCGCTGGTGACGCCGCGAGCTGGGTCGGCGACAAGGCCGGGGACGCGGTGGACGCGGTGGGCGACGCCGCAAGTTGGGCTGGAAAGAAACTCAATCCCCTCAACTGGTTTTGAGCCTCCTCGAGAGGGTGACCCATGCTCACCGACCTTCACAACGCGATCCGCAGCCTGCTCTTCGACCAGGGGAACATTCCCGCGCTCGAGGTGGACGTGCGCTTCGAGGCTCCCACCAGGGACTGGATCGGGTCGCTGACGCGTCCAACGATCAGCGTTTTCCTGTACGACGTTCAGGAGAACCTCGAATTGCGCTACACAAACTTCCAGACGCGCCGCGAGGGCTCTCGTTCGTTCACGAAGGCGGATCCCAGGCTGTTCGATTTCCGATTCATGGTGAGCGTTCTCTCGAGCGAGATCGCCGATGAGCACGCGATCCTGTACCGCCTGTTGTACACGCTCCTCAAATACGTCGAGCTGCCGAGCGATCTATTGCCGCAGGCACTCGTCAATGCGCCCATCGGCGTGCTGTGCCGCGTGGATCAGCCTTCCGAGACGAGTTCGCGTTTGACCGACATCTGGAGTGCCCTCGAGGTTCCGCCGCGTCCAGCGCTCGCCTACGTGGTGACGCTGCCGGTGGACACGGAGGAGACCTTCGAGGCTCCGCTCGTGTTGACGCGCACAGCCCGCTACCGCTCGACGCTTTCGGGATTGGGCGGTCTCGAAGAGTTGGGCTTTCACATCGGCGGTACGGTGCGCGACGCCTCGGGCGCGAGCGTGCCCGGCGTTGGCGTGGTGCTCGAGGGAACGGCGCAGGCTGTCATTACAGATGCCGAAGGGCGCTTCGTCTTCACGAGCGTGCGGCGCGGCACCATGCGTTTGCAGGTGTCCATTGGGGCTGGAAAACCCAGCGCATTCGAGTTCGAGGTTCCCGCGACCAGCTACGATCTGAAGGTTCGGTAAAGATGTTCTCGAAGTCATTCGCGGGTGATTCGGATCGGTCGATTGCCTGAACACGCCGAGCCGAAGGTTTCCTCCAGACCAGTTTCCTCAGTGATTCTGCCTTGGCTCCAGAGTTGCCCTGCACGTTTAGCCACGATCCCTGCCGAATCAGTTCTCTTCATCGTGCACGGGTTCAAAGCGCCATCTTCGAGGGTTCGAGCCCACAAGGTCTACGCTGGCTATGGCTATAGAGCGGGTGATGTCTGTTATGAAAGACAGGACGAGAACTGAGCGAGAAACCGCCGAATTCCGAACGCAACCCATCGGGCGTAGCGCTCGGCTCGGTACTGCAGGCGTGGATCAAGGGCAGCCGCTCGAGCCCGCGATGCGAGCCGCCATGGAACCACGCTTCGGACACGACTTCTCAAAGGTTCGCATTTACAGCGATGCCGAATCGGCCCGTCAGGCCGACGCGATCGGGGCGGTCGCCTTCACGCTCGGTCAGGACGTGGTTTTCGGCTCCTCGAGTTACGCACCCGGCACGCTTCGGGGCCAGCAAGCCCTGGCGCACGAACTGACGCATGTCGTTCAGAACGAACGCAACCCCGGCGTCTCCAGGAACGGGCTTGCTCAACCTGGCGATGCCGCCGAACGCGAGGCCAGCGCGCTCTCGAGACAGGTGGTCGCGGGCGAGACGGTTCAGGTGCAGGCCGCGCCGAGTGCGACTGTCGCGCCGCTCTTCGGCTGGGTCGAGGATGCGGCGGACTGGGTGGGTGACAAGGCGCAAAGCGCGGGTTCCGCCGTCGCAGACGCAGCCGGGAGCGCGTGGGACACGACGAAGGACATCGCTTCGAGCGTGGGAGCGACCGTCGCGGATGGCGCTTCCGCCGCGTGGGGCGGCGTCAAGGATGCGGGCTCCGCGATCTACAGCGGCATGAAACAGAACGCCGGGTACGTGCGCGACGGCGTGAAATGGGCCGAGAACGGCATCGACTGGCTCGAGGACAAAGCCTCGGGCGGCGCGCACTGGCTGGCGGACAAGGCCGACGGCATCCCGGTTCTCGAGCAACTCGCCCAGGGCGGCGCGTGGGCCGTAGACCAGCAGGCGCAACTCACGGGCGGCGTGCTGAAGGGCGCGACCACCCTGCTGGGCGGAGTCGGGCAGATGGTCGCGGATCCCGTGGACACCGTGATCGGCCTGGAAGCGATGGCCGAACACGTCCGACCCATCCCAGGGATGCCCAACCCCTTGCAGGTCATGCACGGTCTGTACAACGCCGCGACCACCGACGCGACCCTCTCGGGCGAGATGAACCGCACGCTCAACCCGATGGAAACCATGAAGGGCGATATGCAGTTCGGCAAGGCGCTCGTGGGCGGACTGCTCGAGCCGTACAAGGAATCGTGGGACAAGGGCAAGTACGCGGAGGTCGGCGGGCGCGCGATTTTCGACATCGGGTCGCTTTTTATCGGCGCGGGCGAGGCGAACGCGGGCATCAAGGGCGCGGAAGGCGCGGCCCTGGCGGGCGACGCCGCTCGCGTGGCCGAGTTGGGCGGGGACGCGGCTCGAACCGCCGAACTGGGTGGCGACGCGGCGCGCGTGACCGACGCGACCGACCTCGCGCGCAGCGCAGGTGAGGCGGAGCAGGCGGGCAAAACGCTCTCGGAGGTGAAGGGCGGACCGACCGGCGCAGGCTACGTGGACCAGGCCAGCCCGAAAGCGATCCGCGCCTACGAGGAAATCGCCGCGATGGAGGGCGACGCCGCGACCATCGCCAAGCAACTCGGGGTGGACGAGGATATCGTCGCCCAAGTCAAGGAACACCTGTTCAAGAACGAGTACGACCTGCCCGTCGTGAACGAGGAAGCGCAGAGCGTGGCCGTCAAGCGCGGTCAGTTCATCCCGGACGAGGGGATCGCGCAGCAATGGAAGGAGGCCATGGGCGGCTTCGAGCCGGGGTCGCTCCAAGAGGCGGAATTCCGGCGGCTGATGGCGCACGAATACATCGAGAAGGGCCTCATGACCGAAGGGATGCCGTACAAGGCGCTCGAATCGTTCAAGGACGGGCCGCACGGGTTCTACAGCTACCCATCGGCGGAGTTCCACGGCGCGCACGACCTCGCCCCGGCCACCAACGCGCTCAGCCAGCCATTCGCGGGCTGGAAGAGCATCTTCGGTGATTCCGTCAAGCCGCCATCGCTGAAGCCGGACCTCTCGAATTTGCCCGAAGTTCTCGAGCAGATCAAGAAGATGAAGGGGCTGGGTAAACCGTGACCGAAGCGAACGATCAGGGCGCGGCTCGCTCCGTGCAATCTGCGCGCGAGCGCGTCGAGGCGATCAGGCTCGATCAGTTCAACCGGGACGCACGCGAGGGCTCGCAGGTCGCGTTGATGCGCGAGTTCCTGCGTCGCGTGGCGTTGTGGGCGAACGCGCTCGATTGCGAGGGCGACTGGCCGTTCTTCAGTGTCGCGGACGCGCTCGCCCAGCGTTCGGGGGCGGTGAGATCGAGGCTCAAGGCGCACGGCCTCGAGAATTTCGAGTCCGGCTTCAAGGCGCTGGGGTTCCGCGCGGGCCGCATCGCCGGGTGGTTCGTGCAGTGGCGCGCGATTGACGATCTGGACGAAGTGCGCGCCTTCGGGTTGCCCGAGCCTTACGAGCCCGCAATCCTGATCTTCGAGCGCGGTGGGAACGTCCAGGTCGAGAACCGGATGTTCCAGTTCAACCTCGCCAGCTTTCCGATGGGCCGCGTGGAGGCATACCTCGAGAAGCCGCCCTTCACCGCGCTCGATGCGGACAGCTTGGCGGAGCAGGACGAAACCTGGCGCCTCGAGATCGAGCGGCGGAGACGAAGCCCCTCCTGAACGCAAAAGCTTGAATCTCGAGTTCGGTACGGCGCTCCCGTATAGAGAATACCGTGCTGGACGACATCTCTCATCTCGACAACGTCCAGCACGGCGCTCAAGCTTGTTTTCGCGGGCTGTATACATCCGTGCCCAACCTGACAGAATGCTCAGCTTGACCGCGATGAACCAAGCGGAACGCCGCAAACGCCAGCTCGAGGGCGCGATAGACGTTCGCGAAACGGCCAAGGTGGCGCTCGAACGGCCAGCCCAACAGGTTGTTCGTCAAGGCAACAATGAGCCCTGCCCTTCATTCGAGATGCATGTGGCTCCATTGGCTCGAGGTCCGGTGAAGGCCAGACAGGTTCGCTCTCAGGACTCGAGCGGATCGATTTGAGCGCAAAATAAGCGCGTTCTGAACGCAGAACGTTGCCCATTTGGGGGCTGCGGCTTCCGCATGGTTTACCATCGGGAAACCGCGCAGCGAAGGACTTTTTGAGGAAAGTATCCAGGACTGGATGGTTTTTTCGTGCGAAATGGAACGCGATCACATCCGCAGCCAGTCAGCCCCATTCGGCTGGGGTTGGCGGCAACCTTGGCGATCAGTCTCGCGCTCGGGGCGGGGCTCACGGCGCTGTCGTACTGGGGGCTCCTGGGTCAGTTCGAGGCCGTGCGCATGGAGCGCGATCGGCTCGAGGGGCGGGCGTTCGTGCTCGGATCGCGCGTCCGCCTGATGGCCAACGAACTCGGGGCCGAAAGGAAGCGCGAGACCCGCATGTCCAGAGCCCTCGAGAGCGAACGCGCGAGGGTCGCGCGCTTCGACAAACGCGCCGCCGACCTCCAGAGGCGGGTCGCGGCGATATCAGACTCGGTCGCGCGCGTCGAGGCCGCGCTCGGTTCGCCGGACGCCATCGCCACACGCGCCTCGAAATGGGCGGGTGATCTCTCCGACCCCGCTCAAGCGCTCGAGTCGCTCTTCGGGCCGATCGCCTACGCGGACACGCGCGCGATCCGCGCGATCCAGACCCTCGAGAAGCGCGCGGATCAGGAGGCGCGCATCCCCAGCGGGTGGCCCGCCCAAGGACCCATCACCAGCACTTTTGGTTTTCGTTTCGGTCCCAAAACGGGCAAGCTCGAGCGCCACACCGGCTGGGACATCGCCGCTCCCCAGGGCACGCCCGCCCAGGTCACCGCGGCTGGCACGGTCATCGCGGCTGGATTCTCCGACGCAGGTTACGGTCTGCACGTGGTGGTCGATCACGGCAACGGCTTGAAAACACTCTACGGGCATCTTTCCGAGATCGAGGTTCAGGCCGGGGATGAGATCGCGCTCGGTGTCGTGGTCGGGTTGGTGGGTTCGACGGGGAACTCGACAGGTCCGCACCTGCACTACGAGGTGAGGCTGGAGGACGTAGCAGTCGATCCGGGTCCGTTCTTGGATCGTCAGCGACCACCGACACCGCTGCTCGGCCCGAGCGTCGCACCGTTGGGAACTGGTCTGCCGCCCTCGAGACCGCACGATCCCTGAGTTCGGTGTGACCTGGCTTGCAAGCGAGGCGCTCAGTGGGTCGTTCTTGACTCCCATCTGGGATCGCTCTGGACGAGGCCCGTGTTCAGTACGGCTGCGCGCGCATTGTTGAGCGCCGCCTCGCGTCCGAGCCCGTCAACGGGGGTAGGCTGAATGAAACGCGCGGGGGTGAACGAGAATGCGAGAACGGGTGCGGGTTCAACGGAACGAACGCGAGGCCGAATCGGAACGTCGGAGCTTGCCCTCAAGCGTGGTTGAACATGGGCTTTCATCCCCTGGGCGACCGCTCGAAACGCCCACGCAGTCCGCGATGCAGGCGCGATTCGGTCACGATTTCAGCAGGGTGCGCGTTTTCAGCGACGAACAGGCCGCGCAGAGCGCGTCCGCCCTGAATGCGCGCGCCTACACCTTCGGGCCGAACATCGTTTTCAACGCGGGCCAGTACCAGCCTGGCTCCGGTACGACGGATCGCTTGCTGGCGCACGAACTGACGCACGTCGTCCAGCAAGGGATGACCGGGCCGAACGCGATTGGGGCGAGCGGCATGGGGTTGGGTGCGCTGCCTGACGAACTCGAGATCAGCGATCCGAGCGACGCGGGCGAACTGGAGGCGACCCGTACCGCCGAAGGCGTGATGGGCGGCGCGAGCGCCGAGGTCGGCCTCAGCGCTGGGCTATCGGTGCAGCGCGACCTGTTGGACACGCTGAAAAAGTGGGGCAGCGATGGCGTCCCGCTCGGCAAGGACTGGAACCTCAAACCCAAACCCGAATCGGAAACCGACGATCGCTACGACACGCCAGAGAACCGCCGCCGGGCCGAAGCGAAGGAAGCGGACGAGCGCGGCGAGCAACCCACGCCGCCCAAATGGTGGGAGCCAAAACCGCCTCCGCCCGCCCCTGATCCGAACAACAAATGGGATCCGATGAACTGGCCGCAAAAGCAGAAATCCCCAGAGTTTGAGCTACCGCCCGCTCCTGATCGTCCTCCGAAGGGTGATTTTCCCCTCCCCGGTGACGACGATGCGTTCGCCTGAGCGACTGGTTTTATTCCCATGAAGCCCATCCGGGACGTGCATTCCTTAAACTCGCGTTTCGTCGAAAACGTGCAGTTTAGGTTTGGGTCGTCCTGAACGCGAGAATCACTACAAGCTCCGTTGCGCGTGGCCTGCAAGGGTGACGCCCTGATTTTTTACGGCACGGTTCGGAACTTTGGCAGCGATTCGTTCTACGGCAATCCCATACTCTATTGAGTTGATGCGAACGCCGTCCAGCACGCGAATCTCTGAACTCGAGAAAACGCGTGCTGGACGGCGTGTCTGCTTACGGGGATTCTGAGGAGTTTTCAGGAGATTGACAAGCTTGAATTAAACGCCCCGCCAGGTCAGATGACCATCTCGGCATTTGCGGAACCCCTTGGGTATCAGGCATCATAATGCCGTCCATTACGAGACCTAACTGCTGTAAACCCGCAAACGCTATAACTACATCTTCTTTAGGCCAGCTAAGTTTGGGAGCAAGAAAAT
>CAXTKV010000020.1:0-38932 GCA_964244895.1 uncultured Deinococcales bacterium
TGCGTCCAGGACGGTGCCCGTGAGGTCGTATGAGAGCCATTCTGTCCGTATCCGACAAGCGCGGCCTGGAAGCCTTCGCCAGAGGTCTGCTCGAGCGGGGCTATGAACTCGTCTCGACCGGAGGCACCTTCAAGACGCTGCGCGAGGCAGGCTTGCAAGTCACGTACATCAGCGACGTGACGGGCTTCCCGGAGATTCTCGAAGGGCGCGTCAAGACCCTGCACCCGAACGTCCACGGCGGGATTCTGGCCAAGCGCACGCCCGAACACGCCGCAGAACTCGAGCAGCACGGGATTCAGGCGGTCGATCTGGTCTGCGTTAACCTCTACCCGTTCCAAGAGACGATCGCGAAAGACAACGTGACGCAAGATGATGCCCTGGAAAACATCGACATCGGCGGGCCGACCATGATCCGGGCCGCCGCCAAGAACTTCCCCAGCGTGCTGGTCGTGGTCGATCCGGAAGATTACGGCGCGGTGCTCGAGAAGATTGGTCGGGACGATCCGGAGTTTCGCAAAGCGCTGGCGCGAAAGGCGTTCGCGCACACCTCGAGTTACGACGCGGCCATCACGACCTACCTGGGCGCAGAAGCCTTCGGGGATGCCCGGACGCTCGAGTTGACGCGAACCAGAAGCCTGCGCTACGGCGAGAACCCGCACCAGAACGCCAGCCTGTACCGCCTGGGGGCTGAGCGCGGGCCGGTGCTGGACGCGCGGGTCGTGGCGGGTAAAGAGATGGGGTTCAACAATTACGCCGACGCGGACGCGGCCTGGGCGCTGGTTGCGGAATTCGAGATGCCCGCCTGCGTGGCCGTCAAGCACGCCAACCCGTGCGGCGTGGCCGTGGCGGAGGACGCCAAAACCGCCTGGGAACGCGCCCGCGACGCCGACACGCTCTCCGTCTTCGGCGGCGTGGTGGCGATCAACCGAACCGTGACGCTCGAGGTCGCACAGGCCACGCGAGGCACCTTCCTGGAAGTGCTGATCGCGCCCAGCGTGGACGCTGACGCTATTCTGTGGTTCCACGCCAAGAAGCCCGATATGCGCGTGCTGATCGCGGGCGAATCCAGCTTTGGAAGGCTGGAATACCGCCCGATGGCGGGCGGATTTCTGGTGCAGGAGCGCGATGCGCGCGTCTGGGATGACCTCTGCCCGGAAGTCGTGACGCAAAAGCAACCCACGCTGGAGGAATGGCGCGATCTGGAGTTCGCCTGGAAGGTCGGCAAGCACGCGCGCAGCAACAACGTCGTGCTGGCCAGGAACCTGGTCACGGTCGGTCTGGGCGCGGGCGCGGTCAGCCGCATCTGGGCCGCCGAACGCGCCATCCTGAACGCGGGCGAGAACGCGAAAGGTTCTGTGCTTTCCTCCGAGGCGTTCTTTCCGTTCGACGACGTGGTGCGGGCGGCGGCGGCGGCTGGCGCGACTGCGATCATTCAGCCCGGTGGTGCGAAACGCGACCCGGAAGTGATTCAGGCCTGCGACGAACTGGGCGTGGCGATGGTCTTCACGGGCTCGAGGCACTTCAAGCACTGAGTCAGGCACTGAGTCGGCCCGCGCTCTCGGGTTCGGTCGTGATCACCTCGAATACATCCGGGCGACGAATCAGAATGGCGAGAACACCGTCCAGCACGCAAATATAAATATGCGTGCTGGACGGTGTTCTCCGATCTCGCTGCGAAAATTGATCGCGCTGGGGCTGTGCGCGCGGTCGCGCATCGGCCAACGACCCGTTCGCCCTCGAGCGGCAACGTTGTCTCGGATTCCGGCGCAGCGAGGCTCGAGCATCAAACCGCGCGTTATACACGGGCTTATCGGGTCAAAAACACCGTCCCCCACGCAATTCTCATCGGCTGCAAATGCGAAATTTTGACAGTTTGGATTTGAAGGCGTCGTTACACTCGGCACGATGCTTCCAAGACTCGCAGTGCTCATCGGTATGCTCGCGCTGATCGGTTGCGCGCCCGCCAACAACAGGATCTCGCGCGATGCGTACCGCACCCAGGACGTGGTGCACGACTTCAAACCCGACCGCGGCGAGGGCGCGAACTACAAGCTCGGCGAGTACGTGCGCTTCGCGTTCACGCTGACCCAACCCGGCTACGTGACCGTGATCGCCGCCGACTCGAGCGGCATCTACGA
Organism: uncultured Deinococcales bacterium; assembly: GCA_964244895.1. GTDB lineage: Bacteria > Deinococcota > Deinococci > Deinococcales > JAAFIG01 > CAXTKV01. The sequence goes on from CAXTKV010000020.1 coordinate 2,139, forward strand.
ACTCGAGCGCAACGTTCAACTGGCGGCTGGAACGCGCAACCTGCCGCTCAAAACCGATGTCAACGCGCAGGGTGAAAGCGCCGCGTACAAGATCTCGCCACCCACCGGGATTCAGCGCGTGATCTTGCTCTACACCGACGCACCCGGCCCCGCCAAAAGCGCCGTCAAGTTCGAGGGCGCGTTCGACAACGCGCGGCTCGAGGAGGCCGTGCGCGCCTTCTTCGAGGGTTCCAGAGCCCGCGCCCGCGACATCGGGGAACTGACGATCAACGTGGAGGGCAAATGAACAAAAAACGGCTCGCACCGATGATCATTCCGATCATCACCGCAGCGCTCGTGGCCTGCCCCGCCGCGCCCGCCGCGCCGACCATCGGCGTCAACTCGAACGTCAAGGTGCTGGCCGCCGCCGACGTGACCACCGCCGACCCGACCCAACTCGAGGTCAGCACGCCCGGCCTGGCCGCCGGGGACGTGGTCGTGTCCGACTTCAAAGACACCGACGACGACGGATTGCTGCGCCGCGTCACCAGCGTCACGACCGCATCCGTGCCCAACCCTTCAGGCGTCGGGCCGCAAGCCATCACGAAGGTTTACGTCAAGACCGAAGCCGCCACCCTGGAAGACGTTTTCAGCAACGGCGAGGCCGACATCCCGTTCGGTGGGCTGGACTTCGGTAACGTCAGCACCCAGACCGCCCAGGGCGTGCAGGTCGAGGCGGTCACAGGCAACATCACGCTCACCAACATCAAATTGCCCCTGCCCAACGGCGTGGGCGACGTGACCTTCAACGGTTCGATCAGCCAGAGCCTCGAGCCGACCTTCAAGCTGACCTTCGCCAGCGGCAAAGTCGATCAGTTCGAGATCGGGCTGGCCGGAACGCTGGCGGCAACCTTGAAAGCAAAAATCAGCACGACCGCCAAGTACACGAACCTCGATCTGGAAAAATCCATCGCCAGCACCAGCATCAGACGGTTGTTCCTGATCGGCGGCATCCCGGTGATCGTGGTGATCGAACCGAAGGTCGTGATCGGCATGAGCGGCGGCGCGAGCGACAAAGTCACGGTCGAGGCGGGCATCGCGCCCACCCTGTCGGGCGCGTTCAAGGTCGCCTACAACGCCAAGCTCGCCAGCACGAAGCGCTGGACGACCTCGTGGACGCCACCGAAGTTCAACCTCAACCCGAGCTTCAGCTACACCGTGCCAACTTCCGCGACCGGGCAGACCTTCGCCAAGCTGGTGATGGATGTCAAATTTTACGGACTGTTCGGGCCGAGCCTCGAGACGAAACCGTACCTGGGGTTGACCCTGAAACCCGACAGCACCGCCACCACGGAAGCAGGATTGGCCGCCACGGGCACGCTCAAGGCGGGCCTGAGCGTTCTGGGCAAAAGCATCGAGATCGCCACCGATCCGTTGACGCAGAAGGCCAGCCAGGGTTACACCTGCTCAGCCTCGAGCGGTAAGTGCCAGTAAACTCTTGACCTTCAGCCCGAGCCGCGCCGAACGCAGCTCGGGCTTTTTCGTATCGCTCGAGCCCAGAAAAACGCTCAAAATCGCAATATCTGGCGAATATCGCGTTAGTTCAGCCACTTCAAGGTTCAGTCGATGCGCGCAAGAACACCGTCCAGCACGACTTAAACGCGTATGCGGTCTGAGCGCCGACCGTGAAGGTGTGACCGGAGCGGAAAAAACCGAGCCACAAACCGATATCCTGCGCGCAGGACGTTGAGCATCGAAGCGCTGAAAACCCGTCAACCCGGAGGAAGCTTTTGATTCACAAACGCATGCCACTCGCCATCGCCGCGACGCTCATTCTGGCCTGCGCGACCCTGAGCATCGGCTCGAGCCCGAGCGCCAGCATCACGCTCGAGCAGGCTCCCGCGACCTCGGGCAGTCCGCCCCAGACGACTCTACCGCTGCCCCCACAGCTACCCACCCCGTTGCCACCACCGGTCAACACCAAACCCGACTGGCGCGACATCAAAACCTGGGCGGTGCAATACCAGGGCTTCAAGCAGGATCGTCCGACAGACCTCAGCCCAATCGTGAATGCGCGCGGCCTGAACATGATCGTGCTGGGGCGCTTCGATGGCTGGGGCCGCGAATGGGAACCCGCCAACATCAACAACCTCAAAAAAGGCATGTGGGTGTTCTCGTACCTTTCGGCTGGTCAGGCACAGAGCGGCGAATGGTACTGGGAAAAGGACTGGACGGTCGGCAATCCGGCCTGGATTCTGAACCGTTGGACGATCAGCGCGGGCACGAACACGGGTTCGTACAACGTCGCGTACTGGCATCGCGACTGGCAGAACCTGATGCTGAGAACCATCGACCGGATCATCGCGAACGGTTTCGACGGCGTGTTTCTGGATCAGGCCGATTCGTACTGGAACCCGGATTTTCCCGGCGGGCCGTCCAGGGAAAATCAGAACCGCACGATAGACCTGGTCTGCAAGATCGCCAGTTACGCGCGCAGCAAAACGAAAAACCAGTTCCGTATCGTCACCAACGGCACGGTCGAGTTGATCGGTCTGCGCGGCTACACGAACTGCTGGGATGGAATTTCCGCAGAGCAACTCTGGTATTTCGAGGATGGTAAACCGCAGCGCGCCAGCTACCGAGATTACATATTGGGCGAGTTGCCTCGGGCCACGCGGATCGGTAAGAAGGTCTTCACCTTCGATTTCACGCGCGTTCCCGCCGAGATCGAACGCAGCCGCAAGGACGCGACCAGGCGCGGTTTCATCCCTTTTTTCACCGACCCTGCGGTCAGCACCACGCCGAAGTTTTACCGGTAGGTTCTTCTCGAGCGCACGGCCAGAGTTCGCAGCTCGAGTTCGCGGATCGGCTTACGGCTCGAGTTCGCGGATCGGCGCACGAGAACACCGTCCAGGACGGTGTTCTTTGACGATCAAAATAGTGCGTCCTGGACGGTCTTCCCGAGCCTGAAGCTCGAGATATCGCGCGATACCACCGTGCAGGCAGACACACACTGTTATGCTACAACCGCCTCAATCAACCGACCGCGCTCCCGAGGCCAACGAGGATCACACGCACCGATGAACCGTTTCATGCTCCTTTCGTGCTGCGCCGCGCTCGCCGTGAGCGTTCAGGCGCTCAGCAACCCAGCCCCGAAACCTGCGACCATTCAAGAGCAAATCAACGATGACGCGCCGTTCATCAGGATCAAACCCGCCTGGCGCGACATCCAATCGTGGGGCTTGCAGTACCAGAAGTTCAAGAAAAACGACCTGCGCGAAATCGCCGCGCTACCGATCGACCTGGTGGCGCTCGGACGGCTGGACGGTTGGGGCAAGGAATGGCAGGCCGCCAACATCAAGGATGTCAAACGCGACAAGTGGTTGCTGGCCTACATCAGCGCCGGGCAGGCTCAACCGCACGAATGGTACTGGCAGGAATCGTGGCGAGCAAACCCACCCGAATGGAAGATCGCGCGAGAGACGCGCTTCGGGTCTTTTAACGTCTACTACTGGAACCCGGACTGGCAAAAGCTGGTCATGCAGACGATCGATCGGATCATCAAGAGCGGTTTCGACGGGATGTTCGTCGATCAGGCCGACCCGTACTGGAACACGGGCTTTCCGGGCAGCGCCTCCCTCGAGAACCAGCAGCGATCCAAGGAACTGGTCTGCGCCATGTCCAAGTATGCTCGGGCCAAACAACCGGGCTTCAAGATCGTGACCAACGGCACGGCGGACTTGCTGGACTTTGTGGGGTTCTCGGGTTGCATCGACGGCATTGCCGCAGAACATTTGTGGTTCAAGGGAACCCACACCAAGGGCGATCCCGGCTACCGCGATTTCGTGCTGAGCCAGATGCCCAAAGCCCAGAAAGCTGGGTTGAAAATTTTTACTTTCGATTACACGGACGCCGAGGACGAGATCGCGTACACCGTCTGGCAGTCCTCCGCTCGCGGCTTCATCCCGTTCATCGGCGGACAGGGCTTGAAGGCGACGCCGAAGGTGTTTTGAAAGGCAGGGCGAAGGTTAAAGGCTGGGGGCGCGATCTCGAGGCGAGGGCAGAACACCGTCCAGCACGCATTATTTAATTCGCGTCCTGGACGGTGTTTTTGAAACCGACAAACCAAAGATTGCGCCAGGTGACGCGAAAACGATGAAAGATTGCGGCTCGGCTCGAGCATGCCGCGGCGAGCAGCGATAGACTCAGGCCATGTCGAAACTGGTGATCACCGCAGAGGCCAACCCGGAATTCAGCGACATCCTGACCCCAGAAGCCCTGGCGTTCGTGGCGGAATTGCAATCGCGTTTCGGGGCGCGCCGCGCGGATTTGCTCGAGGCTCGGGCGGCGCGCCAGAGAAAGCTCGAGGCCGGGGAACTACCGGATTTTCTGCCGGAAACGCGCCACGTGCGCGAATCCGACTGGAAGGTCGTGCCGCCCAAAGCGGATCTGAACGACCGCCGCACGGAAATCACGGGGCCGGTGGATCGCAAGATGATCATCAACGCCCTGAACAGCGGCGCGAAGGTCTTCATGGCGGATTTCGAGGATGCCAACAGCCCATCCTGGGAGAACTGCGTCTCGGGTCAGATCAACCTGCGCGACGCGATTCGCAGAACCATCAGCCTGGAACAGAACGGTAAGACCTACCAGTTGAACGACACCACCGCCACGCTGATCGTGCGGCCTCGAGGCTGGCATTTGATGGAAAAGCACGTGCTGTTCGATGGAAACCCGATCTCGGGCGGCCTGTTCGATTTCGGGCTGTACTTTTTTCACAACGCCAAGGCGCTCTTGGCGCGCGGTTCCGGGCCGTACTTTTACCTGCCCAAACTCGAAAGCCATCTCGAGGCGAGGCTCTGGAACGATGTCTTCAGCTTTTCGGAGGACTTCCTGGGCGTGCCGCGCAGCACGATCCGCGCGACCGTATTGATTGAAACGATCCTGGCGAGCTTCGAGATGGACGAGATCCTGTTTGAACTGCGCGAGCATTCCTCGGGCCTGAACTGCGGGCGCTGGGATTACATTTTTTCGACCATCAAGAAATTTCGCAACAGAGCAGATTTCGTGTTCCCGGATCGCGCCAAGGTCACGATGGCCACCCACATGATGAATTCGTATAGCCTGCTGGCGATCCAGACCTGCCACAGGCGCGGCGCGCACGCCATCGGCGGCATGAGCGCCTTCATTCCCGTCAAGAACGACGAGGCTGCCAACGCGAAAGCCTTCGAGCAGGTCAGGATCGACAAGGAGCGCGAGGCCAGCAACGGGCACGATGGCACCTGGGTGGCGCACCCAGGGCTGGTGCCGGTGGCGCTCGAGGTCTTCGACCGCCTGATGCCCACCCCGAACCAGCTCTCAACAATCCCGGACGCCAAGATCGCGGCCACGGACTTGCTGACGCTTCCCGAAGGAACCGTCACGGAAGCGGGCGTGAACCTGAACGTCAGCGTGGGACTTCAGTACATCGAGGCCTGGCTCAAGGGTTCCGGCGCGGTGCCGATCAACAACCTGATGGAGGACGCCGCGACCGCCGAGATTTCTCGGGCGCAGCTCTGGCAGTGGATCAAGCACGGTGCGCGGCTCGAGGACGGGCGAGCCGTGACGCTCGAGATGGTGCAGGCGATGCTGAACGCGGAACTGGATCGTCTGGGGCGGACGCGTTTTTCTCGGGCCGCTGAACTGCTGATGGAGGTTTCGACCCGCGATCCCTTCATCGATTTTCTGACCGTGCCGGGGTACCGACAGATTGCCTGATGACCACAACACCGTCCAGCACACGAATCCTGAAATACGTGCTGGACGGTGTTTTTAGAGGTGTACTCGAAAACCCTTCTCGAGATTTCTTGTTCAGTACAAGAATTCCTCGAGATTCACGCCGAATTTTCATGGGTCGGGTTCGTCTCGAGCGGACGTATTGATCTTCAACTCGCGGCGCGAGGAATTTTTTCCGGCACGAGCGGCAGCGTGATGTGCATGGTCGTGCCTTCACCCAGCGCACTTTCGGCCCAGATGCGGCCACCGTGGGCGCTGACGATGGCCTTCGAGACGTACAGGGACAAGCCCGCGCCTTCCATCGATTCTCGGCTGGCGCTGCCCCGAGCGAAGCGCAAGAAGAGTTTCTCGAGTTGGTCATCGCTCATGCCGGGGCCAGTGTCGGTGACGGTGATGTGAACGTTCTTGCCTTCGAGCACCACGTTGAATTTGACCTTGCCACCGGGCGGCGAGTAGCGCAACGCGTTGGAGAGCAGGTTGGCCGCGACCAGTTCCAAACGCGCGTTGTCCACGGTCAGTTTGGGCACGTCGGCCACGCTCGCGTCGAACTGAAGACCCTTCTCGGCGGTCAACCTCGAGAAGCGTTCCAGCGTGCTCCTGAAGGTCAACTTGGCGGGTCTGGTGTTCAGCTCGAAGATTCCAGCTTCCAGCGTGCTGGCGTTCAACAGGTTCAGCACGGTCTGGTGCAGGTTCTTCGAGGCGTCCAGCGTGGTCAGGAGGAAGTTGTTCTGATCGGGCGTCAACGGCCCCGCCGATCCTGAAACGAGCAGTTCCACGAAACCGATGATCGCGGTCAACGGCGTGCGCAGCTCGTGCGAGACGACCGAAAGGAGTTCAGCCTTGGCTTGCTCGATGGCCTGAAAGTTCTCGAGATCCTGCATCACCACGATGGTGCGGTCGTCGCGTTTGGTGACCACCACCTGCAAGCGCGTCTCTCCGACGACCAGGCTGGCCTGGCCGCGCTCTAAGGTGGCTTTGAGTTGGGCGGGCAGATCGTGCAACTCGAATTGCTCGTCGAGGTTCAAGAGCGTGCGCGCCTTAGCGTTGGCCAGACCGGAACCGACCCAGCCCGCCGCGTTCTCGCCGAGTTGACCTTCTAAAAGAATCACGCCGTCGGCCATGTTCTCGATCACGTCGGCCAGGCGTTCGCGTTCGGCGCTGAGGCTGCGGTAAAGTTCCGCGTTCTCGAGCGCCAGCCCGAGCTGCCCGGCCAGCCTGCCAAGTTTTTCTGCATCCCTCGAGAACCAGCGCTCGTCGCGCCCCAGGATCAGCGCACCCAGTCCCAAACCGCCGGAAATGATCGGCAGCGCGATCACGCTGACATCACCGAAGGCGTCAGCTTCTTCTTTGGCGCGCGCGTCCTGCGATGCGAACGGCACGATCAACGGCTTGCGATCCGTCAGCACGTGCGCGGTCAGCGTCTGGCGGTCGTGAATGGTGGAATCTTTGTAGGCGTTTTTCTCGCGCGCTTCCCGCGATGAAGCGACCGCGCGGATGCTGACGTGTTCCCCAATCATCTCGAAGCGCGTCACCAGCGCGAAGCGCGCCCCGGAATACGCGACGGCGGCATCGCACAACGCGTCCAGCCAGCCGCTCTCGAGCGTCACGTCCTTGAAACCCGCGTCCCCACCGAAACGCGCGGATAGCGTCTGGTTGAAGGCCGCCAGCGCCAGCGCCTCGCGTTCGCGTTCGCGCAGGGCTTCAAATTCGCGCGCGTTCTGCAAGGCCACGCCGACCTGCGATCCGAGCGTAGAAATGACCTCCAGGTCGGTCTGCGCAATCTCGCGTTCCGGGTTGTCGTGATCGACCGCGATCACGCCCAGAATCTGGCGTTCGCCGCGTTCGCCCGCCGCCGTGATCGGCGCGTAACCGATGGTGCGAGCCTCCAAGCGCACGTACTGCGGCAAGGCCGGGTCGCTGGCGGCGTCGCGGATGACGATCGGCTCGCCGCTGCGGGCCACGCGCGCGAACGGGTCGTTGTGCGTGGCGATCGGGAAGTGAATCTTGGTCACGTCGCGCGTCCAGTGCAGGTCGCCATCGACGCAGGTCATGTGGCCGCGCACCATGCCGCCCTCGACCAACGCGACCGAGACGCGGGCGTACCCGAGCCGATCCACCAAGCCGCGCGCCATGCCTTCCAGAATCGTGTCCACTTCCAGGGATCGCGTCATCTCGCGGCCCGCCGCATGAATCAGGGTCAGTTGGTCGTACTGGCGTTCGGCGCGTTTGCGCTCGAGTTGCGCCTGCCGCAAGATTTGCGCGTTTCTGACCGCCAGCGCGCTGGCCTGCGCGAAATCCATCAACCGGGATGCCGTCTGCGGTCTGCGCCCGAAGGTCACTTCCAGCACGCCCAGCGGTGCGAAATTCTGGCAGCCCAGGCAGCTCTGAAGGCGCGTGTCTCGGGTGGCGCGGGGCGCGACGGTGCAGCGCCGTTCGGGTTCGACCCAGCACAGCGCGTTCGCGCCTTCCGGGGTCGGCCCGATGATCGGGAGCGCGATCAATCCTTTCGTCTCGAATCCCTGAGATGGTGCGAACAGCGCCGCCTGGAGGTGTCCCGCCGTGGTCATCGGCAAGGACACGTTCGAGACGGTCGTCTTGCCCTGCGCGGTGTGTCCGACCTCGCCCTGGAGCACGCCCCGGCGACGGTTGAACAAATAAATCGTGGCCGTCCGGTAGCCCATGTTCGGCACCAGGCTCTGCACGATGCGGCGCAGCACGGGCGTCAGGTTCAGGTCGGTCAGCAGCACGCGGTGGAAATCGTTCAATGATTGCAGGTCGTCGGTCGCGGATCGCACGCGTTTTTCGGCGTAGGCGCGGGTGCGGTACAGCACGAACAACAGCCCGAGAATCAGCAACCCCAGGGCCACCCAGGCCCAGGTGGCGTTCTCGAACTTGATCAGGTTGCTCGGCATGATCTATTCGTCCTCCGACCCAACTTTTCGTGTTGCCGTAGAGCGAATTTCGAGAACCGGAAAAAGTGATGAAACTTTAGCAGAGTAAAACTTACGGAAGCCTTACAGAATCCTTACAACCGAAAACACAGGCACAATATCTTGAGTTTTCCACAGGTCGGGTCACCGTATTTTGTATATCTGCCAATTTGGGCTTCAGGTCAGAAAAGCGCGAGAATCGACGGAACACCGTCCAGGAAGCAAAAATTGAAGCCAATACCGAACCCGCGAACTCGAGACGCGCTTAAAGCAGCACGTAGCCGATGCGAACACCGTCCCAGACGGTACTTTTGATCCCAAATGAACAGATATCGCGTCCTGAACGGCATTCTCGAGCCCAAAGAACCATCCATCCTCGCTTTCAAGCTTCAAATCCGAAGCGTCGACGTGTTAAAGGTCAACGTGTTAAAGTTCGGCACGGCGCTGACGCGCCGTGATTTCGTTTTGAGACCTCAAGATTCCAGAGAGGACCAACCATGCCGGGAATTGCGATCATCGGCGCGCAGTGGGGCGACGAAGGAAAAGGAAAAGTCACGGACTTTCTGACGCCGGACGCGCACTACGTCGTGCGTTACCAGGGCGGCGCGAACGCGGGACACACGATCGTCCTGCCGGACGTGACCTTCAAGCTGAACCTGTTCCCCTCGGGCGTGCTGCACAAGGGCGCCATTTCCGTGCTGGCGGACGGCATGGTGATCGACCCGTGGAAGTTCAAGGAAGAGCTCGAGTACGTGCGCACCCACGGTCTCGACCCTGAAATCTACGTCTCCGAGCGGGCGCACCTGGTCTTGCCGCACCACAAATTCGTGGATGGCAAGAAGGATTTCGTCGGCACGACCGGGCGCGGCATCGGCCCGGCCTACGCGGACCGGGCGCGCCGCGTCGGGATTCGGGCGGGCGACCTGATGGACGACGCGACGTTGCGCGAACGCATCCAGAATCTTCTGGAGGCCAAACCGAACTCCACGGCGGGCGCGGGCTGGGATAGCGTGGACAAAGCCTTCAGCGAGCTTTTGCCCCTGCGTGAGATCCTGCGACCCTTCGTGCGGGACACGGGCTCGATGCTGCGCGACGCGTTGGCGCACACCAAGAACGTGCTGTTCGAGGGCGCGCAAGCCACGCTGCTGGATTTGAATTACGGCACCTACCCGTTCGTCACGTCCAGCCACCCGACGGTCGGCGGCGTGATCATCGGTACGGGCGTCAACCACAAGCACGTCAACAAGGTCTACGGCGTGGCCAAAGCCTTCACCAGCCGCGTCGGTCACGGCCCCTTTCCCACGGAAGTCTTCGGTGATCTGGAACAGCGCCTGCGCGGCGATGGCAGCCAGCCCTGGGACGAGTTCGGCACGACCACGGGCCGTCCGCGCCGCGTCGGGTACTTCGATGCGAAACTCGTGCGTTACGCGGTCGAAGTCAACGGCATGGACGGGTTGGCCTTGACCAAACTGGACGTTCTGGCGGGGCTCGAGACCATCAGGATCGCGGTGGATCACGACGAGCACGGTCAACCCGTGTATGAAGAAATGGCGGGCTGGGGGCCACTGGACAACGTCGGCAGCCGCGATCGACTGCCGAAGGCGGTGCTGGATTACATCCACCGCATCGAGGAACTGGTGCGCTGCCCGATCGTGATTTTTGGAACCGGTCAATCGCGCGCCCAAACCTACGGCGCGGTCAGTTGGATTTAGAGCCGGTTTCGAGATGCAGCATCTCTTTTTGTCATCCTGAACTTTGTCGAAAATTGTTCGCTCTATCTCACACGCACCACAACAGCGTTTCTGACGGTAGATTCTCGAGCAATCCAAAATTCGCCGACAGGACACCGTCCAGCACGCACTTCAAGAACACCGTCCTGGACGGTGTTCTTTTCTTTTAACCCGAGCAGGCGCGATAGAAGCCCCGAACGTCCTGCCCTCGGGCTCGAGCCGATGCAGTTGGAACATTTCTGGGCTCGGGTTGATCTCGAGCCCAGATTTTACCGCGACAAAATCATGAATTAATCTCAACAAATCAGTGAACAGTAGTGACGAGAATTCATAAATTCGTCAGGATGCTGTTTATGACATCTCGAGCAAGAACTCAGCTTCAATTCAGTTGGGAATCAGCTCAGATTCAGGAAGACAAAATTGTAGGAGAATACGCATTTTTAGTTTAAACAACGCTGTGAAACTTGAAAGAATCCTCGAGAGTCCGAACATCCAATTCGCCAAGTTGTTGCGTAACACTACTTGAAGCGCAGAGGCTTCAAAGAAATCGGGTGTTCAACACCCGACTTGGAGGTATTGCATGAACGATTCAAGATTGACCCGCCGACAGATGCTCCGCAGCACAGGCATCGCGACCGCCGGGGCGCTCCTGGCCAGCCAACTGCCGAACCTGAGCCAAGCGCAGATGGCCAACATCGACGTGGACGTGCTGAACTTTGCGCTGAACCTCGAGTACCTGGAGGCGGAGTTCTACCTGGCCGCCGTCGGACGCACCCCCAGCTACGGCATCAGCGGCGTCGGCGGTGCGGGCGGCACCGTCACGGGCGGCAAGGCCGTGACCTTCTCGAACACGCCCTTCGGCAAGGCCGCCAAGGAATACGCCAACGAGATCGCGTCCGACGAGGAAGCCCACGTGCTGTTCCTGCGCGCCGCCCTCGGCGCGAGCGCCGTGGCGCGCCCGAACATCAACATCGGTACGTCCTTCGCCGCCGCCGCGAGCATCGCCAGCAACGGCGCGATCCAGGGCTTCGATCCTTACGCCAATGAGCTGTTCTTCCTGCACGGCGCGTACATCTTCGAGGATGTCGGCGTGACCGCCTACAAGGGCGCGGCCCGTCTGATCACCAACAAGGATTACCTCGAGGCCGCCGCCGGCATTCTGGGCGTCGAGGCCTACCACGCGGGCGAGGTGCGCACGCTCCTGTACAGCCAGAAGGATGTCGTGGCCGCCGCAGGATTGACCGTCACGCAGATCGTTCAGGCCATCAGCGCGCTGCGCGACACGCTGGCGGGCACCGCCAAGGATCAGGGCATTGTGACGGCGGACGGCAAGGCCAACATCGTGCTGGCCGACAGCAATTCGATCGCTTACAGCCGCAGCACCGATGAAGTCCTGAAGATCGTGTACGGCAGCTCCGCCAAGACGGCTGGGTTGTTCTTCCCGAACGGACTGAACGGCTCGATCAAGTAAGAGAACGCCGTCCGGGACGCGAGCCAGGATCATCGTCCAGGATGGTGCAGCCACCAGCACGCTCTTTCTCGAGCCGGCCTTCCCGAGCCGGATTGTTCCCTCGAGTCCAACTCAACCGAATCCAACGGAGGCTTCCATGAATCAGAACGCGAAAATCGACCGCCGCAAGTTCCTGCAAGGTACGGGCGTTTTAGGCGCTGGAGCGCTGCTCGCCGCTTGCGGGCCGACCCCCGCAGCCCCGGCTCCTTCGACGGACATCGACGTGCAAGTGCTCAATTTTGCGCTGAACCTCGAGTTTCTCGAGGCGGAGTTCTACCTGGCCGCCGTCGGACGCACCCCGTCGTATAGCGTCGGTGGCGTGAACGGCGCGGGCGAAGCCGTCGTCGGCGGTAAAGCCGTGACCTTCTCGAACACGCCCTTCGGTAACGCCATCAAGGACTACGCCAACGAGATCGCGACCGACGAAGAAAATCACGTCAAGTTCTTGCGCGCCGCCCTCGGTGACAAAACCGTCGCGCGCCCCTCGATCAACATCGGCGCATCGTTCGCCGCCGCCGCATCCGCCGCCAGCAACGGCGCGATTCAGGGCTTCGATCCCTACGCCAACGAGCTGACCTTCCTGCTCGGCGCGTTCATCTTCGAGGATGTCGGCGTGACCGCCTACAAGGGCGCGGCCCGTCTGATCACCAACAAGGATTACCTCGAGGCCGCCGCCGGCATTCTGGGCGTCGAGGCCTACCACGCTGCGGAAGTCCGCACCCAGCTTTACGGTCAGCAGACCGTGACCGCCGCCGCGGGCTTGAGCGTCGCGCAGGTCGTCCAGGCGATCAGCGACCTGCGCGACACGCTGGCCGGTTCCGAAAAAGATCAGGGCATCACCTCCAGCACCGCGAACACGGCCAACATCGTGCCGGTCGATGCGAACGCTATCGCCTACAGCCGCAGCACGCGCGAAGTCTTGAACATCGTGTACGGCGCTGCGAACGCCACCAAGGGATTGTTCTTCCCGAACGGCATGAACGGGGACATCAAGTAAGTTGTAGAACCCGAGCGTATCGTCCCGCACAGCTTTTTAAAAGCGCGCGGGACGATGCCATTTCGGGATCGTCCGCTCGAAACCGATGGATTCTCGAGTCGAGATCGATGCACCGGGACGTTCAAGGTTCACAAGGAGTTCACATGGTCAAGGTCGCCATTCTCGCCCGTCTGGAAGCCAAACCCGGCAAGGAAGCCGAAGTGCAGGCGTTCCTCGAGAGCGCCCTGCCGCTCGCGCAGGCCGAGGCGGGCACGGTCAGCTGGTACGCCCTCAAGCTCGGGCCTTCGACTTTCGGAATTTTTGACACTTTCGAGGCGGAAGCTGGGCGGCAGGCGCACCTGTCCGGCCCGATCGCCAGCGCCCTGATGGCCAAAGCGGGCGAGTTGCTGAGCGCGCCGCCCGTGATCGAGCAGGTTGACTTGCTGGCCGTCAAGTAAAGCGTATGTCCTGGGAACACCGTCCAGAACGCAGTTAAAATTGCGCGTCCTGGACGGTGTTACCGTGTTAGACCATCTCTGTGGCCATTAACTCATCCCAGCTTTCGCGCCGACGAATCAGTATCCAGCGTTCATCTTCAAAGATCGCTTCGCTCGGTCGGGGGCGCGTCAGGTACGCGCTGGACATGCTCGCGCCGTACGCTCCGGCGTCCAGCACGGCCAGCACATCGCCGGGCTGAGGTTCTGGAATCGTCGCGTCGCGCGCCAGGATATCGCCGGATTCGCAGGCCGGGCCAGCCAGATCGACCGTGACCATCGGTCGTTGCGGCGCAAGCGAGACGACCGGATGATGCGCGCCGTACAGCATCGGGCGGATCAGTTCCGACATGCCCGCGTCCACCACAGCGAAATCTCGGGCGGTCGATTTCGTGTCCATCACGGTCGTCAGCAGCACGCCACTCGACGCCACCAGCCAGCGTCCCGGCTCGAGCCAGAGTTCCTCGGCCCGGAACCTGGATGCCGCCTCGCGCCCAAGTTGCGCGAGCGGCGAGAGGTCGAACCGCAGACCGAAACCGCCACCCATGTCAAAGATGGGTCTGTGCCCGATGGTCTTCGACAGGTTGGCCACGCGCTCGAGCGCCGCCGCGTAATCCTGCGGGTCTTCGATGGCGCTGCCGATGTGCAGGTGCAAACCCGCCACCTCGAGACCCAATTTTTCGGCGTTCCGCACCGTTTCTGGAACGCGATCGATCGGCACGCCAAACTTGGAACTCGCGTTGCCCGTGGCCAGGTGATCGTGGGTACTGACCGCCAAACCCGGATTGACGCGCACCAGCACCCGCGCGCCCGGCGCGTTTCTGGCGACCCGCGCCGCTTCGGATGGCGAATCGAGCGCGATCGTCGCGCCGATTTCAGATGCCCGAGCGTGGCTCGCATCTGGCTTGCCGGGACCGTGCAGCACGATGTCCCGACCCGACGCGCCCGCCCGCACCGTGCGCTCGAGTTCGCCGATGGAGCACGCCTCGAAACCCACGCCCAGGCGTTCGCGCATGCGGCGCAGCAACCCCAGGTTCGGGTTGGCTTTGATGGCGTAAAACGCTCGGCATTTCAGGTCGTCGGTGCTCGAGAACGCGTCCTGAATGGCCTGCGCTCTGGACTCGATCTCGAGCCAGTCGTAAGCGAACAACGGCGTACCGAACTGACGGGCGGCTTCCAGCAGATGGGACTTGAATTGATCGCGCATGAGGCGGATTGTAACCCGAAGGCACCGTCCCAGACGCGGTTCTGAGCTTGCGCACCAGAGGGTGTTCCGCTCGGACTGATCGCGGTTTCGCACGCGCATCGGGCGTCGGAAACGCACCTCGATATACTCGAGACACGTATGTTGCACATCGACGTTGAAACCGCCCGACGGTTCATCCTCGGCAAGCAGGGCCTGTGGCCCGGACGGCGCTGGCGCGGCCTCGAAGGCGCAGCCCACGCCATGCGCGAGATGGAGTACCTGCAACTCGACCCCTTGCAAATCATCGCGCGCAGCCAGGACATCGCGTTGCACGGGCGCGTGCTCGAGTACGCGCCCGGTATGTGGGAGGACGCGACCTACCGGCAGCGCCAGTTCTTCGACTGGGGCGGCTGGCTGGCCGCCCGACCGATGGATGAACTCCCGCACTGGCGCACGGTCATGCGCCGCGAGCGCGACGGTAACTCGCGCATCCGCGCCATGGGCACCGAGCACGCCGAGGCCATCGTCGAAATGCGGGCCGTCCTGAGGGATCGCGGTGTGGTCAGCAACCGCGATTTCACGATGGCAGCGCGCACGAGAACGCAACACTACCGTGGCCGAAAAGACAGCGCGCTGGCCCTGTACTACCTGTGGCGCACTGGCGAGGTCATGACGCACCACCGCGAGCGCTTCGAGCGCGTCTACGCGCTGACCGAACAGGTCGCGCCCGCGCACCTGATCCGTGAAAGCAGCGAGGCCGAAACGGATCGCTTCCTGGTCAGAAAAGAAATCAGCTTCGACGGCTTGTCGCGGGTCAAACGCACCAGCGATTCCTTTCAGCGCGGCGAGCCGGATCGCGCGGCGAGGGCGCTGCGCGGGGCGATGCTGGCTGACGGCGAGATCATCGAGGTGCAAGTCGAAGGCTGGAAGGCCGTGCATGACGCGCTCGGCAGTGACGCTGGGACGCTCCAGGAACTGAGCGCAGGGCGCGTACCGAAAGCCTGGACGCCGTTCGGGGCGACCACGACCGAAGAAGTGACGTTTCTCTCACCGCTCGATCAGGTCAGCGCGCGAGGTCGAGCCAAAATCCTGTTCGGCTTCGATTACGTCTGGGAGGTCTACAAACCCGAGCACCAGCGCAAATTCGGTTACTACACGCTGCCCGTCCTGTGGGGCGACCGGCTCGTCGCGCGCTTCGATGGCAAGCTCGAGCGCACGAGCGATACCTTCGTGATCCTGGGCTTGTGGCTCGAGGACAAGTTACTCAGCAAGGACGAGGCTTTCGCGGAGGCGCTGGCTCGAGGCTTCGCGCGCTTCGTGGCGTTCCTCGGGGCGGGCAAGCTCGACGCGAAGGCGATTCGAGAACCGCTGCTGCGCAAACGCGCAATGACATTCGTGCGCCTCGAGCCGTCGCGGTCAGCCCGTCCGGAGATCGAGTAAGAACACCGTCCAGCACACGGTCTAAGATATGTGTGCTGGACGGTGTTCTCGAGCGTTCGTCCGGTTCAAACTCGATCTCGAAGCGCTATTCCCACGAGGGCTCGCTCGCAGCAACCCTACAGCGACGATTTCTCGAGGCTCAATCGCCGCGAATCGCGCGACCCAGACGCTCGAAGAAACCGGGCTGTCCGGCCTGCGTCTCCTCGCCGACTTCCTTGGCGTACTCTTCCAGAAGTTCTTTGGCGCGTTTGGAGAGCTTGCGAGGCACGATCACGTCCAGCGTCACGACCAGATCGCCCTCGCCCCTGGATTGCAATCGGGGCATGCCCTTGCCGCGCAATTTGAGCGTATCGCCGGGTTGCGCGCCCGAAGGAACCTCCAGCACTTGCGGCCCATCCAGGGTTTCCACGTCGAAGGCACCGCCCAACGACGCCTGCGCGATGCCGATGGGCAGCGTGTAATGCAGGTCGTCGCCGTCTCGGGTCAGATGCTCGTGGCGCTCGAGTTCCAGGAAGACGTACAGGTCGCCGGGAGGGCCACCCAGCATGCCCTGATTGCCCGCACCGGAGACGCGCAACCGGTAACCGCCGTCGATCCCCTTGGGCAGCGTGACGGACACTTTTTCCGGTTTGATGGTGCGTCCGCGACCGTGGCAGACGGTGCAGGGTTCCGGGTTGATCTCGCCGGAACCGCGACAGGTCGGACACGGCGCGGCGGTCATGAAGTTGCCCAGGATCGTGCGCTGCTGCTGGCGCACCTGCCCAGCGCCGCCGCAGGTCTGGCAGGTCTGAAGCCCCTTGCCGCCGGGTTCCGAGCGAGCGCCGTCGCAGTGCTCGCAGCTCACCAGCCGATCCACCTCGACCTCGATGTCCGCGCCGGATCGGGATTGCTCCAAGGTGATCTTGACTTCGACCTGCAAGTCCTCGCCGCGCGCGGCGCGCTTGCCGGCACGCCCTCGGGCCTGACCGAACGGGTCGCCGCCGAAAACGCTGTTGAACAGATCGAACAGGTCGCCGACCTGCCCGAAACCGCCCGGATCGAAGTTCTGGCCGGGGCCGCCGACGCGCCCGAACTGGTCGAATTGCGCGCGCTTTTCGGGATCTGAAAGCACCGAATAGGCTTCGTTGATCTGCTTGAATTTCTCTTCGGCGGCGTGATCGCCGGGGTTCTTGTCGGGGTGGTACTTGAGCGCGAGGGCTCGGTAGGCGCGTTTGATCTCGTCGGCATCGGCGCTTTTATTGACGCCGAGAAGTTCGTAGTAATCCATGCGGTCTCCGGGAGTTTGGCTCGAGGTTGCTCGAGCCAGGAATGGCATGGATTATACAGGCACACTCAAGTTTAAGGAGTGGGTATGTATCACGGTTGTGCAGCCATGAAGGCATCTTCGCGTGCTGCACGTCACGCGGGATACACTGGCCGGACATGAACAAGACCCTGCGAAGCCTCGGTTTCGTGATGCTGGTGCTCTGGAGCGCTCAGCTTGGCGGCCCGCTGCAAGTTTTTAGCGCGCAGACACCGAAGCTCCTGGACGCACCGCCGATGGGATGGAACAGCTGGAACGCGTTCGGCTGCGATATCGACGAGGACAAAATCCTGACCCAGGCGCAGGCCATGACCAGAAACGGGATGCGCGAGGTGGGCTACCGATACGTCGTAATCGACGATTGCTGGTCGGCACCAGCGCGGGATGCCCAGGGGAATCTGCAGGCGAACCCGGACAAATTTCCGCACGGCATCCGGGCGCTCTCCGATGCCATTCACGCCCTGGGATTGAAGTTCGGGATGTACTCGGATCGCGGCGCGAAAACCTGCGGCGGATACCCCGCTTCGCAGGGGTTTGAACAACAGGATGCCGCGCAATTCGCGCGGTGGGGCGTGGATTACCTCAAATACGACAACTGCAACGCCGTGCTGGACGAAAAAACGCAGTACCAAACAATGCGGACAGCGCTCTCTGGGGTAAACCGAGCGATCGTGTTCAGCGTTTGCTCGTGGTGGTTCCGCCCCTGGATTCCGGAAGTGGGCGACATCTGGCGCACCACCTTCGATATTCGTGACGTCTGGGAGAAGCCCGCCATCGCCTCGAACGCCAGCGATCAGAGCGTCATGAGCATCGCGGACACGAACAACCTTTACGCCAGCTACGCTCGAGGCGGGCATTACAACGATCCGGACATGCTGATGGTCGGGAATCGCGGTCAGGGTGGGTTGGGTGGGCCGGGCATGACGAATACCGAATACCGTTCGCACTTCGGCTTGTGGGCGATCATGAGCGCACCGTTGATGTCCGGGAACCGACTCGCGGTGATGGATGCGGTCACGCTCGAGACCCTGACCAACCGCGAAGTGATCGCCGTCAATCAAGATCCGGCGGATGCACCGGCCCACACGCAGGGCGTGCGCGTGCGCCGTTTTCCAACGAGCGAGGTCTGGGCGAAACCGCTCTCGGATGGGTCGGTGGCGGTGCTGTTGTTGAACCGTTCCGATCAGACAGCAGATGTTCGCGCGCAGTGGTCGGACGTGGGCTTGCGGGAAACGGGTGCCGCCGTGCGCGACCTGTGGCGCAAACAGGACGCTGGCGTGTTCGATTCCGGCTTCACAGCACAGGCTGTCCCGGCGCACGGTTCGGTGATGCTCCGCGTGCGCGGAACGAAACTCAAAAGCGAACCGCAGTCGAAGATCAGCATCGAGGCGGAATCTTCGAGCAACACGCTCCTCGAGCCAGCCGCGGTCAAGCCGTGCGCGGGCTGCTCAGGCGGGGCGCTGGTCGGCAACATCCGTGGAACGGGCTCGTTGAGCTTCAACAAGGTCTTCGCCTCGCGTGCGGGTTCGGTTCCGGTGACGGTCTACTTCACCAACCCATCCGATCAGGCGCTCCTCAAGATCACCACCGGCGCGGGCGCGAACGTCATCGCGCGGATTCACTCGAGCGGGGATGCGGTGGCGAGCCTGCGTTTGAACCTCGAACTCGAGCGCGGCCAGAACACGATCACGTTCTCGTTACCGGGCGCGAAAGCGCCGAGCATCGATCGGATCAGTTACGAGACGGGGCCCCAATAAAGGACTGAAGGTCAAGGGCCAACACCGAAACCATCGCGCCGCTCGAGCCTTCCTTCGGCGGGCCGTGCCAGAATCGGGCGATGCCGCACACGTACCGCATTCCCGGCCTGGTGCTGACCGAACACGAGTTCTCGGTTCCGCTCGATCACGACCGCAAAGACGGCCCGAGCATCAGCGTTTTTGCCCGAGAGATCGCCGACCCGGACGGACTGGACAGGCCGTTCCTGGTGTTCTTTCAGGGCGGCCCAGGCTCCGAAGCGCCGCGACCAACCGGGCCGGAAACATCCGGGTGGCTCGGGCGGGCGCTGCGCGATTACCGCGTGCTGATGCTCGATCAGCGCGGCACGGGACGCTCGAGCCCGATCGGGACGCTGCCCAAAATGACACCGCAACAGCAGGCGGATTACCTGCGGTTCTTCCGCGCGGATTCCATCGTCCGGGACGCGGAGCACATCCGGCGCGAACTCGGCGGCGAGCGCTGGAGCGTGCTCGGGCAGAGCTTCGGCGGGTTCTGCGTCGTGACGTACCTGTCGTTCGCGCCCGAAGGATTGCGCGAAGCCTTCATCACCGGCGGCTTGCCACCCGTGGGTCGCCCGACCGACGACGTGTACCGCCTGACGTACCAGCGCGTTCTGGAACGCAACCACCGGTATTACGCGCGTTACCCCGAAGACCGCGCGCGCGTTCTGGAGATTCACGCGCGGCTCGAGCGAGACGACGTGCGCTTGCCGTCCGGCGACCGCCTGACCTCGCGCCGATTCAGGCAGCTCGGCATGATGCTCGGCGCGAGCGACGGCGTTGAAAACCTGCACTACCTGCTGGAACTGCCCGTGGATTCACCCGCCTTCCTGCACGACGTGGACGCGGCCCTGCACTTCGCGCGCAACCCCATCTACGCGATCCTGCACGAAGCCTGCTACGCTGATGGTTGCGTGAGTGACTGGTCGGCGGATCGGTTAATTCCGGCTGAATTCCAATTACCCGAACTGTTCACCGGCGAGATGATCTACCCGTGGATGTTCAGTGAATACGCCGCCCTCGCGCCCTTGCGCGAAGCCGCCGAACTGCTGGCCAAAGAACCCTGGAAACCGCTCTACGACCTCGAGCGCCTGCGCCGGAACGACGTGCCCGTCGCCGCCGCGATTTACGCGGAGGACATGTACGTCGAACGCGCGTGGTCAGAAGAAACCGCCGCCAGGATTCGCGGTCTGAAACCGTGGCTGACCAACGAGTACGAGCACAACGGCCTTCGCGCCGACGGCGCTCGCGTGCTGGGTCGGTTGATGGATCTGGTGCAGGGCCGCGCCTGAGGTGCTGATCGAAGGCGCGTTCTCGAGTTCAACCTGAATCTCGAGGGCGACCGCGTGAAGGTTCGGGCGCATTCATGGGAATCCGTGCCGCACCGTGTTTTCAAACGAAGCGAGACTCAGCCGATAGCGCCGAGTCTCGAGTCGAGGATTTGCTTACTTCTTGGCGGCCTTCATCATGGTCGTCTTGGTCGTGCGCTTGGCGACAATGCGCTTGCTGGTGCGCCTGGCCATCACCTTATGCGTGCGCTTGGCCACGACTTTGTGCGAGCGCTTCGCCACGATGCGCTTGTGCTTGACGGCCATCTTGGCGGGTTTGACCATCGTGGTCGAGGTTTTGGCGACCGCTTTCGCGGCTGGTGCGGCGAACGCGAGCGGGGCGAGCATCAAAGCGAGTGCGGACAGAGCAATCTTCAGGATCTTCATGGGTGGAACCTCCTCGTGCGTCGCCGGGCGCGCCCACGGCGATTGAGAAGAGTTTCGACGGGCAAGGTGGAACGAAGGTGAAACCGTTTCAAGGTGATGCGGATGTCTCGGGTTTCAGTTCGGGCAATCTCGAGAAGACCGTCTCAGACGCGAATCATAAATCTCGTACAGGACGGTATTTTTGCGTGGAGCGCGATCCCGAGTCATGAACGCGGCGTTATGCTTGAGCCGTGCTCAGGATTGTCCTGATCGGTTTGATCATCATTTCAGGTTGCACGACACCGAATACCGCGCCGTTCCAGGTCTGGCCTCTGAAGGCCACGGTTCGCGTGGGTGCAACCCTGAGGCTCGAGGCGAATTACGCGAACCAAGTGACGGGCTGGTTCTCGAGCGACCAGAGTATCGCCAGCGTGCAGAACGGAATCGTCCTGGGGATCAACACTGGTCAGGTGCAGATTCACGCCGTCAGTAACGGCGTACCGAGCGGCGACGCGCAAATGACGGTCGTACCCTGATTACCGTCCCGGACGCATCCTCGAGAACACCGTGCTGGACGGTGTTCCTTTAACGCGTTTTCTCGATCAGCACTTTCGCGACCGCTTCCGCCGTATGCGATCCATCCCGGACGGCTTCAAACGGGCTGGAACCTGCACTTTGCACGATCTCGCGCACGGCGTTCTCGATGGCGGAGGCGACCTCGAAGCGGGCGCGTTCCAGGCGGCGCTTTTCCAGGCCGGGTTCATTCAGGTGCGCGCGGTGGGCGTCCAGGGCGTCTATCACGGCTTCCGTGCCCTGGTTGCTCGAGGCGATGGTCTGGACGATCGGTGGCCACCACGTATGTTCGTCATGGGGTGCGAGTTCGAGGGCAGCTTTGATCTCGCGCTCCAGGCGATCCGCGCCGGGCAGGTCGGCTTTGTTGATCGCGAAGACATCCGCGATCTCCATGATTCCGGCCTTGAAGGCTTGTACGGCGTCGCCCCCGGCGGGCGTCATGACCAGCAGGACGTGATCGGCCACGCGGGCGATGTCAATTTCGGATTGTCCCACGCCGACGGTCTCGATGAACACGCGGTCAAAACCGAACGCCTCGAGGATGCTGACCACGGCCACGGTCGTGCGGGCCAACCCGCCCAGTGCGCCGCGCGTGGCCATCGAGCGCACGAACACGCCGCGATCCTGGTGGTGGCGTCCCATGCGGATGCGGTCGCCCAGGATCGCGCCGCCGGAGAACGGGCTGGACGGGTCGACGGCCAGCACCGCGACGCGTTCGCCGCGCGCGCGGCAGGCTGCAATCAGGTGGTCGGTCAGGGTGCTTTTACCCGCACCTGGTGCGCCGGTCACGCCGATCACGCGGGCGCGCCTGTTCAGCGCGCGGAGCTGCCCGAGCAGCTCGAGCCCGCCGGGTAGTCCGGCCTCGAGCGCGGTGATGGCTCGGGCCAGGGCGCGTTCGTCCCCGGCGAGGAAGCGATCCAGGATCATGGTCTGAATCGTACCCGTGATCCCGGTGGTGCATTCGGGTTCGAGGCTGGGGTGCGCCAGAAGACCGTCCGGGACGCTATTCTCGAGATTCAAAAAACATCGTTCGGGACGGTTTTTTTTGAATCAAACCCCAGAAAATGGTGATCGCTACGACGTTAGCTGATCCTCGAGAACGAAAGTCCAAAACCCGTTCGTGATCGAAACACAGCAATTCCCCACCGCAGGACGGATAATCGAAAGCGATGAGCACGGCCAGCGCGGACCGTTATTCAATCGTGCGCGAACTGGGCGCGGGAGCCACCAGCCGCGTCAGTCTGGCCGTGGATCTTTTGACGGGCGAGCAGGTCGCGATCAAGCAACTCTTCGAGACGGGCACGTTGCAGGGCGGCGTGCGAATGCGCCGCGAATTCCGGGCGCTGAAACGCCTGGAGCATCCGAACGTCGTGCGGGTGCTGGATTTCGGTGAGCAACGCACGCCGTACATCGTGATGGAATTCGTGCCCGGCGAGGATCTCTCGACCTGGCTCGAGAAAAGCCCGGATCTGGGCGCGATCGCGCACGTTTTCGCGCAGATCGCGGACGCGCTTTCCGGCGTTCACGGTCAGGGTCTGATCCACCGCGATCTCAAACCGGAAAACATTCGGGTCACGCCGGAAGGACAGGCCAAGCTGATGGATTTCGGGCTGGCCAAGAACCTGGAGAGCAGCGTCGCGATCACGCGCGTCGGCGCGGTCGTCGGCACGGTCTTGTACATGGCGCCGGAACAGTGCCGGGGCGCGGAGATCGACTACCGCGCCGACCTGTACGCGCTGGGTGCGCTGATGTACCGCGCCTTCACCGGTCAGCCGCCCTTTCCCGGCGAGAGCCTGGCGCAGGTGATCCTGGCGCACATCCAGCAAGCGCCCAGACCACCCAGGCAGTTGCGTTCTGATCTGCCGGAATCGCTGGAGGCGTTGATCCTGAGCTTGCTCGCCAAGCACCCGCTGGATCGCCCGCAGACGGCAGTCGCGGTGCGCGATGCGCTGATCGGGATTCTGAAGGACGCGCTGGGCGCATCTCTGGGCGGCGAGGACGCGCTGGGCGCGGCGGACGGCAGCGCGCGCGCGGACGCGCTCTTGGTCGCGCCGTTGCTGGGCCGGGACGAGGCGCTTTCCAGCCTAGAATTTTTGCTCGACTTCGATCACGATGCGCCGCTGGTGGCGGTCACGGGCGACGCGGGCATCGGCAAGACGCGATTGTTGCGCACGCTCGAGGAGCGCGCTGCGGTCGAGCGCAAACGGATCGTCTGGGGCGAGGCAGCTCTGCACGATCCGACGCCGTTCGGCGCGATCTCGCGGCTGATTCAGGGCCTGTCGCGGCACCACAAAAGCGTGCTGGACGGTCTTTCGGATGCGGATCGGACGGAACTCTCGAGGATCGCGCCCTCGCTCGGCGAGGCTCCGCCACCGGATTCTTCCCTGCCGCCGGAATTGCAGCGCCTGCGGCTTTTTGAAGCCTTCACGACGCTCCTGGAGCGCGCGTCCAGGGTGGCGGTGCTGGTGCTGGAAAACCTGCACTGGGCGGACGAGAGCACGCTCAATTTGCTGGCGCACGCCACGCGAGCCGTGCAGCACCCCAGGTTGATCGTGACCTACCGCATCGAGGATTTGCCCGAGGGCAGCGACACGCCGCGCGGCCTGAGCAAACCGGGGTTGACGCTCGACCTGGAACCCCTCTCGGAAGCCACCATGCGCGAACTGCTGAACGCCCGGCTGGGCGGCGCGGTCGAGGCGGGGCTGGCCTTCGAGCTGGTGTCTCGGGCGGACGGCAACCCGTGGGTGCTGGAAGAGCAACTGAAATTAATGCTCGAATCGGGCGCGCTGGCGCGGCGCGCGGGCGTCTACGAGTGGAACCAGAAATCGGTCACCAAAGCGCCGAGCGGTGGGCTGGTGACCTCGAGCCTGGACGACCTCTTGACCCAACGCCTGTCCACGCTGCCCGCGGCGGCGTTGGAATTCGCGCGGGCGGCGGGCGTGCTGGGGCGCAGTTTCTTGTTCGAGGACGCCCGCAGTCTGCTGGAATGGGACGACGAGACCGCCCTGGACGCGCTCGAGCAGCTCGTGCGCTCTCGGGTCGTGACTGAAACGCCGGGCACGCGCGGCGAGGGCTACCGTTTCACGCACCCGCTCTACGCGCAGACCCTGGAGAACTCTCTGATCAGCTTGCGGCGCAAACGCTTGCACGCCAGGGCCGCGCAGCGTCTGGAGCACCGCGCGCCGCCGATGGCGTTGGCGCAGCACCACCGCGAGGCGGGCGAGGACGCGCGCGCCCTCGAGTACGCGCTGTCCGCCGGGCGCAACGCGCAGGCGGCGTTCTCGTACCCGCTGGCGGAGCGCGCGTATCGGCTCGGGCTCGAGGCATCCAAGGCGCTCGATGGGAACCTGCGCGGGCTGTTGTGCGCGCACTACCTGGCGCAGGTGCTGTCCGCCACGGGTCGCAACGAGGAAGCTGTGTGGTTGTGGGCGCAGGTGATCGATCAGGCGCCGCGCCTGCCGGGTGGCGAGACGCTGGCCGCCAACGCCAAGATCAGCCTGGTGGTGGTGCAGCGCCGCCAGGGTTCAATCGAGGACAGCCTTTCACTGTTGGGCGAACCGCAGCGCAACACGCCGCTGTTCGACGAGCTGTGCGTCGAGCTGTGCGCCGTTTACCGCGCGCTGAACGACCTGCCCAAAGCCCGGCATTACGGGCTCGAGGCGCTGGCCGAATCCCGACGCCTGGGCAAGACGGGCACGCTGGTCAAGGCGCTGGTCAACCTGGCGGAAGTCGAGAACGCGCTCGGGCGGGCGTCCCGAGCGGAGCGTCTGTTGCGCCTGGCGACGGGCTTCGCGGAACGCGGCGAGAACCACCACCTGCGATCGCTGGCCTGGAACAACCTGGGCAGCACGCTGTACCTTCAGGCTCGAGACGACGAGGCGCTCGAGGCCTGGGAGACCGCCGCGCGCTCCAGCCGCATCATCGGTGATATCGCCTACCAGGCCACGCTGGAAGTCAACATCGCGCTGATCTTGATGGGTCAGGACGATTTCAGCGAGGCGCTGGCGCGATTCGAGGCCGCCTCCAGCCTGAGCGAACGCGCCGGTTACGCCACCATCCAGAAGCACGCGCTGTACAACGCGGGCGTCTGCGAGTACGCGCTCGGGCATCTCGAGCGGGCCAGGGAGCGCTTCAGGTCCATCACCAACCACGTGCGCGAACCCGTTTCAAAAGTCTGGGTGACGCGCATCACGCTGGCGTTGGGTGATGCCTTCGTGCTGGACTTGCCGGAACTGCCCGGTCATTTCGGGCAGAACGTCTACCGGGCCGCGCAGGTCGAGCTGCAACTCAGCTTCGCGGCCTACGAAACCGTGCTGAAGATGACCTATACCGACAACGAGGACGAGTGGTGGTTCTGGGCGCTGGCTCGGGTTCACGCCTGCTGGCGGCTCGGACTGGATTTCAGCGCGCCGCTCGAGCAATTGCTGGACGTATCCCAATCGATGATGCTCAAGACTTCACTGGCGCTCGAGTACGCCCGGTTCGTCGAACGGGTCGTCGAGGGCGACTGGAACGACGCGACCCGCGCGGAGCTGAATGATCGCGTCGAGGCGTACCGCGCCTCCGTGATCGGCGTGTTCGCCAGGGACGCAGCGATGGCGCTCTCAGGGCTTTAGTTTCCAGGTGTCGCCCGAGACGGCCTTCTTGAAACGCAGTTTCTCGAGATACACCGTCCTGGACAGCGTTTTTTGATTCCTCAAAAGTGCCGTGCTGGACGGTGTCACCATTTCAGGCCCGACGATGTCCGATCCCGAGATTCGCGCCGAGTGCTCGAGATGCGGTCGTCTCGCGCCTCCGGGCAATCTCATGGAGCCCAAGCTATGCTCGTGAAAAGCAAAGACCGTCGGGGATGGTCTTTTCATTCGGCCTTTTCAACCGGATCGGTTTTGGACAAAAACTCGAATTCCAAGCCCGAAACGAACACCGTTGCCCACCCATTACTTCTCTATCTTGCGTGATGGACGGGTATTTTGACCAACGATTTTTGCCGAACGCCTTACCATGAGAAACGTGGAGGAAGTCAAATGTTGAAACGTTCAGGGTTCGTTCTGGCCGCCATGATCGCGGTCGTCGGGTGCGGCAGCATCAAGATTCCGGTCGGCGAGACCAACGTGCGCGTCGGCGGTCAAGTCGGCGAGACCGTGACCGCGCCGATCACCAACGGTTCGGTGGATCGCGTGATCGGCTCGCCCGTGTCGCTCGATCGCGGCTCGCCCGTGTCGCTGGACGGCGTGACGGCGGATCAGGTCAACCACATCGGCGCGGACAGCGGTTCGTGGAGCCTCAAAGGTGCCAAACTGAGCAGCACCGCCCCCAGCGTCCAGGGCGTCAAGGCGACCGCCGCCGGAACGCTGGACATCACCGTCACGATCAAGCTGAAGTTCTACCAGAATGACGCCGATGCCAGCACCGGTTGCAGCTCGGGCGAGGTTTACACGGCGGTTGAGGCCGCCAGCGCCAGCGCCCAGGTGGACGCCGCGGGCAACATCAGCGACCTGAGCGCCCAGTTGAGCCAGGCCAACCTGAACAACATGACCAACGCCATCAAGGTGATCTACACCAAGACGCAAGCCTCGAAGGTCGCGGGCACGACGCCCTGGAAGATGCTGGCCTGCCTGAGCGGCAACGTCAACTTCAATGGTTCGCCCGTGGCGAACGGTTCGTTGATCCTGACCGGCTTCGATCTGGGGCTGGGATTGTACTACTCGCTCTGAGCTGAAGTGAAAAAAGGGCGGCATTGCGCCGCCCTTTTTTCGTCTCGCGCTCGAACAACGCAACTTCTCGAGAGCCCACGAGACCGTCCAGCACGCGAATCCTCGAGTCCCGAGGATACCGTCTGGGACGGTCTTCCTGAGATTTTCAAAGCACAAATCGCGATCCGGTGTCAGACTGAAAGCATGACACTCCAGGGCAAGGTCTTCATCATCACCGGTGCGGGCGGGGCGATCTCGAGCGCGATCAACGCGGCTTTCAACGCGGCGGGGGCGCAGTTGGCGCTGGCGGATCGTCCGGGCAACGCGGAACGCGCCAGCGAAAGGTTGGGCGCAGGGCTGGCCGTGCCGGTCGATCTCAGTTCGCTTTCGGGCGCGGGCGAGATGGTCGCGGCGACCGTCGCGCATTACGGGCGCGTGGATGGCCTGATTCACACCGTCGGCGGTTTCGCCACGGGCAAGATTCTGGAGTTCAAACCGGACGATCTGGATCGGATGATCGACCTGAACCTGAAGACGCTGGCCTACGCGGTCGCGGCGGCCCTGCCGGAAGTCCTGAAGCAAGAAAACGGTTTCATCGGCGGCATTTCGGCGGCGCAGGTGGCGCGCGGCGCAGGCGGGGGCGCGGCCCTGTACACGGCGACCAAAGGCGCCGTGGCGTTGTTCCTGAAATCCCTGGACGCGGAACTCAAAGGCTCGAGCGCCAAGGCGGGCGTGATTTACCCGATGGGCACGGTGGACACACCCGCCAACCGCAAGGACATGCCGGATGGCGACCCACAGACCTGGATCGACCCCGGTGAAATCGGCGCGGCTTTCGTTCACATGGCCAGCCGTTCCGCTCGGGGCCGGGTGCTCGAGATGCAGGTCTTCCCACCGAGGTAATCCATGAAGGAATCCCTTTTCCGCGTGCACGACATCGGCATCGACGTGTTCGATGGTTCGGACGATTTTCTCGAGGACTGGCGCTCGCGCTGGGGTGCGGCCATTCAGGATTTCCAGGACATCGGTTGCGGCTGCTGCGTTCACGTGCTGAGTTTCATCGGGCCGAAGGCGGCGATTCTGGAACTGGAATCGCGCTTTAATGAAGAAATCTGGCACGCGGCTGCGAATTAACACCGTCTGGGACAGTGTTCTCGGGTTGCGCGCTGGAGCGATCCTGCCCGTGTGGTGCATGTTCAGGATCAAGACAGGTGCTGTCTCGTGAGCAAGAAGCGCGAACAGCCCGCCAGGTGCTGACGGTGTTTTACAACCTCGAGCGCTCGAGCGCCCTGCCAAAGGCCGAAACCGCGAGCACCAGATCATCCCTGGTCGTGTCCCGTCCGAGGCTGAAGCGCACACTGGAACGCGCATCCTGGCGCGTGTGACCGAGCGCCAGCAGCACGTGGGATGGCTCGAGCGTGCCCGCGTTGCAGGCGCTGCCGCTGGACGCGCTGACGCCCTCAATGTCCAGGTTCATCAAGAGCGCTTCGCCGTCCGCGCCGCTGGCGGTGATGCTGACGTGCTTGGGGCTGCGGTTCGGCGCGCCCAGGCCGGGGCCGTTCAAGCGCACGCCGTCAAACTCGAGCAAGCGCACCGCGAACCAGTCGCGCAAACCGGCCAGCCGCGCGGATTCCTCGGGTTGCTGCCTGACGGCCTTCTCGAGCGCCAGGCTGAGGCCGACCGCGCCAGGCAGGTTGTGCGTGCCGCCGCGCAGACCGCCTTCCTGGTGACCGCCCATCATCAAGGGCGGCAACTCCAGACCGCGCCTGACGAACAGCGCACCGACTCCTTTCGGGCCGTAAAACTTGTGGCCTGAAATGGACGCCAGATCGCAGCCCAGCGCGCGCGCGTCGAACGGCACGAAACCGGGGCTCTGCACGGCGTCCACGTGCAACGGAATGCCTCTGGCGCGGGTGATTTCCGCGATGGCGGGAATGTCTTGGACGGTGCCGATCTCGTTGTTGACGTGCATCGCGCTGACCAGGATCGTGTCCGGTTGCAGCGCGTCCCGAACGGCTTCTGGGTGAATCGCGCCGTGCTGGTCGGGTTGCAGGTACGTGACCCGGCAGCGCCCCGTGGCCTCGAGCGCGCGGGCTGGCGCGAGGATCGCGCTGTGCTCGATCGCGGTCGTGACGATGTGACCGCCGCGCGCCAATCCGAGCGAGAACACCGCCTGGTTGTCCGCTTCCGTTCCGCCGGACGTGAAAATCACTTCTCTGGACGATGCGCCCATCGCGTCCGCCAGTCGTTCCCTGGCGTCTTCCAGGGCTTCGCGGGCTTCCGCGCCGTGGCGGTGAACGCTCGAGGCGTTGCCGGACAAAAAGTGGTACGGGCGCATGGCCGCCTCGATCTCGGGATCGAGCGGGGTGGTGGCGGCGTGGTCGAGGTAAACGCGCATGGTGGGTGTCTCCGAAGGCGAGCAGTTTTGACGAGCAGTGAAAAACACCGTGCCAGACGGTGTTCTCGAGTTTACAGAACAATCGTCCCGGACGATGCTCAGTCGTTCGCGGCCATCGGTAGGGCTTGAGCGCCTTCGATCTGTGCCTGACGCATCCGCAAAGCGGCCTGAACGAACTCGGCCTCGTGCAGCAAATCGGCCAGGGTCGCGCCGGAGAGCACCTCGCGGATCGAGTGATCCACGCGCCGCCACAGGCCCTCGGTACCGCAGGCTCCGGCGTGGTGGCAGGTGTCGGTGTCCTCGATGCAACTCACCGGCGCGAGGCTGCCTTCCATGGCCTCGACGACCTGAAGGGCGGTGATCTGCTCGGGCGGGCGGGCCAGTTTGTAACCGCCGTTCGCGCCGCGCACGCTGCGGATGAACCCGGAACGGCGCAGGTTGGACGCGATCTGCTCGAGGTAATGCTGGCTGATGTCCTGTTTTTCAGCCACGTATTTGAGCGCGATGGATTCGCCATTGGCTGCGGCGATCTCGATCAGCGCGCGCAGGCCGTACTGGGCTTTGGTGGAGATCCACATGATGCTTCCTCTTCTCTGATCGGCGAACCCGTCGGGCTCGAGTTTGAGGTTGCTCGCTCTCGAGGGTCTGGACGGCCCCGAGTTGAGAATGATTCGCAGTTTAAATCCGTAAATGTCTTACGTCAAGTACGGATTTCTCGTTCGTCGCTCGAGATGGCACGAACTCGAGATGGCTGGACGAGGTGACGGGAATCTGTAGAGTTTCGGCATGACCCTCGAATTCATTCCCGAAAACGATTATGAACGCGTGCTGTTGCGCATCACCGACGACCACAAGCGCGTCACCGTGACGCTCGAGACTGAGGATCGCGGCTCTTACGCGCCCAGAGTGTACGAACTGCACGCGGAGCATTTGGGCCTCTGGGACGATGGCGCGCCCATATCCACCCTCGACCGGGATCGCATCCTCGAACTGGCAAAACGCGCCAGGCCGGACTTCGACTTCGAGGTTTTCGATTAAACACCGTCCACCGCACAAATAAAAAACACCGTCTGGGACGGTGTTCTCGAGATGCTCAGGTCTGGAATTTACGGGGCGGGCGGTGGGTAGCACGCGCCGACATCCACGCCGTTCAACGCCAACGGCCCGGCCTGCTCGCCGCCCGTGTTGGAAACGGAAACCGTGACGTTCATCGGATAAGAGGTCTTCGGGTCGGGCTGCGTCACGCCCTCTGCCTGCACACTCGAGGCGGTCACCGCGACGTTGGCCAGATCGACCTTGACCGTGACCTTGTTGGACGCCGGGAAGGGCAGCTTGACACCCACCGGAAGGCTGTTGACATCCGCGACCGTGACAGTTTGGGTGGCCTTGTTGCCCGCCGCACCGTAGGGCGTGAAGCCCATCTTGATGGCGCTGATCTTGCCGATGTAATCAAAATTCAGCGTCAGGTAGTTCTTGCCGTCCGTGTCCACCTGGCAGGCGACCGTCGGCGCCTGCAAGTTCGAGATGGTCAGCGGAATGCTGACGCTGACGTTGCAACCAGCCAGCGTCAGCGCGAAAACCGCGCCCGCCCCGAGAATCGCGATGCTTTTCATGGGGTTGAGCATAGCCTGGGTGTTCCACGCAATCTCTGAGGCGCAAGTGAGTTACGTGGCGCGCATCACTCGAGCCAGATCACTCCGGCTGAATCACTCGAGGTCCGGCGCGTAAGCCCTGAGCGGCTCGAGCATCTCTCGGGCGGTCAAATCCATCTTGATCGGCGTGACGGCCACGAAACCCGCCGTCACGACCGCGAAATCGCTGTCGGGTTCCGTGTCACCCGTCGGCGTGCCAGCCACCCAGTAGTACTCGTGCCCGTCGGGATCGACGCGCTTGTGAACGGCGTCCTTCCAGTAGTGTCCACCCTGCGGCGCGACCCGCACGCCCAGGGGTTTGCCGACCGGAAAATTCACGTTGAGAAGCGTCCTGGGCGGCAAACCTCGCTCCAGCACGGCCTGCGCGATGCGCGGCGCGTAGGCCGCCGCGTGCGAGAAATCCAGGTCTTCCTCACCGACCCGCAACGAAAACGCGATGCTCAATACGCCCATCGACGCGCCCTCGAGCGCCGCCGCGACCGTACCCGAATGCGTCAGGTCGTAGCCGAGATTGCTGCCGATGTTGATGCCGGAAACCACCAGGTCTGGCTGGCCCAGGTTGTGAACGCCTAGCACGACGCAATCGGCGGGCGTGCCATCGACGCGGTAGGCGGGAATATCGCCGAACCCGGCGGCTCTGGTGTGCTTGAAGCGCAGCGGGCGGCGCACCGTGATGCCGTGCCCGACGGCGGATTGTTCCACGTCCGGCGCGACCACGAACACGTCCCCGATTGCTTTCATGCTGAGCGCCAGGGCTTTGATGCCCGGCGAGAAGATACCGTCGTCATTGGCGACCAGAATCGTGGGTTTCTTCAAAGACATGGCGCGAATTGTACACCTGAGGCGGGAATCTCGAGATGGGAGCACCGTCCGGGACGCGTTTCAAAATAGGCGTGCTGAACGGTGTTCCCGAGTCGCGTCACGGTCGGTTCGAGATCTGGAACGGGTTCCCTTCGGGGTCTTTTCCGTCGCAGAATCGCAGGTCATCGGACGATTGCACGCGCCCCATCTTGACGCCTCGAGCCACCAGGATGGCGCGCGCCGCATTCACGTCCTCGGCGTAGAACACGACCTTCGGCGCGCGCCGCGATGCGTTCGGAGCGCCGCCGTCGTGCAGGGCGATCGAGCATCCGCCCGCCTCGAACTCGAGCCAGCGTTTCGGGTCGTCGGGCGTGGGTTTGAGCTTCAACCCGAGAACATCGCGGTAGAACGCACCGACGCCGGGCACGTCCTCGACGAACAGGGTGATGCGCCGAACGGAAAGCTTCATGGCTCGAGGCTACGCGATGCGATCACGCGGCGCAAGCGCTATTTTTTATCCCGAGCGAACGATTCCAGGCGTTCCAGACGGCGTTCTTCAAGCTCGAGCATCAATTTACCTTCTGCGCCTGTCCTCTAAACCCATGCCCAGGCGCTCCAGGTAGGCTTCCATCGCGTCCACCAGCACGACCACGGTGCGCCCATCGCGGCGGATCACGCCCTCGCGCTCGAGTTCACCGAAGTTCAAACTGACGGTTTCGCGGCGCACGGTGATCAGTTCGGCCAGCTCTTCCTGAGTCAACGGCAATTGCAGGCGCAGGCCGTCCTTGACGGGTTTGCCCTGCTCGCGGGCGAGCTGAAACAGGATGCGCGCCAGCCGCGCCGCGACCCTGGAACTGTCCGAGATCACGCGCGAACGCAGATCGCGTTGCGCCGCTCGAGCCAGCACGCGCCCGACGGCGATGGTGAACGAGGGCACGGTATTGAAGCGGGCGCGCAGATCGCCGACTTCCCAGGTCAGGACGCTGGCGCGCGTCAGGGCCACGACTTCTGGCGTGACAAATTCCGCGTCTGCGACGGCTTCCAGCGATAAGAATTCGCCGCCGCGTTTGACGGTCAGGACGCGCTCCTCGCCTTCCGGGGTGAAGGTCGCGAGCTTGAACCAGCCTGTTGATACATAACTGACGAAATTCGGGCGTTCATCGAAGGCGTAGAGCAAATCAGATTTTTCGATCTCGCGCCTGCGGGCCATGTCCATCAATGGCAGCGCCACCTCGTCCGGTAAGCCTTCGAGGACGCGTGGGGACTCGAGCATGGTCACGCCTGAGCCCCGTTCTGGTTGAGCGCCTTTGAAAGCTCCTCGTACAGAAGCTGATCCAGCACGCCCAGTTCATCGTCCAGCACGCGCTCGGAGGCCGCCAGGATGCGTTCGAGTTCGCCGATCGCCTCGCCGAACGCGCGGTTCTGAATGTTCTCGCGGAAGACCTTGACCAGAGGCGTCAGGGCTTCGCGCACGGCAGCCCGGAAGGTCTCGAGGTCGGTGTCCTGATCCACGATGCTCACAGCTTCCCGATCAGGTCTCGCAAACTCGAGGCGTGATCGAGATGCCACTGGCTGAGGGTCACGGGAACGCTCAGTTCGCGCGAAAGCGCATCGAGTTTGGCCAGGGCGTTCGCATCGCGGCAGAACACCAGGTAATCGCCGGGCGCGTAGCGCACAGGCATGGCTTCAATCGGCAGCAGACGCAACAGCAGGCTCGAGAGTTCGTCCTCGGCGCTTTCCGCGTCGGCTTCCAGGCGCACCCGCGCGACCTGACCGGAGAAGCGACCGCGCGATTGTGAGAGGGTTTCGCTGGCGACTTCCGGCAGTTTCGAGACGTAATGCGAGTCCTTGACGATGTAATTGGCCGCGCCCGCCCGGAGCGCGTCGACGGCCAGTTTGGCATCGCTGCGGCCCGTCACAAACACGACGGGTACGTTCAGCCCCGAAATGGCGGTCAGCACCTGCATGCCATCCATGTCCGGCAATCCGTAATCGAGCAGCACCAGATCGAAACCCTGGCTGACGCTATCGATGCCTTTTTGTCCGGTGGTCACGGTCGTCACGCTAAAGCCCGCTCGCTCCAGGACGCGGCTGGCCACGAGCGCGTGGTCAGGATTGTCCTCAATCAGTAGAATTCGGCGCGATTGCAAGGTTTCCTCCGCGATCTGAACGGTCTTTTCTCGCTCTCATGAAGAACAATTTTGAGTATACCCGAGGCGCTCTTTATCCGCGCTTTGTACCCTGATAGGCCGTTCAGGACGCTTTTCCTGAATTTATTCGGCTCGAGATGATCCGCATTCTTCACCCGTCAGCCACCCCACGAACACCGTCCCAGACGCGATTTTACCGAAAAGACCGTTTGGGACGATGTTTTTGATGGTTTCTTTTCGATCTGGAACACTGGACACGCATTCATCTGGAAGTTGTTGATAGGCTTTGAGCCTCAGCGGAACTTTTTTCCCTGAGACTTTTCGCCCCCAAACCCTTCGTCGCAACCGCGACCGACAAAACCCCGAGACGCACAAGGATGGTGACATGACAGCTTCCAGACAAACTGCCACGACGCTGGGTCAACTCAAAACCCTGGGCTACCGCGCCAGAAGCGTCCAGGACGAAGTCCGCGAGAACCTGATCGAGAAACTCCGCAAGCGCGAAACGATCTTTCGCGGCGTGCTGGGTTACGAGGACACGGTCGTTCCGCAAGTCGTGAACGCGCTGTTGGCACAACAGAACTTTATTCTGCTGGGTCTGCGCGGACAGGCAAAATCGCGCATCCTGCGCGCCATCACGGATTTATTAGACCCGGAAGTGCCGTACATCGCCGGAACCGAACTGCACGACGATCCCATGAACCCGATCTCGAGCGAAGCTCGCGCAATCCTGGCCGAAATGGGCGACGAGACGCCGATCGCCTGGATGCCGCGCGATTCGCGCTACGTCGAAAAGCTGGCCACGCCGGACGTGACGGTCGCCGACCTAATCGGCGATGTCGACCCGATCAAGGCCGCACGCATGGGCAAGACGCTCGGTGACGAACTCACCATTCACTACGGCCTGCTGCCCCGCGCCAATCGCGGCATTTTTGCCGTCAACGAGTTGGCGGATCTCGCGCCGAAAGTCCAGGTCGGGTTGTTCAACATCATGCAAGAAGGCGACGTGCAGATTAAGGGCTACCCGATCCGATTGGAATTGGACGTGATGCTGGTCTTTTCCGCCAACCCGGAAGATTACACGGCGCGCGGCAAGATCGTCACGCCGCTCAAAGACCGAATCGGTTCTGAAATCCGCACGCACTACCCGAACGATATCCAACTGGGCATGGGCATCACCAAACAGGAAGCCTGGCTGGAATCGGGCGGCAAGCTGCGCGCCGAGATTCCGGGATTCATCGCTGAAATGGTCGAGGAGATCGCGTTCCAGGCCCGCGAGGACAACCGCGTGGACAAGCAATCCGGGGTCAGCCAACGCCTGCCGATCAGCCTGATCGAACTGATCGCCTCCAACGCCGAACGCCGCGCGCTGGTCGCCGGTGACGACGTGGTGGCTCGCCCCGCCGACCTCTACGCGGGCTTGCCCGCCATCACCGGCAAGATGGAACTCGAATACGAAGGCGAGATGAAAGGCGCGGACAACATCGCCAAGGACATCATCCGCAAGGCCGCCGGAGCCGTCTACGGCAGGCGCGCCGCCCGCACCGACACGAAAAACATCGAGGATTGGTTCGAGGCCGGGAACACGCTCAACATTCCGCAACTGGGCGGCGCGAAAGCCGCCGTCAAGGAACTCGAGAAGGTTCCTGGGCTGGTCAAGATCGCCCGCGAACTGGCTGAAGGCGCGAGCGACGCGCACACCCTTTCCGCCGCCGAATTCGTGCTGGAGGGTCTGTACGGGCGCAAGAAGGTTTCGCGCAGCGAAGAACTGGGCTACAGCGCCGCCGAACCCGAGCAGGTTAGAGGCAAGGGCGGGCGCTGGAACTAAAAACACCGTCCCAGACGCAAATTCTGATGACTCGAGAACACCGTCCAGGACGGTGTTCTCGCACTTACGATTTGAGGAAAGGAAGCGGAGTACGATTCATTCATGGCGCTGGCCGCTCGAAAGGACACGTACACGCTCGAGGAATATCTCGAGCTGGAGCAGGAAGCGCCCTTCAAGAGCGAGTTCGTGGACGGTCAACTGTTTGCGATGGCAGGGGCGGCGGATAACCACAACATCATCAATACGAACATCGTCACCGTCCTCCGCACCGCCGCTCGAGGCTCGAAATGCCGGGTGATGGCAAGTGACATGAAGGTGTTGCTTCGAGAACGCCCGCAGATCGGGTACTACCCGGATGTCGTTGTGGCCTGCGACGAAACAGACCGCGAGAAGCTGTTCAGAATCCGCCCTTGCCTGGTGGTGGAAGTCCTTCCCAACAGCACAAAACGCACCGACCGCAACGAGAAGAAGCTCCACTATCAGCGAATCTCGAGCATCAAAATGTACTTGATCGTTGACCAGAACTTGAAACGCGTCGAAGTGTGTCGGCGCTCGGAAGACGGAACCTGGCAAGCGGAAACCCTCGAGAACGAAGGCTTGATCGAACTGGAATGCCCAAACACGACGTTGACGCTCGAGCAAATGTACGAAAACCTGGACTTCTCTGAACGAAACGAAAGGGTCGAATGAAAAGCACCCGGTACTCCAAGTACGAATCCACCCTGGACGACATCGACTCGAGCGAACTGATGGACATGATCAAGGAAGCCATCATGGGCGCGGGCATGAACAACCCGTACGACCCGGACCCGGATGGTCGCCAGAATATGGACGAACTGCGCGAGGCGATCATGCAGGCCCTGATGGAGCGCGACCTGATCCCGGAGGACATGCTCAAGGAAGCGCA
>CAXTKV010000021.1:0-38705 GCA_964244895.1 uncultured Deinococcales bacterium
CGACCTGCCCGTCAACCCGTTGTACTGGGACGGTTTCTTGTCTATCGGTTGCTGGCCGTGCACGCGCGCCGTGCGTCCCGGCGAGGACGCCCGCGCCGGGCGCTGGGCCGGTCAGGGCAAACAGGAATGCGGCCTCTGGCAGGGCGAGAAAGCGATCTGAGCGCGTGCCGATCGAGCCCACACAGCGCGCGACCGTCACGGTTCACGAGGATGTCGGGCGAAGCTCGAGCCAATCTCGAATCGCGAGCGCTTGACCTTCACTTTCACCTTCATTGCTACGTTCCAAGGAAAGACCGTCCAGAACGCCTCTTTTCAATCTCGAGAAACCCCGTCCTGGACGGTCTTTATAAAAGGGAGAACCCAGAATGAGCCAGACCGAAAGCCTGTCCACGCCGCACGGCGGCGCGCTGATCAACCGGCTGACCAAAGCCGACCCGAATACCTTCGCGCACCTGCCGAAGCTCGAGCTCTCTGACCGCAACCTGGCCGACCTGGAACTGATCGCCACGGGCGTGTACTCGCCGCTGACGGGCTTTTTGGGGCAGGCCGATTATGAAAGCGTGGTCGAACGGATGCGCCTGGCGGACGGCACCCCGTGGAGCGTCCCGATCACGCTGGGCGTGTCCCCCGACGACGCGCCGCGCTACCAGGGCGAGGTCGCGCTGACCCACGGCGGGCAGATTGTCGGCACATTGAGCGTGACCGAGCACTACGCGCCCGACCGGCAACGCGAGGCGCTCGAGGTCTACCGCACCGCGGACGCCGCCCACCCCGGCGTGGCGGCGCTCTACGCGCAGGGTGCCATCAACCTGGCCGGGCCGGTGACGCTGTTTCAAGTCTCGCGCGGCGAATTCCCCAACCACCACCTGACGCCCGCCGAAACCCGCGAGGCCTTCAAGGCGCGCGGCTGGCGCACGGTCGTGGCCTTCCAGACGCGCAACCCGATCCACCGCGCCCACGAATACCTGCACAAGGTCGCCCTGGAGACGATCGACGGCCTGTTTTTGAACCCGCTCGTGGGCAGCACCAAATCCGACGACGTGCCCGCCGCCACGCGGATGCGCGCCTACGAGGTGCTGCTCGAAAACTACTATCCGGCCTCGCGCGTGCTGCTGGGTTCTTATCCCGCCGCGATGCGCTACGCTGGCCCGCGCGAGGCGATCCTGCACGCGATCTCTCGCAAGAATTACGGTTGCACGCACTTCATCGTCGGGCGCGATCACGCGGGCGTGGGCAATTACTACGGAACCTACGACGCGCAGCAAATTTTTGACGCGTACACGCCCGAAGAACTCGGCATCGAGATCATCAAGTTCGAGCACACCTTCCACTGCAAAACCTGCGGTTCGATCGTCTCCAGCCGCACTTGCCCGCACGACTCGAGCCACCACCTGGTGCTGTCCGGCACGAAGGTTCGTGAACTGCTGTCCAGGGGCGATCACCTGCCCGCCGAATTCACCCGACCGGAAGTCGCCGAAGTGCTGCGCGAGGCGTACCGGGCCGCGCTCATACCGGTCTGAAGGGCAGGAATCGTGTTGATCGAAGCCGACAAAACCCAACAACCTGCCCTCGAGGGCAGCGACACGAGCGCACCCGCGATGGAATCTGCGCTGGCTCGGGTCTACAACCTCGGTCTGGGCGTCGGCGCGGGCGTGTTCGTGATCGGCCTGCTGTTGAGCGCGTTCGGTCTGGTCGCGCCGTGGGTTTTCTGGGTGGGCATCGGCGCGCTGACCCTGGTTCCCGGCGTGGCCGCCGCGCAATCCGCCCTGAACGCCAGGCGCGCGGGTGACGCGGAAATTGTTCGTTCGATCCTGCTGACCGCCGCCGCACTCCTCTCGGCGGTCGTGCTGGGTTTGATCCTCTCGAGGCGCTGATTCGCGATTTGTCCCTCGGGCACAAGGCTCGAGTTTGAAAGGAAGGAACGACATGACCACCGCTGTCCAAACCCCCGCCATCAGAACCCTCGACCCGAACGCGCTGCGCTTCAACCAGATCTGCATCGTCGGCGGCATCGCGCTGGCCGCTCTTTTTGGGCAGTGGTGGATCGTCGCGGCCATCGGAGCCGTGATGGTCGCCGGAACCTGGAACTCGAGCCTGGCGGTTTTCAAACGCGTCTACGCCAGCATCGTCCGGCCCGCACTGAAGATTCCCGCCCATCCCATCGAGGATGACCCACGGGCGCACAACTTCGCGCAGGGTGTCGGCGGTGCGTTCCTGACCCTCGCCACGCTGGCTTTCGTGCTTCACGCGCCGATCCTGGGCTGGGTGCTGTCCGCCATCGTGGTCGCGCTGGCGCTGCTGAACCTGACCACCGGCGTGTGCGTGGGCTGCTTCATGTACTTTCAGTTGCGTTTGCTGCAACACCGTCTGCGCCGCGCCTGAAGGTTAGGCTCGAGGGCGCAAGCCTCACCCCTTCGGCCATTCATCCCAAGCCATCTTTCATGCCGTCCGAAACGGTGTTCTCAAGGAGGAATCCCATGCCATACGCCAACCCCGAAGTTCTGGTCAGCACCGACTGGGTGCTCGAGCACCACAAGGACGCCAACATCCGCCTGGTCGAAGTCAACGAGGACATTTTGCTGTACGAGCAGGGCCACATCCCCGGCGCGGTCAAGGTGGACTGGGGCACGGACTTGCAGCGCCAGGACATCCGCGATTTCATCGACGAGAAGGCTTTCGCGGAACTCGCGGCATCCTTGGGCATCAGCAACGACACGACCGTGATCTTCTACGGCGATAAGAACAACTGGTGGGCGGCCTACGCCTTCTGGTTCTTCAAGTACAACGGTCACAAGGACGCCCGGTTGATCAACGGTGGTCGCGCCAAGTGGGCGGCAGAAAATAAGCCCCTGGTGACGGAAGTGCCCTCGCACGCCCGAGGCGCGTACCACGTGCCCTACCGCGACGCCAGCATCCGCGCCTTCAGCGGCGAAGTCCTGAAGCACCTGCTGGAAGTCAACGCCGGGCGCGGCGCGCTGGTGGACGTGCGCAGCCCGGATGAATACTCCGGCAAGGTCACGCACATGCCCAACTACCCGCAAGAGGGCGCGCTGCGCGGCGGCCACATCCCCGGCGCGCAGAGCATCCCGTGGGCGCAGGCCGCCAACGAGGACGGCACCTTCAAGAGCTTCGAGGAGTTGAAAGCGCTCTACGAGGGCAAGGGCGTCACGCCCGACAAGGACATCGTGGCCTACTGCCGCATCGCGGAGCGCTCCAGCCACAGCTGGTTCGTGCTGAAGTACCTGCTGGGCTACGAGCGCGTGCGCAACTACGACGGTTCCTGGACGGAATGGGGCAACCTGGTCGGCGCGCCCATCGAGAAAAGCGTCTAAGCGAGGTCTCTGGTGAGAACACCGTCCCAGACGAGAATTGTGAAACATCGTCTGGGACGGTGTCCTTTGAGTACCCTCCGACGTGTTCGCCCTCGGGTAAAGACGATGGCTCGAGCCTCAGATCATGTATTCGCACGAGAATGCCCGGACATCTCGAGATCACCGCTTTCCGGCTCGAGATCGCCTTCTGATCCCCTCATCCCGCGATGAATCGCGTGCGAATCGCCACGCGCGGCAGCCGACTGGCGCTCTGGCAGGCGAACTGGGTCGCGGCCAGACTCGAGGCGTTCGGAATCGGCGCGGAACTCGTCACGATCCAGACGCAGGGCGACCGCGAATCTGGCGTATTCCGCGAGATGAAGGGACAGGGCTTCTTCACCAAAGCTGTCCAGGACGCGGTCACGGATGGCCGTGCGGATATCGCGGTGCATTCCCTGAAGGACTTGCCGAGCGCGGTCGCGCCCGGTCTGGTGCTGGCCGCGATTCCCGCGCGCGAAGATCCCAGGGACGCGCTGATCGTGCGTTTGGAAGCCGTGGACGCTCGCGCCCCCAGTCTGCCCGTCAGGTTGGGCTCGAGCGTCGGCACGAGCGCCGCGCGGCGTCGGGCGCAACTCGAGCAACTGCGCCCCGACCTGGTGCGCCTCGAATTGCGCGGCAACGTCCCGACCCGCGTGGAAAAGCTGCGGCGCGGCGATTACGACGCGGTTGTGCTGGCGCAGGCGGGCTTGCTCAGGTTGGGACTCGAGCTGCAAGACCTGGGCGTCTTCGTACTCGAGCCGGGAGCCTTCGTGCCCGCGCCCGGACAGGGTGCGCTGGCCGTCGAATGCCGCGCCGCCGACTCGCCGTTGCTGGCATCGCTGGCGCGCATTGACGACCCCGAAGCCCGCGCGATGATCGAAGCCGAACGCGGCCTGATGGCCGGATTGCGCGGCGGTTGCCAGCTCGCGCTCGGGGCGCACGCCACCCGGACGGCGGCGGGGCTCGAGCTGATCGCCTGGTACGGCGGTCGGCTGTATCGCGCGGAAACCTCGAGCCCGTCGGCGGTCGCGGATTCCGTCCTCGCGCAGATTCGCGTCGATCACCCGGAAGCGGTCTCGTGAGGATTGCGCCATGAGGGTTGCGCCGTGAGGGTCGCGCTAACCCATTCAAAGGGTCGGTTGGTCGGGCTCGAGGAATCGCTGCGCGCGAACGGCTTCGAGGTCGTTCACCACCCACTGATTGCCCTCGAACCCATCCGGGACGCGGATATGTCAACCCTGCTCGAGTGCCCGTGGTGGCTCGTGACCAGCGCCTCGAGCGCGGAAGCGCTCCGTCAGATCGGCGCGTCGTTCTCTGGGCGCAGGATCGGGAGCGTGGGTGAGGCGACCGCGCAAGCCTTGCGGTGGGCGGGCGCGACGGTCGATCTGGTCGGCTCGGGGACGGTGCAGCAACTGGGGACGCTTTTTCTGGAACGCGTCAACATCGGCCCCGTCGGCCTTCCGGTCGGTGATCGGGCGTTGCCCACGCTGCGAACCATGCTCGAGGGTGCCGGGCTCGAGGTGCGTCAGGTCGAGGTCTACCGCAACCGCGTCCTGGGCTGGCCCGAGCGCGCACCGACGCCAGAGATCATCGTGCTGGCCAGCCCTTCGGCGGTTTCCGCGCTGCCTGAGTCGGTCGCACGCCGAGCGCGATTGGTGGCGCTCGGGGAAACCACCGCCGAACGCGCCCAATCGCTCGGGCTACAATGCCTGACCGCGAGCCAGCCGACCGTCACGGCGACCCTCGAGACCATCCTCGGGGTCAGGCTCGAGATCGAAA
Source organism: uncultured Deinococcales bacterium (assembly GCA_964244895.1). Lineage (GTDB taxonomy): Bacteria > Deinococcota > Deinococci > Deinococcales > JAAFIG01 > CAXTKV01. Next base: position 5,130 of record CAXTKV010000021.1, read on the forward strand.
GGAAGCCCTGATGTCCGATCCCCACGCGCTCGAGAACGGTTGTGCGGCTCAGAAACACCGTCTGGCACGGTATTCTCTATTCGCGTGCTGGACGGTGTTCCTTGAAGCGCACCGACCGCTCGAGATCCCGCTACCCACCCGGAAACCCCGCCCGTGAGCGCGACCTACTACCCGGCGATGCTGCACCTTCAGAACCGCCGCGTGCTGTTCATCGGCGGCGGCTGGGAGACGGAACTCAAGGTGCGCGGTCTGCTGGACGCGGGCGCGATCATCACCGTCCTTTCCGCGCACGAACACGCGGGGCTCGAGGAACTGGCAACCGATGGCCGCATCGTCTGGCGCAGGCGCGCTTTTCAACCGGGCGACACGGCGGGCTTCTGGCTGGTGATGTCGCACCCGGTGGATAAGGCCGACAACGCCGCGGTGTACGCCGAAGCGGAAGCCAACGGGATTCTGTGCAACTGCGTGGACGACCCCGAACGCTGCTCGTTCATCCTGCCCAGCGTGCTGCGGCGCGGCGATCTAGTAATCGGCGTCTCGACCAGCGGCACGGCTCCGGCCCTGGGCGTGCGGATCAAGCAGCGTCTGGCGCAGGAATTCGGGCCGGAATACGCGGCCTTCCTGCGCCTGCTGCGCGAGTTGCGCCCCGGCATCACCGCCGGGTTCCTGGATTTCGAGACGCGCAAAGAGCTCTGGTACGCGCTGATCGATTCATCGGCGCTCGAGCTGATGCGCCGTGACCAACCCGATGCGGCCCGCGCGGAACTCGAGCGCGCGATCTCGGCCCGTCGCGCGGCCTGCGGGCTCGAGCGTTGCGCCGCGTGTACGGACAAAGCCTGCGCCGCGCACCTCGGGCTGGCGTCGCCCGAAACGCCGACCGGGGTTTCATCGTGAGCGCGCCCGGTCAGGTCTGGATCGTCGGCGCTGGCCCCGGCGATCCAGACCTGCTGACCGTCAAGGCCGCGCGGGTGCTCGAGTCTGCGGACGTGGTGCTCTACGACCGGCTGGTCGGCGCGGGCGTGCTGGAACTGATCCCGCCAACCGCAGAGCGCGTCTACGTCGGTAAGGGCCACGGCGATCAGGACAGCGTTCAACCCGAAATCATGACGCAACTCGAGCACCATGCGCGCTCGGGCAAACGCACCGTGCGCCTCAAGGGCGGCGACCCGTTCGTCTTCGGGCGCGGCGCGGAGGAATGGGCGTACCTGAGCGCGCGCGGCGTGCAAGTCCAGGTCGTGCCCGGCATCAGTTCCAGCCTGGCGGTGCCATCGCTGGCCGGGATTCCGTTGACCTTTCGCGCCGTGGCTCGAGCCTTCGCGGTCGTGACCGGGCACCGCGCCATCGACCCGGACGCGGGTGCGCCGCCCGACTGGGCCGATTGCGCCCGCGTGGACACGCTGGTCGTGCTGATGGGCGTCGGTGAGCGCGCCAGCATCGCCAGCGCGTTGATCGCGGCGGGCCGCGACCCGGATGAACCCTGTGCCTTCATCGAGCGCGGCACGACCCCGCACGAGCGCGTGATCGTCTCGAGCCTGGGACTCGTCAGCGACGGCCTGGTGGACGTGGAAGCCCCCGCCGTCTGGGTCATCGGTCGCGTGGTCGGCCTGCGCGAGACGTTGATCCCACCGGAACACCGTCCGGAACGCGAATCATGAATGTCGTCCAGTACGGTGTTCTCGAGCTTTTCCCTCCCTGCGAAGTAGGAGAGGACAGCGCGGTGCGATGTTCAGTGGCATCGGCAGCTTTATCGCCGATGACCGAGGGGTCGCCCCACCTCGAGCCCCGAAGCCACGAATCCTCGGGAACCCCGCCCCAGCCGCAGCGTGCGCCCTTCGTCGCCTCGAGCACTCCGCGCGCCCAGACCTCGAGCGATGATTCACCCAGAGTCCCAGCCACGCTCTGAGCGGTAATCTCGAGCGTACAGAAGGAGCCGCATGACTGCCCCCACCAAAAAATCCAAGGTCGAACTCGTCAAGGAACAGAGCCGGTATCTGCGCGGCCCGCTGGACACCGAACTGGGCAACGCGCAGGATCACTTCGGTGACGACGGCGGCGTGATCCTGAAGTTTCACGGCATCTATCAACAGGACGACCGCGACATCCGAAAGGCGCGCAAGTCGCAGGGGCTCGGGCCGGATTACTCGTTCATGATTCGCGTGGCGATTCCGGGCGGGATGCTCTCGCCGGATCAGTACCTGGAACTGGACGCGCTCTCGGACAAACTGGCCAACACCACCATGCGCATCACGACGCGCCAGGCGATCCAGTATCACGGCGTGCGCAAGGGCGGCCTGAAGCCGTTGATCGGTACGCTGAACGATCATTTGCTGACGACCCTTTCCGCGTGCGGTGACGTGGTCAGGAACGTGGTCGCCTGCCCTGCGCCGTTCGTCAGTCGTCAGCGCGCGGAAATCATGCGGTACGCGCTGGACATTTCCAACCGCCTCAAGCCGAAGGCCAGGGCGTACTACGAACTCTGGCTGGATGGCGAGAAGGCCGCCAGTGCCGAACAGGAGGAACCCCTGTACGGCGAAACCTACTTGCCCCGCAAGTTCAAGATCGGGTTCGCCTACCCCGGCGATAACTGCATCGATGCGTACACGCAGGATGTCGGCATCGTGCCCGTGATGAAGGGCGACCATCTCGAGGCCTTCACGCTGATCGTCGGCGGCGGCCTGGGTCAGAGCCACGGCGCGAAGGACACGCACCCCAGGCTGGGCGACCCGATGACGACCATACAACCGGATCAGCTGTTCGAGGTGGTGGAGGCCATCGTCAAGGTGCAGCGCGATTTTGGTCGGCGCGACGACCGCAAGTTCAGCCGCATGAAATACCTGGTCGAAGCCTGGGGGATTCAGGCCTTCAAGAAAAAAGTCGAGGAGTACGTCGGTTACGCCCTGCCCACCGCCCAGCGGCTCGAGTGGGCGTCCGGCGACGATCACCTGGGCTGGTTCGAGCAGGGCGACGGCAAGCTTTTCCTGGGCCTCTTCATCGAGAACGGGCGCGTCAAGGACGATCTCCGCGCGGGCTTGAGGGCAGTGGTCGAACGCTTCCGCCCGGACGTGCGCCTGACGCCGCAGCAGAACATCCTGCTGGTCAACATCGACCCCGCCGACAAGCTCGCGCTCGAGGGCGTGCTGACGGATCACGGCATCGCGCTGCCCGAGACGATCCCGCTGGTGGTGCGCCACGCCATGGCCTGCCCCGCGCTGCCGACCTGCGGGCTGGCCGTGACCGAGGCCGAGCGCGTCATGCCGGACGTGATCCGCGAGATCGGCGCGGTGTTGACGGAACTGGGGCTGGATCAGGGCTTGGTGCCGCACGTGCGCATGACGGGCTGCCCGAACGGGTGCGCCCGCCCGTACAGCGCGGAAGTCGGGTTGGTCGGGCGCAGCCTGAACAGTTACACGATGTACCTGGGCGGCAGTCCCGTCGGGACCCGCCTGGCGAGCGAGTACCTGGACAACGTGCCCCGCGAACAGGTCGCGGCGCGCCTGCGGCCCGTGCTGGAACACTACCGGGATGCGCGGCGCGCAGAGGAGAGCTTCGGGGATTTCTGCGAGCGTGTGAGTCTCGAGACATTGCGCTCGCGCTTCGCGGGAGAAAATCAGTCCACCATCTGAAGGACGTTTTCTCGAGATTCCGCGAGCGACCAAAAAAATATTCCAAGCCGAGGAACCCACAGTGAGCGCCAAATCGAAATCCAGATCGTCCAAGTCTCGAAAACGCGGTCGCGCCATCGAACCGGCCCGGCCCAAACCGTCCCTGCCCGTCGTGCCGTTGGCGATCGCGGCCATCGTGCTGATCGCCGCGATCGTGATCGTGCCCAGTTTTTTCCGGGGCACACTGACGAAAATTGATGGCGTCGAAACCTTCACGAACCTGGCCCGCGATCACGTCACCGGATCGGTTTCGTATCCGCAGACCCCGCCCGTCGGCGGAAAGCACAGTTCCGTCTGGCAGAACTGCGGCATTTACGACCAGCCCGTGCCACTCGAGACCGCCGTGCATTCAATGGAGCACGGCGCAGTCTGGATCGCGTACCGCCCCGACCTGGACGACAAGGACGTGCAGACGCTGCGCAACCTGGTCAAGGGCCGCCCGTACACGCTGCTCGCGCCGTACCAGTACGGGGCGCTGGATCACCCGGTCGTGGCGGTCGCGTGGGGTTTGCGTCTGCAACTCGAGAAAGCCGACGATCCGCGTCTGGCGCAGTTCGTCAACGCCTACGCCAACGGTTCGCAAGCCCCCGAACCCGGCGCGGCCTGCGTCGGCGGTACGGGTCGCCCGGTGGACTAAAGAAACACCGTCCCAGACGGTGTTTCTCGGGATTCAAGATCATGCGTCCTGGACGGTGTTCTTGAGCAGAAATTTTCAGAACAACGCCGCCTGAGCCTCTTTCTTGGGTACCTCCGGCAGCGCGCTCAACTCCACGAACTCGAGCCCGGATTTTTCAAGCACACTGCGGGCAGGTTTGCTGATGCTGGGTGCGGCCAGGATGCCGCGCACCTCGCCGGGAACCTGATCGCGCACGGCGCTGACGTAACGCTCGAGCTGATGCACGGCTTCCTGTGTGGCCTTGCCGCGTTTGACTTCGACCACGACGTAGCGCCCCTGTTCGTCCATGGCGTACAGGTCGATGCCGCCCACGCCGACCAGCAACTCGCGCTCCAGAACCCGCAATCCGGTTTCGATCGCGTTCGGGTTTTCGGCCAGGCGCGTGTGCATCTGGGCTTCGGAACCGTGCAACTGGAAAACCTTCTCGTCGCGGAGTTCCAACGCCATCACCAGGGAGGTTTTTCTGAAGGTGATCTGCACCAGTTCGTCCGGTTTGAAGCGTTCCGCCATCAGCATCACGCGGTCGTCCTCGTCGCGGGTGACGCGCAGATCGTCCGTGCGCGGTTGCCAGTTGATCGGTTTGACGCCGCGCGCGCCGTGAACTTGCAGGCTGCCGTCCGACTTGATGATCACGATGTAATCTCCGGCTTCGGTCAGGCTGGCGGCCCGTCCGACGTAGACGATCTCGCATTCGGCGGCGATCTGCACGAGCTTTTTCGCGTGCAGGTGCGCGCGCAGGAAGTCTTCCAGGTCGCGCAAACCGGGTTGCTCGAGGACGACGGGGTTCACGCCCTCAGGCTACCGCGCGCTGCAGCGGGACTCAATCGGGCGCTCGAGCAGGTTCAGGCTCGAGCGGTGACGGAGCGTGCCCAAGAAAACACCGTCCAGCACGCCGTTTTTTGATGCTCAGGAATCGTGCGCTGGACGGTCTTATTTTTTGGTCGGGCTGAGAATCATGATTTCGTCGATGAATTCCTCGAGCATGGTCGGCATCCTGACCGGGTTGAGCATCAGGTCGAGCGCCGCGAACACGTCGGGATCGCAGTCGGCCACGAAACGGTAGCGGTGTGATCCGTCCGATTTGCGCAGTGAAGCGAGCTTGCGGACTTCCAACGGGAAGTCCACCACGATCGTCAGCGTGCCGTGCCCGCGCGCGATGCGCTCGTTGTTTTGCAGCATGAATTCGCCGTGCACCTCGCCCTTCAGGGGATCGAGCGAGGTGATTTGACCATCCACCACCCAGTAAGTGACGGTGTCGGCGCGAATTGAAGAACCGTTCAACCTCATCGGCACAAGAGTCTCACTGTTTATGCGTCCTGTCCGGTCAAATCCGACACGAGAAGACTTTACAAGACGCACTTTTTGGGCTGGTCGGGTCGCATTCGATTCGATTGGCGGGTCGCATTCGATTTGTCTGCACGGTAGACTCGGTGCATGAAATTCGATTCAGCCACCAAAGCCGAACTGGAGGCGGGCGTCAGCCAATCCCGGCTGGCGCAACTCGCGGAACTTTCGGCCTCTACGCTGCGCGGTTACGAAAAAGAGGGTCTGATCCCGACCCGAAGCCTGGGCGGCAAGAAACTCTACGACCAGAGCGCCCTGGCCGCGCTCGAGACGATCAAGGCTTTGCGCGCCGAGGGTTTGAGCCTCGGTGAGATCTTTGAGCGCCTGAAAACCCCGGACTCGAGCCCGATTGTTGACGCCGCGTCCGCGACCGACGCGCCCGTTCTCGCCCAGACTGAGGCCGAATTGCGCGCCCAGATCGAGGGTCTGCGCGCCCAGTTGCAGGCTGAACGCGCCAAGATCGAGCAGCTTTCAAACCAGGTCGAGACGCGCGTGGTCAGGCGGCGCAACGAACTGGTGCTGACCAAAAAAGAACTCGAGGAACTCGAGCGAATGCGCGAATCGAACGTCAAACGCGCCGTGGCCGTCACCCGCCGCGCCACCGCGTTGCGCTACAGCGCGACCCGTCCGGGCGTGATTTTATTCGACCCCAAAAAACCCCGAAAGTAACGCGTGCGCGCCCAAGAATACCGTTCAGAACGGTTTTCTTTTCATTCCCAGAAGGCCGCGCGAGACGCTAGTTCAGATCGCGTTCGCCGTAGTACGGGCAAGCTCGAGAAACGCGGCTCGAACCGGGACAGCGCACGTTGCGGGCGCGAAGGGCGCGCACCTGGGCGTCGTTGAGCGCGTCACCGCAGGCCGGGCAGATGGTGCTCTGGCTCTGGCGCGGCGCGACATCCACCACGCGCGGGTCGCGGTTGGCGCGCGTGGGTCGGGCCGGATCGAACCCCGAACGGCGCGCCGTTTCGACCAGTTCGCGCGCCTGACGGTAGGCGCGCCTGACGGGCCGGGTGAAGCCGCGCAGCCAGTACGCCAGCCCCGCCAGCACCAGCACCCCGAGAACGATCTGAAAGGCGATACCCACGTTTCGATTCTACGCTCGGTCTGCGATCAATCCCGTGCGCGATCTGACGTTTGATTCCGGGGGACTCCACCGGGGTTCTATCGTGCGAGAAAGAGCCGTACCGCAAGGTGAATGCGTGACCGATACCGAAGTCTCGGATCAAAGATGATCTGTGTGTCAGGTGGGATTCCACGCGGACGAGCGTCCTATACTGGGCGCTCTGAACCGCGTACACGCCGAGTACACGAACCGCGTACACGCCGGGTACACGAACCACGAAAGCCCCGCATCTCAAGGAGCCCGAATGACCGCGATCACGGAACGACTGCCACACTGGGACACGAAAAGCCTTTATCCATCGCTCGACTCGCCCGAGTTCGCGGCGGCGATGGAGGACGTGCTGAACCGCATTTCTGGCCTCGAGCAACTTTTCGAGCGCCACGGTGTTCAGGGTCAGCCTTCCGCAAGCGCGGACTCGAGCGCGTTCGAGATCGTCCTGAACGACTGGAACGCGCTGATGGACAGCATGCGAACCGTGCGTTCCTACATCGCGTGTTTCACCAGCACGGACGCGCGCAACGACGCGGCGCAGGCCAGACTGTCCGAATTGCAGATGGCGGGCGTGCGCACGGGCAAGCTCGGAACCAGGTTCGAGGCGTGGCTGGGATCGCTCGAGCTGGACGGGTTGTTGCAGACTTCAAAACTGGCCCGAGATCACCGCTACGCCCTCGAAAAAGCGAACTTCGGCGCGAGACACCAGATGAGCCCCGCAGAGGAAGACCTGGCCTCGAGCCTGTCCACCACGGGCTCGAGCGCCTGGAGCAAGCTGCATGGCAACCTCACCGCGCGCTTGATGGTCAAGGTCGCGCTGCCGGACGGCGACCGAACCATGCCGATGAGCGCCGTGCGCGGCCTGTCCCGCAACGCCGACCCTGGCGTGCGCGAGGCCGCCTACCGCGCGGAACTCGCGGCCTGGGAAACCGCCGCCGTGCCTCTGGCCGCCGCCATGAACGCCATCAAGGGTGAGGTCAACGTGCTGAGCGAACGCCGGGGTCACCCGGACGCGCTCAGCACCAGTTTGTTCATCAACAACATCGACGCGGACACGCTCGCGGCCATGCAAGCTGCCTGCGCCAAGTCGTTTCCAGATTTCCGGCGGTACTTCCGCGCCAAAGGCAAGCTCCTGGGGCGCGAGAATGGTCTGAAGTTTTTTGACCTCTTCGCGCCCGTCGGGCAGACCTCCAAGAGCTGGTCGTACCCGGAAGCCACCGCATTCATCGTCGAGCAATTCGGCACGTTTTCGGGCCGTCTTTCCGGCTACGCCGCGCGCGCCTTCAGGGAAAACTGGATCGACGCCGAACCTCGAGACGGCAAGCGCGACGGCGCGTTCTGCATGGGTGTGCGCGCCGACGAATCGCGGATCATGATGAATTTCGAGCCGAGCCTGGACAGCGTCAGCACGCTCGCGCACGAGTTGGGCCACGGCTACCACAACCTGAACCTGGTCAACCGCACGCCGACGCAACGCGCCACGCCGATGACCCTGGCGGAAACCGCCAGCATCTTCTGCGAGACGATCATCATGAACGCCGCGCTGGAACGCGCCGAGGGCGCTGAAAAATTGGCCATCCTGGAGAACGATATTCAGGGTCAGGCGCAGGTCGTGGTGGACATCCATTCGCGGTTTTTGTTCGAGTCGCGCATCTTTGAAGCCCGCAAGCGCCGCGAATTGAGCGTCAACGAACTGAACGAACTGATGTTGGGCGCGCAGCGCGAGACCTACGGAACCTTCCCGGACGGTGGCCTGGACGCGGACGCGCTGCACCCGTACATGTGGGCCGTCAAGGGCCACTACTATTCCGGCGGGCTGTCTTATTACAACTACCCGTACACCTTCGGCTTGCTGTTCGGGCTGGGGTTGTACGCGGTTCACAAGCGCGACCCGGAAGCCTTCAAGGCCAACTACGACGACCTGCTCTCGAGCACCGGGCTGGACGATGCGGCCACGCTGGCGCGGCGCTTCGGCATCGAGATTCGAGACGAGGCGTTCTGGGCGTCCAGCCTGGACGTGATCCGCGCCCGGATCGACGAATTCGAGCGATTGACGAGCGCGTAGCTTTTTAGGAACACCGTCCTGGACGCTGAATTCTGAGGCTCGAGACATGCGTCCAGGACGGTGTTATCGCGGCGGTTCCCTTGGTTAGCGCAGTCGGGAACTCGAGTCTGTACCTTTCGTCAGGATCATCCCGGAGATGCCCTAGAATCGAGTGGAATGCGACCCCAACCCACCCGTAGAACATCCGTCTCGCCCGCGATCTGGGCTTCGCTCGGCGCGCTGGTGCTGGTCGTGGTGGGCGCGTGGTGGTTCAGCACTCGAGATACTGCCGTACCCACCAACGGTTTCGACAGCATCGCGCACCATTACGCCGATCAACTCTTGAGCTTCCAGATCGCGCTGGTCGATAACGCCCAACACTACGAACCCACGCTCGAGGGCCTGCGAACCGGAACCCTGCGGTTGCGCGGTTCTGGAGCCTGGCCCACCGCACCGGACGGTCTGACGGTGCTCGAGCGCCCGTCCAAGCACACCTTTTGCTTCGCCGTGCGCCACAAAGACGGCGCGCACTGGTACGTGATCTACGACGATGTGGGTACGGGCCGCGAGATGCCGGATTCCAAGGAACCCGCCGATTGCCCGTGACGGCGGGGCGCCCCGAATTTGCTGAAGGCCCGTTTCTCGAGTTCAGCCGTTGAGCGACGCAATGATGGCGATGATCGCGCCGATCTCCCAGAGTGCGCTGAACACCAGCAGCCACACCCCGATGGTTTGCGTGTGCTTCCTGAGATAGACCTCGGTCGGTTTGTCCGGGTTGTACCAGGCGATCACGTCGTCGGGAATCTCTGCGAGCTTTTGTTCGGCGACGGAATGTTTATAAGGCGAGTACGCGAACGAGATCTTGTTGCCCACCAACTCGGTGCCATCGACGGTGTAGCGGTAGCGAACGCGCGGCACGTAACCGCCGCCGCTGCCGAACAGCCCGGTGACGGTACTGCTGGTGTAATCTCGCACGACCTCGCGCTCGATGATTTTTCCGGGTGCGCTCCGAAAGTGGCGCATGCGGCGCGCCAAAGAGACGTAACTCCAGCCGGCGACGGTGAACCCGATGCCGAGCAACAGGGCAAACAGTCCGACGAGCATGGCCTGGAGTATACGGTGGCGGCTCGAGCGGGTCGTTTCTTTCTCGAGAAGACCGTGTCAGACGTTGTTACCGCGCCGAAAGCACAAAATAAAGCGTCCTGGACGAATTTTTCGTCGCTCCAAAAACGATCTGGAGCCCGATTCCGGTTTCTGGGGCGCGTTTTTTAAGGCGCGTCCGGTTTGAAATCCTTGCCCACGCGAATGGTTAAATCCGCGCCCAGCACGCCCTCGCCGCTGACCAGCGCCTCGCCCAGACCCAGGGCGGTGCTGACCAGTTTGGCTTCCTCAGCCGATGCTGACAGGATCTGCGTTTTGCTCGGATCGCCGCCCGTGGCGTCGGAAATCCAGACGTTGCGGAACCCCTGCGCACGCAATTTGGCCTGAGCCGCGCGCGCCAGGCCGCGAATGCCGGTCGTGTTGACGACGGCGATGGACAGCTCGCGCACGTTCCGTACCGGCGATTGCACCGCGCCGCGCAGGTGGCTGGCGGCCATCTGTTCCACGTTGGCGCGGTCGGGAATCCAGTACGAGACGCCGCCCAGGTAGCCGAAATCGCCCGGCAGCAACAGCGTGTCCGTGCGCGGTCGGGTCATCAAAAAACCGAAGGCCGCGCCGGATTCGCGGCGGCTCAGGTTGGTGCGGGTGTTCTTCTCGATCACCTGGGCGACCTGCGGTAATCGCGCCCAGGCGGCGGGTTGGCGCAGTTTTTCCAGCAGCGCACGGTAGAAGGCCTGCTGGCGTTGCACGCGCCCGATATCGCCCAGGTTGTCGTAACGAAAGCGCAGGTAGCCTTCGGCCTGCTGGCCGTTCAGCACCTGAAGGCCGGGTTTCAGATCGATCTTGAGCTTGGCGGCGTTGTCGGTGTACTCCATGCGTTGCGGCACGTAGACTTCCACCCCGCCGAGCGCGTCCACCAGTTCCTTGGTGCCGTCAATGGAGACCAGCAAGTACCCGTCGAGCTTGATGCCCAGGAGCCCTTCGACCGCGCGTACGCTGGCGTCTGGGCCGTCCAGGATGGCGGCGTTGATCTTGGCGTTGGCGGTGTACTCGGGTCGGACTTTGGTGTCGCGCGGGACGTTCAACAGTTTCAACGCTTTTTGTTGCGGGTTGAGTTGCACCACGATCATCGTGTCCGTCAAACCCCTGGTGAAATCGTCGTCGGTCGCGGCGCGCGTGTGGTAGCCCTTGTAGGCGTGCCCGACGCCCGCCACCAGGATCGTCACGGGTTCTTTTGGTGAAACCGGGAAGGCCGCGAAGCGCGACAGGATCGGCAAGGCGGGCGCCAGCCAGACGATCAGCGCACCCAGGCCCAGCACCAGCAGCACTCCGATGACTTTCTTCAGCATTCGCCCTCGAGAACGCGCTTTTCGCGCGGTTGCCGTGAGTTTAGCGCAGGTCGGATGAGACGAGCGTGATGATCGGGCCCGGCGCGTGCGGTGATTGTTCCCGTCGCGAGGCTTTACGGATTCCACGGCGCGAGCCTTCTCGGCAAACCAACCTCCCAGATGCCTCAGGTTGACCAACAAGAGAAAACACCGTCCAGGACGGTGTTTTCTCGAGGTTCAGGATTTGCGTGTAGGACGGTGTTCTTGCTTATGGCCCGCTTCTAAAACGAGCGGTCTCGAATATGCCCGAGTGAAACGCGGTTCGAGCTGCGGGTGTTGTAGCGCCAGCGCTTTTGCCATGTCGCCGATGTCTTTCCCGTCACCAGCGCTGCGCCGAGCAGAATCACGCCGCAGGACAAGACTTTTTCGAGGGTGATCGCTTCGTGCAGCAGAAGGGCGCCCCAGGCGACACCAAAAACCGGAACCAGCAACCCGACGACCGATGTGCGCGACGCGCCCAACGTCACCACGAGCGGCAGGAACAGCAGGTAGGCCAGCGCCGTGCAGGCCAGCGCCAACGCCAGCAGGCATGCGATCACGATCGTGTCCGGTGCCGAACGGATCGGGTTCCACGGTGCGAGCGGCGCGAGGCTGAGGCTCGAGGTCAGGAGCGCTCCGGTCACCATCCCGATGGGTGGTGCGCCCTGGAGTTTTGCTTTGGTGATGTTCGCGGCCAGCCCGTAAGAGAACGCGGCCAGGAGCAGGGCCAGCACCGAGAGAACCGTGTTCAACCCAGGTTCGAGCGGACTCCAGCCCACCAGCAACGCGACGCCCAGAATGCCGAGCGCGAGGCCAGCAAAACGCCGCAGGGTGAACGCGTCACCGAACCAGAGCGCCGCGATCAGCACCGTCCAGAACGAAACGGTCGCGTTCAGAATGGCCGACATCGAAGCGCTCAACGTCAGTTCCGCGAACGAGATCAGCACGAATGGGAGGCCGCTGTTGAGCAAACCCACCAGCGCGATCCAGCCTCCAAAGCGCGACCACTCGAGCCGTCGGCGTGCGACCAGCGCGTACGCGAGTAGCATCCCGCCACCGATGGTCACGCGCAGGAAAGCCGTCATGACCGGACCAAGCACGGGTGAAGTCACGCGCATGAAGATGAAACTGAATCCCCACAGGGCTGCGACCAAGAGCAACTGGAGTGCGTGAATGGGTTTCATGGTCAATCCTTTCTGGCTCACATCCGAAAGGCGATCTGCATTCGGTTCCAGGCGTTGACCGCGATCACGGCGTAGGCCAGGTCCACCAGTTCCTCCTCTGAGAATTGCGCTCGAGCTTGGGCGTAGACCTCGTCTGGAACCTGCGAACTGGCCACCTGGGTCAGCGCTTCGGCCCACTCGAGCGCCGCCCGTTCGCGCTGGCTGAAAACCTTCGCCAGACGCCAGGCGCTCAGGAGATGGAGTTTCTCGTGGGTGTGTCCCGCCTCGATCCCGTCTTTGCTGTGCATCGCGATGCAGTACGTGCAACCATTGATCTGCGAGGCCCGAAGTTTGACCAGCTCGAGCAGGGGTTTCTCGAGGCTGTTCGCGTTAGCGTAAGCGTCCAGCGCGTTGAGGGCGGCGTAGCCGTCGGCTGCGAATTTGTAAGCGTTCGAGCGCACGATGAATTCCTCCGGAGTTCATTGTGGGCCGATATTGGCTTATCAGGAAGAGCCAAGATCTGCTAGTTTGGATGAGCCATGATTGATCCCAAGAGCAAGATGGAACTCGATCTGGACGTGTCGGGTTCCGCGCCAATCTATCGTCAGATTTACAGCAGCATCGCTCAGGCGGTGTTGGATGGGCGGCTCGCTTCAGGAACGCGCCTCCCTTCGGCCCGAAGCCTTGCAGCTCAACTTTCGGTAGCTCGAGGAACGGTCGAGATGGCCTACCACCTCTTGGCGGGCGAGGGCTACATTCTGGCCCGTGGTGCGGCGGGGACACGGGTTCGTGCGGGTCTCAAACGGGCATTGCTCCAGGCTGGCGCCGAGGCTCGATTCAATCGGGAGAACCTACAACTCGAGCATTCGGATACCTTCACCCCGTCGGGAGTGTTCCAGATGGGTATTCCGGCGCTCGATTCGTTTCCGCAATCGATCTGGTCGCGCCTTTTATCCCAACAGGCGCGAAAAACGAATCCAACAGACCTGGCGTACCCGCACCCGGCGGGTCTCGAGATGTTGCGGGTTCAGGTCGCGGGCTACTTGGCCGTGGCTCGAGGCATCGCCTGCGCGCCAGACGACATCTTGATCACGAACGGTTATCAGGGCGCACTGGGTTTGATCGCCCATCGCCTGCTTCACCCTGAGGATCGGGTCTGGATGGAAGACCCCGGCTACCCGGATAGTCGGGATGCCATGCGGCTCGCGGGGGTGAAGGTGATCGGGATGGCGGTAGATCGAAACGGACTCGACGTGCAGCGAGCAATCTCGAGAAACCGTCCTGCGCGGATCGTCATGGTCACGCCGACACACCACTATCCGACGGGGGTGACGCTCTCGCTCTCGAGACGGATCGAACTGTTGAAGTGGGCTACAGAACATGATGCGTGGATCGTCGAGGACGATTACGACAGCGAATTCCGGTATCAGGGAAAGCCCGTTCCGGCGCTCAAAAGCCTGGATCGCCACGACTGCGTCGTGTATGCGGGGACGTTCAGTAAGGTGCTCTCTCCGAGCCTTCGGGTGGGGTATCTGGTGGTTCCGCCGAAGCTCAAACAAGGCCTATGGGAGACCGCCGCGCTTCTCGCGCCACCGCCTCCCGTGATTGTGCAGGCCACCATCGCAGCCTTTCTCGAGGAGGGTCATTTCGGTCGTCACATCCGACGAATGCGGGCACGGTACGCCGAACGACGAACCGCACTCATCCGGGCGTTAGGGCAGGTGAGTTTTGGCCTCAGTATTGAACTTCAACCCGGCGGAATGCACCTGCTGGGGCGGCTACCCAGGGGCACGGACGATGTTGGCCTCGTTGCGCATTTGAAACTTCAGGGTTTTCGTCCGACCTCGCTCTCCGGTTGCGGGGTCGAAGCCCCTTACAAACCTGGGTTGTTGCTGGGATTCACCAATGTGGATTCCCGCGATGCATCGGAAGTCGCACGACGTTTGGCAGATGCGGTAAAGGGTTTCTTGGGTGCTAGAATCTCGCGTTCAGGACGGTCTTCTTAATGTTTTCGCGTCTGAAATCATCGCGGTTGACGCGCAACGCTCACTGATCGCTCGAGCCTCTTTCCCGATTTCGGGGGTACTCCAATCAGTGCAGAACCTCGATCAGGAACCCGCCCGGAGATTGAAAATAGAACGTCCAAGAGCCGTGAAACGTCTTTGGCGGGTTCACGTCGAAGCCGTCGTCCTTCAGGCGCTGATGGATTTCGTCGACGCGCTCCCGGTTGTGCTGGGTGAAACCGATGTGGAAGGTTTCCGGGTAGCTGACATCAGCGCCTTGCAGCAGGGTGATGACCATGTCGTCATCATCAGACATCAGTGCGATGGTGGGATTGGCTTTGCCGCGCGTCTGGAGCCCGAAGTATTTTTCCAGGAACGCGCTGGTCTTTAATACGTCGCTGACGGTCAGGTTGAGGTGGTTCAGTTTCATAGGGTTCCCTTTCGTCGTACTTTCGTCATAAGAGTCGCTGGCGGTGAGTCTTCTCTCAACCTCAAAAACCTCCTTCAAAGTCGTCGCTCGGTTGCTCGAGAACTGCTTTGAGGGCTTGCAGTGCCGAGAGGGTCGCTTGCAGATCCTTCAATCTGGAATGCTGGCCGACGACGTTCGCCCAACTTGTCTGTTGCGTCCGGATGTACTCGAGCGCCGTCGTTCCTTTCGGGGTGATGCTGACGAGCTTGGCGCGGCGGTGGTGCGGGTTCTCGAGGTACTCGACGAAGCCGTCCTTTTCGAGCGCGTCGGCGGTTTGTTGCACGCTCTGGCGGGTCAGGCCCCAGATGCGGGCGATGTTGGCGACGGGTTCCGGGCCGTGCTCGACGATGCCCAGAATTTGCCATCGGGCGCTGCTGAGGCCGACGGGGGCGGTCAGTCGGTTGCCCGCCTCGAGCAGCAAGTTGTTGAGCAAGAAGATCTCGCGCGTGAGTTCAATAAAAGCGTCACCGTTGGAAGTCAGTTCCGACATGCAACAGATTGTCATGTTGACAGGTAATTGTCAAATAGGCTGATGGCGTACTCGAGACAGATCCTCAGGAGACCGTCCTGGACACACTTCTCGAGCAACCGAGGTTCGTGTGCTGGACGGTGGTCTCGATTCGCCAACAGGCTTCGCCATTTCGCCTAAAACAGAATCTGCCCCGAACGGTTAGAATTGAACCATGAGCCAGCCGAATCTTTTCGAGCCCGACGACCAGCCGGACTCGGGCGAACCGAACTCGACCCCGGCGCAGACGGCCTCGACCGCAGCGGCCACCAACGAGCCC
This sequence comes from uncultured Deinococcales bacterium, assembly GCA_964244895.1. GTDB lineage: Bacteria > Deinococcota > Deinococci > Deinococcales > JAAFIG01 > CAXTKV01. The sequence continues at coordinate 20,861 of CAXTKV010000021.1, forward strand.
GAGGAAACCGTCGAGGACGAACGCGGCATCCCACCGGCCTCCGAGACCGTCGAATTCATTCACCGCGCCCCGAAATCGGATGGCGTCATGCCCAAACGCGTGGTGCTGATCGACGGTCACGCCCTGGCCTACCGTTCGTACTTCGCGCTCTCTCGAGGGCCGACGACGATGATGACATCGAAGGGCGAACCGACCCAGGCCATATTTGGCTTCATGAAAACGCTGATGAAATTGCTGCGCGACGGCGGGGATTCGAGCAAGAAGAAGATTCCCGCCATGGCGCTTTCGGATGCCAGGGATCACGCCGTGATCGTGGTCTTCGACCCACCCGTCAAAACCTTTCGCCACGAAGCCTTCGCGGATTACAAGGCGGGCCGCGCCCAGACGCCGGACGACCTGCCGGAGCAGATCAGAAAGATCAAGCGCCTGGTGGATTTGATGGGTCTGGTGCGGCTCGAGGTCGGCGGGTTCGAGGCCGACGACGTGATCGGCACGCTCGCCCGGCGCGCCGAGGAAGCGGGAGCGGAGGTGCGCATCCTGACCAGCGACCGCGACGCGTACCAGTTGCTTTCGGATCGGGTGCGCGTGATCGGCAGCGATAACGCGGAAATCGCGCCCGCCGATGTCAAGGCCAAGTACGGTGTGACGGTCGAGCAATGGGTCGATTACCGCTCCTTGACCGGGGATTCCAGCGACAACATTCCGGGAGCGAAAGGGATCGGGCCGAAGGGCGCGCAGAAGCTGCTGGAAACCTACGGCAGTTTGCAGTACATCCTGGATCACCTCGACGAGATCAAGCCCGAAAAGGACGCCCAAAAAATTCGGGACAGCTATGAAAACGTGATCTTCAGCAAGGAACTTTCCAGGATCGTGACGCACGTCGACCTGGACGTGGATTTCACCACCGCCAAGGTTCACGAACCCGATGTCGAGGCGCTCAAGGCCCTGCTGCGCGAACTCGAGTTCAACAGTTTCGTCAGGGAACTCGGGCTGGAATCGGGCAGCGACCCCCTGACGCCAGCCAGACCCGTCCTCCAGATCGAGCGCGCAGACTGGATCAATCCCGACGCGAACGCGATCTACGGTTTCGTGCTTTCAGAAGACAACCCGGTCGGGGCTCAAATCACGGGATTGGCCTACGCCGACCCGCGCGCGAACTGGAGCGTTCGGGAATCGCCCGCCCCAAGCTTGGAATCTATCGGTGAAAACACCGTGCTGCACGGTGCGGATGCCAAAGCGCTGGCGGTGCACGCGATTTCTTGGGGCATGAAGGTAGAGCCCGGCGACGACCCGATCTTGATGGCGTACTGCCTCGATCCCAACACGGCGGAACCCGCGCGAGCCGCCCAGCGTTACCTCGAGACGGACTGGCCCAAGGACGCCGCGGGCCGCGCCAGCGTGGGCGCGAGACTGTTGCAGGAACTGCCGAAGCTGATGGCTCCAGAAATCAGGTCGCTCTACGACGATCTCGAGAAACCCACGGCGGTCGTGCTCGCCAAAATAGAGGCGCACGGCATCCTGATCGACGCGCCGTTCTTCAAGGGATTGTCGGACGCGATGGGCGCGCGAATCCAGGCGCTCGAGCATGAGGTCTGGGGGCTGGCGGGCGAGGAATTCAACCTGAACAGCCGCGACAAGCTCGAGGCATTGTTGTACGACAAACTCCAGCTCGCGTCCGGCAAGAAAACGAAACTGACCGGCAAGCGTTCGACCGCGGTCAGCGAACTGGAAAAGTTGCGCGACGAGCACCCGATCATCCCGAAAATCCTCGAGTACCGCGAGATCGCCAAGTTGCGCGGCACGTACCTCGATCCGTTGCCGATGCTGGTCAACCCCAGAACGGGACGTTTGCACACGACCTTCTCGCAGACGGTCGCGGCCACGGGCCGGTTGTCCAGCATCAACCCGAACCTGCAGAACATTCCGGTGCGCACCGAGATGGGGCGCGAGATCCGCAAGGGCTTCATCGCCGCGCCGGGTTGCAAGCTCCTGAGCGCCGATTACAGCCAGATCGAATTGCGGATTCTGGCGCACATCACCGAAGAACCCGCGCTGATCGAGGGCTTCAAGAACGATGAGGACATTCACCGCCGCACCGCCGCCACGATCCTGAACATCCCCCTGGAATCCGTCACCAGCGACCAGCGCCGGGGCGCGAAGACCATCAATTACGGCGTGCTGTACGGCATGAGCGCCCACCGGCTGGCCAACGACATGGGCATGCCCTATGAAGATGCCAAGGGCTTCATCGAGCGTTACTTCGGCGCGTATCCGGGCATCACGAAATACCTGGAAGACACCAAGGAATTCTGCCGCAAGAACGGCTACGTGCAGGACTTGTTCGGGCGGCGACGGTACATGCCTGAAATCAACGCCAAAGCCTTCCCCGTCCGCGAGGCCGCCGAGCGCGCCGCGATCAACATGCCGATCCAGGGAACCTCTGCGGGCATCATCAAGCGCGCCATGATCGACCTCGATCCGTTGCTGGGGCCATCCGGTGCGCGGTTGCTGTTGCAGGTTCACGACGAACTGGTGGTCGAATGCCCGCATGATCACGTCGAAGCGGTCAGCAAGATCCTGTGCGCCACGATGGAGAACGCCTTCCCGCTGAGGGTTCCCTTGGGCGTCGAGGTCGGCGCTGGCGCGACCTGGTACGACGCGCACTGAGAATCGCCGAAAGACCGTCCTGGACGCACGGCGAAATGTGCGTCCAGGACGGTGTTTTCATTTATTTAGAGCCTTCGGGGTGCGCCGACCCGAGCGGCGAATCCCGCCAGCAGGTGGCGGGTACTCGAGTCACGTCACGAAGGCCAAGCGTTGGGACGCTCAGCAACAAAAAGAGCGGGTAAGAAAGGCGTGATATTTCATTATTTATCCTTACCCTCATGATTCAAGCCCGGTCTCGAGACCTTCGCCACAATTCCGTCCCCGCATGGCGAGCGCTCAGTCTCGCCATCAGCGCCGCAGCCCTGATGGCCTGCAATCAGATGCCCGCCGCCAACCTGGGCGCGGCTGGCGAAAGCGGCAAGTTCACCGTGACCGTTCAGGTCAGCGCCAGCGATACGACCGCGAACCTGGAACAGAAGTACGGCGGCAGCATGCTGTCCTGGCACCCTGAGGCCGGATTCGCCATCCTGGGTGTCAATGCCCGACCACCCAGCAACGATCCCGCCGTCAAAGGCGTCGATGAAAGCCTCGGGACGCTCAAAGCGCCCGTGGTCGCCACCACCAACAGGGTTCCGCTGACGCCCCAGGGCAACGCGGCCAACGCCGAGAACGTCTGGATGGGCGGTTGGACGGCTTGGTCCGGCGGCTGGACAGCCTGGTCCGGCGGTTGGACGGCCTGGTCCGGTGGCTCGAGCGTCCCGTCTTTGCCCGCGCAGAACAACGTGGCGTTTTCGCAGATTCGCTTGCCGCAGGCCCAAGCCATCAGCCGCAACTTCGGCGCGGGCGTCAAGGTCGCAGTGATCGATACCGGCATCGACACGGCGCACCCGGTCTTCGCGGGTCGCCTCGCCCCCGCCGCAGAGTGGAAAGACTACGTCGACAACGATGCCAACCCGCAGGAAGTCGGCACGACCTCCGACCGGGCTTACGGTCACGGCACGGGCGTGGCGGGCATCGTCTTGCAGGTCGCACCGAAAGCCACGATCCTGCCGTTGCGCGTGCTGGACAAGAACGGTTCCGGCGACCTGGACAAGGTCGTGCTGGCCATCGACTGGGCCATCGCCAAGGGCGCGCAGGTCATCAACCTCTCGCTCGGTTCCGCCCAGAACCAGACATCGTTGATTACCGAACTCCAATACGCCGCCAGCAAGAAGGTTTACGTCGTCGCCTCGGCGGGCAACGACGGCATGAAGGACGGCATCACCTACCCCGCCGCCACGACCTACTGGGATGGCGTGAAGGGTTTCGTTTTCGGCATCGGCAGCGTCAACTCGACGGACATCCTCTCGAGCTTCACCAATTACGGCGGTAGCCTCTTCGGGGTGATCCCCGGCGAATCGATCTTCAGCGCCTTTCCGGGCAACAAGGCGGCGGCCTTCACCGGAACCTCTTTCGCTGCACCGATCCTGAGCGGTGCCCTGGCGCTCGGCCTGAAGGAGCTGCCCGCCGGGGTGGACGCTGGGGCGTTCAGCAAGTACCTGATGGATGGCTTCCGCAACGGCAACATCTACGACGAAAACGTGAGCGCGCGCGGCACGGACGGCATCGGTAACGGTCGGTTGGACATTGAAGCGCTGATTCGCAACTTCCCCAACTGGACGCCAAAAGTTGCATACAGCGCGACCAACGCTGTTATCAACGGCGCGTTTGCCAGCGGCACCACGGGCTGGAACTGGTGGGGTGTCCCCAGTCTGATGGCGGATGGTGGCAACACGGTGGTCAAGCTCAACCCCGGCGATGGCATCTACCAGATCATCACCGGCCTGAAACCCAACACCAGCTACACCCTCAGCGCCTGGATGCGCGGCACCAACGCCGCGCAGGGCATGGCGCTCAGCGTCAGCAGTTTTGGCGGCACGGTTTCCAGCTTGACCATCACACCGACCGGCACGACTTACGCGCCGCGCTACCTGACCTTCACGACCGGCCCAACCACGACCAGCATCGCTTTCGACGTGTCTAACTGGGTCGGCAACACCCAGACGGTCTACGCCTACAACGTCAGCTTGCGTCAGGCCGGGTACTGAATTTCAGACAACACTGTTCTTGCTCGAAAGACAGCACCTATCGGGCTACTCGCGCTTCTTGCTCGAAAGACAGCACCTATCGGGCTACTCGCGCTCCAGCACGCAAATTCCTTCGTCTCGAGAACACCGTCCAGGACGGTGTTCTTTGTTGGATCGCACCTGGAAAGCGGGAAGGGATCGATCCCGTCGTCGCTCCGACTCGAGCGCCAGCGGAGGGCGCGAAAACGCGCCGCTTGAACTGGCGTTCAGGCATCTGGTGCTATCCTCCTGGCTAACCTTTATGACTCAACGCAAATTCTTCGGTACGGACGGCGTGCGATCAATCGCGGGAGAATTCCCGTTGACAGCGGACTGGACGCTCGATCTGGGGCGGGCGGCGGCGGAAGTCTTCAAATCGCAATCCCGCAAGCCGACCGTGGTGATCGGGCGCGACACGCGCAAGAGCGGCGACATGCTCGAGGCGGCGCTGGCGGCGGGATTGACGGCGCGCGGCGTCAACGTGATCCACGTCGGCGTGATTCCGACGCCGGGCGTGAGCTACTTGACGCGCCAGCTTTCCGCCACGGCGGGCGTGGTGATTTCCGCGTCCCACAACCCCTTCGAGGACAACGGCATCAAGTTCTTCGGCGGCAACGGCGAGAAGCTTTCCGACACCCTCGAACTCGAGATCGAATCGAAGATCGGCGCGGCCCTCGAGCCCGTCACGGGCGTCAACGTCGGCACGGTCACGGATTACCGCGAGGCGGAACGCCAGTACTCGGATTTCCTGAACGAGCACGCGCCAGACCTGACGGGCTTGCGGATCGCGCTCGATTGCGCCAACGGTGCGACCTTCAAAATGGCGCCGCGCGTCTTTCAGCGCGCCGGGGCGGACGTGTTCGCGGTGTACACCACCCCGGATGGCAAGAACATCAACTGGCAGTGCGGCAGCACCCACCCCGAACACCTGCAACGCCTGGTGCGCGAGGGCAGCTACGACCTGGGCGTGGCCTTCGACGGCGACGGCGACCGCGCCATTTTGGTCGATCACACCGGAGAACTGGTGCACGGCGACCACATGCTCTACATCACGGCCCTGCACCGCAAGGAAAGCACCGTCGTGGCCACGCTGATGTCCAACATGGGCCTGGAAGTCAAGCTGCGCGAGCACGGCATCAGCTTGGAGCGCACCGCCGTCGGCGACCGCTACGTCCACGAACGCCTGCTCGAACGCGGCCTGACCCTCGGTGGCGAGCAATCTGGCCACCTGCTGTTCCTGGACGCCGCACCGACTGGCGATGGCATCCTGACGGCCCTCGAAACTCTTAAAGCCATGCGTGCCAGCGACAAGAACCTTCAGGATTGGCGTCTCGAGATGCCGATGTTCCCGCAGACCCTGCTGAACGTTCGCGTGACCGACAAGCACGGCATCAGCCAGCATGCGGACGTTGCGGCAGCCGTGGCCGTGGCCGAGCGCGCCCTCGACGGGCGAGGCCGCGTCAACCTGCGCCCCAGCGGCACCGAGCCCCTGGTGCGCGTGATGGTCGAAGGCCCCTCCGAAGCCGAGATCAAAGAACTCGCTCAGGCGGTCGCGGACGTGATCAGACGCGTCGGGGGAGAGGCGTGAGGGCCACGGGCCGCAGGTCACAGGTCACGAGTCAGACCCGAGCGCACCGTTCTGAACGCGTCCTCGAGATCGCGTCCGGAACGGTGTTCTCGAGTTTTCCCCTTTTACCTTTGCCCTTTCCCCTCTCTCCATGAGCCAGCGCACCGCGCAGGTCGAAGCCAGCATCGGGCGCGCGCTTTCCGGCGCGATCCACGAATTGCACGATCCCAGATTGCCGATCATCGTGACCGTCGAACGCGTCAGGATCAGCCCGGACTTGCTGCACGCGAAAGTGTTTATTTCCAGCATCGGGGACACCGTGCAGGCTGTGGCTGCGCTCGATCACGCCAAGGGTTACCTGCAACGCCAGATCGCGGGCGAACTGAAGCTCAAGCGCACGCCCCTGCTCGAGTTTCACCCGGTCGGCGACGACCCGATGGGGATATTGTGACGGTCGTTCCCGGCACATCTATAACCGTGACGGTCGTTCCCGGCACATCTATAACCGTGACGGTCGTTCCCGGCCCATCGAGGACACTGTGACGGTCGTTCCCGGCACATTGGGGACACTGTGATGGTCGTTCGCCAATCCCAGATTCGGTTTCGCGTGCGTTACGCGGAGACGGATGCGATGGGCATCGCGCACCACAGCAATTACGTGATCTGGTTCGAGATGGGCCGGGTCGCGTTCATGGATGACCTGGGCGTGCCGTACCGAGAGGTCGAGAAGCGCGGCGTGCTGCTGGTCGTGACCAACGTCAGCCTGAAGTACCGTCGGCCCGCCGTGTTCGACGACGAGATCGTGCTGACGACGCGATTGGGTGCGCTCAAATCCCGGTTGGTGCGTTTCGAGTACGCGGTCGAACGCGCCTCCGATTCCGCTCTCTTGGCCGAAGGGTTCACCGAGCACATCGCGACCGATCTGGAAAAGCGCACCGTGCCGATCCCGCAGTACCTGCGCGAGGCCCTCGAGGCAGAGTAAGTCGTCCCACACGCATTCTCGAGGCCGCGTACTCGACGGCGTTCTCAGGATGAGCCATGGCTCAAGATCGCTTCGGGGTCGTTCCAGGCGGCCATCTCGAGGGCGCAGCGCGTTTCGGGTCGGCGCATACCGACTTCCGGCAGCCAAAGGTGCTACACTCATGCTCGTTAGGCCCGGTCTGGGCTGCCCGAACGCCACTCGAGATCGCCCCATCCGCGCGAAGCGATCCGAGGAACAACCAAAACGGCGTGCAGTCCGACTCGAGGCGTGAACACCCCCGAGCGTGATCTTGTCATTAGCCCTGAGCCCACAAGACAATCCACGCGAACGCGACGCACGAAACCCGGTGCGCGCGGTTTGGAGTTTGAATGGATGAAGTCGAACACACCTACGAGCTGTACCAGAAGCACATCAACCCGAAACTCGCCAGCTTGCTGCGCCTGACGGGCCTGGATGTTCTGGAAGATCATGCCGAGGGCTGCTACATCTTCGATTCGGCGGGCAAGCGCTACCTGGATTTTCTGGGTTTGTACGGCGCGATGGGTGTGGGCCACCGCCACCCTTACGTGATCGAGGCGGTTAAACGGCAACTGGACAGAATGCCGATGCCCGCCAAGGTCATGATGACCAGGGGTTACGCGGAACTCGGGGAGCGCCTGGCGGGGCTCGTACCGGGAAACATTCAGTATTTGTTCCTGGGCAACTCGGGCGCGGAAGCGGTCGAGGGCGCGATCAAGATTGCTCGAGCCGCGACCGGCAAGAAGAAGATCATCAGCGCCAAGAACGGCTTTCACGGCAAGACGATGGGTGCGCTCAGCCTGACCCCGAAAGCGGGCTATCAGGATCCGTTCCGACCCCTGATGCCGGGCGTGGCGCACGTGCCTTTCGGGGACGCGGATGCGCTGGCTCGAGAGATCGACGACGACACCGCCGCCGTAATCCTGGAGCCGATCCAGGGCGAGGGCGGTATCAACCTGCCGCCGGTCGGGTATTTCAAGGCCGTGCGCGAGATGACGAAGGCCAAAGGTGTGGTGCTGATCGCGGACGAGATCCAGTCCGGTATGGGTCGCACCGGCAAGTTCTTGGCCATCGAGCACGAGGGCGTGGAACCGGACATGGTGACGCTCGCCAAAAGTTTGGGTGGCGGCGTGATGCCGATCGGGGCGTTCATGGCGACGCCGGAACTCTGGACGCCGTTCGACGTGGATCCGAAGGTTCATTCCAGCACTTTCGGTGGCAACCCGCTGGCCTGCGCGGCGGCGCTCGCCACGCTGGACGTGATCGAACAAGAAGGTTTGCTGGAAAACGCGCGCGTGCAGGGCGATTACCTGATGAAGGAACTCGAGGGTATCCGCGCGGCCTACCCGTATTTCTTGAAAGAAGTGCGCGGCAAGGGTTTGATGATCGGCGTGGAGTTCCTGGATTCCGACGTGGGCGCGCTCTTCATCGGCGAGATGAGCGCCCGAGGCGTGCTGACCGCGTTCGGGCTGAACCAACAAGAAATGATGCGCCTAGAGCCGCCGTTGACCGTCACGCGCGATCAGGTCGACGAATGCCTGACGGCCTTCAGCGAATCCCTCGGGGCGGTGCGCGCGGAACTCGAGCAGTACGGCTTGCTCGAGGAACTGCTGGCGCAGGCTTCCGATTAGTGCGTCTACACGTCCATGACGTGCGAGACCTAAGTTAGACAGACACAAGGAGTTTTTATCGTTCCAGATGACACCGCGATGCCCAAGAAGGCGTCCGAACCGAAGACCGCCGAGGCCAAGAGCCGACGGCGCAACAAGAAACCCCCGACCCAGACGCCACTTCCGCTTGCCGCAGAGCAAGCGCGCAAGCGCGGGCGTCCAAAAAAGACCGTCGCGGACGCGGCACAGAAAACACCGTCCCAGACGGTGTCCCCGAAGCAAATCAAACCAACCTCGAGCCAGCCGAGCGCCGAGACTCGAGGGCGTAAAGCGAAGAACACCGTCCAGCACGTGAAACAAGAAGCACCGCCCGCGACGGTGCCCGCGAGCGCTGCACCCTCAAGCGCTGCACCGTCTCGAGAAGCGCGGGGTGCGGGCGTCGGCAGGAAACGCGCCCGCAAGCAGGGTGCGACCGAGGACGCGGCGGTCGTGACCCTGCTGGGTGACATCCACCAGCCCACGGACATGCTCGAGACCGCCATCCAGCAGGACGTGGAACCCGAAACCGACGAACGCGCCAAGCCCGAAACGGGTAGCGCGAACGGTTCAGCCGTGCGCGTGCGCCGCGCCAACCGCGAGAACATCTTCGAGGCGCAAGTCAAACCGCTCGATCCGATTGAAGCGCTCCTGGAATTCTTTCGCGCCAACCCGAAGCCGCAGCAGGCGCGGGATTTGCTGAAGCTCCTGCCCAGCATCGACGTGGAGCGCCTGGGCGGTCGCAAGGGCCTGGAAAGCACGCTGGATCGGCTGGTGCGCGAGGGCCAACTGGCGCAACCCAAGCGTCACACCTATGCGCTGCCCAAGGAAACCGCCGTGGTCGTCGGGCGCTTCGATGCGCGCGGCTACCGCTTCGGATTCGTCGTGCCGGAGACGCCCGGCTTGCCCGACCTGTTCGTCGGGCCGGAAGGCATGTTCTACGCCTGGCACAACGACCGCGTGGTGGCGCGGGTCGAACGCAAGAAGGGTGAAGACACGCCGCGCGGCAAGATCATCCGCATCCTGGAGCGCAAACGCGAGAGCATCGTCGGCACGCTGGAATTCTCGAAGGGCTACGCGATCCTGCGACCCGACGAGACGCGCCTGCCGCGCACGGTGCTGATGCCGACAGGCACAGAAAACCTGCGCGCGGGCGCGCGCGTGGCCGTCAAACTGTTCTGGCCGGAATTGACCGGTGAGGACGAACCCTACGGCGAGATCACCGAAGTCCTGGGTTTCGAGGATTCCCCGGAGGTCGAAACCCGCGCCGTGATCGCCAAGTTCGAGCTGCACGACGCGTTCCCGCCGGAAGTCGTGGCGGAGGCCGAACGCATCCCGCTCGAGATTCCCGAATCCGCGCTGGAAGGCCGCAGCGACCTGCGCGCCAAACGGATCTTCACCATCGACGGCAAGGACGCCAAGGATTTCGACGACGCGATTCACATCGAACCCCTCCAGAACGGTCATTTCCTGGTCGGGGTTCACGTCGCGGATGTCTCGCATTACGTGATTGAAGGCGGCGCGCTCGATGTCGAAGCCAGGGCTCGAGCCACCAGCGTCTACCTGCCCGGCAAGGTGCTGCCGATGCTGCCCGAGCGCCTTTCAAACGGCGTCTGTTCGCTCGTGCCCGGCGAGGACAGGCTGGCGCTGTCGGTGCTGGTGGAACTGAGCGCGGATGGCGACGTGGAGAATTACGCCATCGTCAACAGCGTGATTCACTCCAAGGCGCGACTGACCTACGACGAGGTTCAGGCGTTTAGTGAGGCCAAATCCGCCATGCCCGACCACGCGCGCGATCTCGAGGGCGATCTGCACCTGCTCTTGAAGCTCACGACCCGCATGCGCGAAAAGCGCTTCCGCGAGGGCAGCCTGGATTTCCGCCTCAAAGAAGTCAAGGTCGACATCGAACCGGACGGCTCGTTGACGCTGATTCCCGTGCGCGAGGAAACCGCGCGAGGATTGATCGAAGACCTGATGCTGACGGCCAACAAACTGGTCGCCAACCACCTGCACAGCCGCGAGATTCCCGCGCTCTACCGCATCCACGAGGAACCCTCGCCGCAGCGCTTTCTTGAGGTCGTGGCGAACCTCGCGAAGCTGTCCATCACCGTGCCGGGCGGCAAACCCACACCGCAGGCGTACCAGGAGATCCTGGCGAACGTGCGCGGCACGCCCCTCGAAAGCCCCGTCAACACGCTCTTGCTGCGCTCCATGCGGCAGGCCAAATATTCGTCTGAAAACAAGGGCCACTTCGGCCTGGCATTTTCCGATTACCTGCACTTCACCAGCCCGATCCGGCGCTACCCAGACCTGATCGTTCACCGCGTGCTGAAAGCCTTCATCGCCCGCAAGATGGGCGCCAAACGCCGCGAGGTGCTGGCCGCGACGCTCCCCGAATTGGGCGATCACACCTCCAACCGCGAGCGCAACGCCTCCGATGCGGAACGCGACCTGACGAAGTACTACCAGGCGCGCTGGGCGCAGGCGCGCGTCGGGCAGGTGTTCAAGGCGCACGTCTCGAGCATCACGGCCTTCGGGATGTTCGTGATGCTGGACAATGGCGTCGAAGGGCTGATCGGACTGAGCGCCCTGAATGACGACCATTACACGCTGGTCGAGGATGGAACGGTCTTGCGCGGACGCGCGGGCCGACAGTACAAGCTGGGCACGCCGATTCGCGTGCAAATCGCGGGCGCGAACCCGGTCGCCCGGCAGATCGATTTTGTGAAGGAGTTCGATATGAACGGTAAAAACAGCGGCAAGCGCCCCCAGCAGGGGCGCGGCCCGAAACAGAGCAGTCCCCAACCCCAGCAACGCGCTGGAACCGCCAAAAGCACGGACGCCAGACGCGTGGTCGTGCTCTCGGGACGCCCCAAGCCGGAACACGCCCGGCCCGTCAAGGTCACGGCCCGCAAGTTGTACTTCGGCGAGTGGACGCGCGCCCACATGGGCGAAGAACCCGCTGACGCCCGCAATCAGGCTCAGCAGCGCCCGTCTGAGCGCCCACAAGCCCCGCAGAACCCGCAGCGCGGTTCTCAGCCGCACAGAGGCCAGCAGGCTTCTCGAGCCCCTCAGCAGGGGGATTCAGCGCAGCGCGGACCGCAAGTGCGTCCCGAAGTCATCAAGCCGCTCGTGCCGTCCGCCACCGAAGTCAACGCGAACCGCGCCGCCAAAGGCCCAGCCGAAGGTCGCCCCGGTCAGGGTCGCGTGCGATTCGCCCCGAACGGTGCGCAACCCGCCCAGGCCGTGAACGCGACCGCCAGCACCACGCCAGCCGTCGAAGGACAGGCGCAGGGCGGTGGCTCCGGTCGGCGCAGGCGCAGGCGCAGGCGTCCAAACGGTGCGAAAGCCGAATAACCTCAAAAAGACCGTCCAGGACGGTCTTTTTTGTTTCTCGAGATTCGCGTGCTGGACGGTGCTCCCAAAAGCGCATTCTTAAGAAATGCGTTCAGAACCGCAGGATCGGTGCGCACGACCCGCCCGCCGCGACGCATTCGGCGCGCAAGAACTCGAACGCCACCCACAGCGCCAGGCAAGCCAGCACGGGCACGAGCGGGTGAAGCCCGAGCTTCCTGCGTCCAGGGCGTGAGCGGCGCGGCACGCCGTTGGTGTAGCACGGCGGCGAGCACCGGAACCTGACACCCGATTCGGGCTGATCGGGTAATCGGTTTAGGTATCCCCTCGAGCATCCAGATAAGGCGTCTGGGACGCTATTCCAGAATCTCGTCTCACGATGTGACGATTCACCCATTGATGAGGACGGTGAGGTCTTACAATCGCAACGTTTGAAGCGGGGCATCTGTCCCGAAACCGAAATTGACATTGGGGGCAAACGTGGACACTTCATCCGATACGTCACGGCACACCATCGTGGAATTACGGCTCGCGCACCTGCGGGCCGCCGTCGCCGCGCAACGCGGCTGGTATCACGTCGCGGTGCAGAACCACCTGTACTGCATGGATCAGGTCAGCCTGGGCGGGGACGCCAAGGCCACCGCTTTTTTCGCATCCCAGCTCGCCCAGTCCTACCGCGCGATGGGTTTAGTGGAAAAAGCCAGCCAGTTCGAGGTGCTGCGTTAAAGGGCACCGTCCAGCACGGTCGTTTGAACATGCGTGCTGAACGGTGTCCTCTAGCCTGATCGAACTCGAGTACGGCTCGAATCTTCGAGAATACCGTCCAGTGCGAGCCTCGAGAGATCACCTGGGATCACCCAGGCGCGGGCTGACAGCCTCGCCGCGCGTTGGTACACTCGTCCGCATGAGGGCACTCGAGACTGCCAGGCGCATCAAAAACCGAGAGGTCAGCGCCGAGGAGGTCGTCAAACACGCATTGCAAGGCGCGCATGACGACACGAACAACATCTTTATTTCCGTGACGGACGGCGCGCTCGAGCAGGCGCGGGCGCTGGACGCGAAAATTGCGCGCGGTGAAACCGTCGGGCCGCTGGCGGGCGTGCCGGTCGCCATGAAGGACAACCTGTGCGTGGTGGGCACGCGCACCACGGCGGGGTCGAGGGCGCTCGAGCATTTCGTCTCGCCGTACACGGGCACGGCGGCGCAGCACCTGCTGGACGCGGGCGCGATCCTGATCGGCAAGGCCAACCTGGACGAGTTCGGCATGGGCAGCAGCGGCGAGAACAGCGCGTTCGGCCCGACCCGCAACCCACTCGATGCTTCGCGCGTTCCGGGCGGCTCGAGTTCCGGCCCTGCGGCGGCGGTCGCCGCAAACATCGTGCCGGTTTCTCTGGGTACTGACACGGGCGGTTCGATCCGCCTGCCCGCCGCGTTCTGCGGCGTCTACGGCATGAAACCCACCTACGGGCGCGTCTCGAGATACGGGGTCGTGGCGCTCGCCTCGAGCCTCGATCAGGTCGGGCCGTTCGCGGGATCCGCCGCTGACATGGCCGCCGTGCTGGACGCGATCTGCGTCCACGATCCGATGGATTCGACATCCCTGAAAGTGGAACCCCGATTCACGGCGGCGCTCGAGCAGGACATCAGGGGCTTGCGCGTCGGACTGGTGCGCGAGGCGCTCGGGGATGGCAACGCACCGAGCGTGCTGGGTGCAATCGAAGCCGTCAAGCGCGAACTCGAGGGATTGGGCGCAACGCTGCATGAAGTCTCCTTGCCCTCGCTCGAGATCGCGCTGGCGGCCTACTACCTGGTGATGGCCTCCGAGGCATCGTCCAACCTGGCGCGCTACGACGGCATGGTCTTCTCGAACCGCTTCGGGCTGAGCGGCGATCTGAACGACGTGATGTCCAAAGCCAGAGGAATGTCTTTTGGGCCGGAAGTCAAACGCCGCATCCTGATGGGCACCTACGCGCTCTCATCCGGCTACTACGACGCGTACTACTCGAAATCCTTGAAGGCCAGAGCGCTGATCTCGAGGCAATTTTCGAGCGCCTTCGAGAACGTGGACGTGCTGCTCTTGCCGACCGCACCCAGCGCCGCCTTCAGGATCGGCGAGAAAACCGACGATCCCGTCTCGATGTACCTGACGGACGTGGACACCGTCACCGTCAACCTGGCGGGCTTGCCGGGCATCAGCCTGCCGTTCGGCTTCGAGGACGCGCATGGCGCCTACAGCAGCACGGCGGGTTTGCCCGTCGGTGTGCAGTTCATCGCGCCCGCGCTGGCGGACGAACGTCTGATCTCGTTGGCGGATGCGCTCGAGCGGGTCACGAATGGTGGATTCTTACGAAAGGCATCGTAGAATCATCGTCAGCGATGACGTTTTTGATGCGCCCCCCAAACCCGGAACGTGAATTCAGACGTGCTGGGCGGATCGTTTGCCGACTCATCACTCGCACGCCAGACATCTCGAAGACCCGCACCGAATCAGGAAGACCGTCCAGGACGGTCTTTTACGAAACACAAGAACACCGTCTGGTACGGTGTTCTTCGTGAAGCGCACGATCTACCCGGCGATCTCCAGGCTGGCGCACCGCGTTCTGAACGAACGCGAGGAACCCGTCGCACTCGAGGAACTGGCTCGCGCCATCGGTTTCCAGGGCGAGGCGCGCGCCCTGCCCAGGCTGCTCGATGGGCGTTTCAAGCAGGTTGGCACCAACCTGAGCCTGTGGGCCTGGGAACGCGATTTCCCCGCGCTGGGCGAAACCATCGTCGTGATCGACCTGGAAGCCACCGGTGGCCACCTGGAACGCGACGAACTGATCGACATCGGCGCGGTCAAACTGGGGCCGGAAGGCTACGCCGAATTCGGCGCGCTGAACGACCCCAAACGCCCGATCCCGCCGTTCATCACCAAACTGACTGGCATCAGCCAACTGATGGTCAAGAACGCGCCACCGCTCGACGCCAGCCTGGAAAAACTCGCGCAATTCATCGAGGGTGCGACCATCGTGATTCAGGACGCGCATTTCGATGTCGCGTTTCTCGAGCCCAGATTTGCTAGATTGGGCTTCAAGTTGAACAACCCGCTGGTGGACACGATCAACCTCGCCAAACGAACGCTGCCAGGACGGCGTCGGCGCGGGCTCGACTCGCTCGCCGCGACGTATGGGGTTACAATCGAATCGCGCCACCGCGCGCTCGGCGATGCCAGAGCGACGCTGCACGTCACGCGAGAGCTGTACCACGCGCTGACCGCCGGAACACCCACCCGACTCAGCACGCTCCACGATCAGGTTACGCGCTTCCAACACGATCAGATTGCGCATCTCCAAGACGATCTGATGGCGCGCCCCAACACCGACCAGACCCCTCGCACGCGAGGTTCGCGCGCTGAACAGCGACATCAACCCATGCATCCAACCGAACCGACCGACGACCCGCGCCTCGAGAGAGGTTCCAACACCAGCCAACCGGAGATTCCCGTATGAGCCTCGAGAACATCGCGGGGCGCTACCGGTACATCCTGACCCGACCGTGCCTCGATTCCGGTTCGATCGCGGTGCTCAAATACCTCGAACGCGTCGTGCCGACCACCGGTTCCGTCGTGTTCGTCGGCGACGGCGGTGAGGAAATCACGCTGACCGCCGACCCGAAACAGCGCCGCCTGTACGGACTGGCCGACTACTACGCCAAGCACCGACTTCAGGTCAACGATGCGCTCTTGATCACCGTGCTGGCCGACCGACGCTTCGCGCTCGAGCGCGTGGTGCGCGTGCGCGACCCGAAAGCCGAACAAAAGCCGCGCCCCGCACCCCCGCCCAAACCCGAACGCATCATCCTCGAAGAAAGCCCGTACATCCGCGAGGTGCGCACGCGCGAGATCAGCGTCTCGCCGTACCCCAAGGGCCTGATGTACCCGCAAGAACCCAAGGATGCCGAAAAGGCCGATGCCAGCGCCGCCCCCGACGCGCGCAAGGCCAAACCTGCCGAGGAAGCCCGCAGCACCCTGAAAAACCTGATCGCCCGCGACCGCGACCAGCGCGCCGCCGACGCGCCGCGCCGCGAACCCGTCCAGCCGACCATCGAACCCGCGCCACCGATCGTTCTCGAACGCGCCAGCGCAAGTATGGCCAGCGCAGCCAGCTCCGGCACGACCCTGGAGCGCACCCGCGCCGCCTTCATCGCGCTCGGCTACGCGGTGGACGTGATCGGCGAAGGCTTGATGCTCGAGGCCAAGCTCGGGCGGCGCGCGCACCGCATCGCGCTGGCCGTGACCGAAGACCCCGATGAAGCCCGCACCATCATCGAGGCCGGACGCGGACAGGCCGCCAAATACCTGGCTGTGGCCGCCGATTCCACCGCCCTGGAAGCCTTCCGGCAGCACCCGGACTTCGAGCACATCGCGCGCGCGGATCTGGCGACCATCGAAGCGCTCGCTGCGCTGACCAGGCTCTCGCCGGTCGGCCCGCTGGAACTCGAGGGTTACTGGAACGCCGGACGGCTGGACGCGGACGCCCTCGAATCCCTCGAGGCCGGTGTCAACACCAGCGTCGGTGCGCGGGGTGCGTTCTCGTTCGTGACGCTGTCCCTGGCGCGCTTCACCGCCCCCGGCATCGTCAACGCGCAGGACGTGATGGCCAGCATCGAAAGCGCTGGGATCGGTTCCGGCATCGTGCTCGAGACGCTCGAATCCCTCTCCAAAGCGCCCTTCATGCTGCTCTCGCCCCTCGGCGGCGGTGAATACTACATGCGCCGCCCCGTCAGCGCCGCCCTGGAAGGCCTGTCCGAGTACGCGGGCGGTCTGCGCTCGAGGTTGCACGTCACGGCCAAAGTTGCCGCTCGGGCTGACAGCGCCGTCACCGAAGCCAAGTAAAATGGCGTCTTCTCGAGAACACCGTTCCAGACAGCGTTCTTTTTCTTGCGTCTGAGACGGTGTTCTCGTCTGTATCGTGCGATGTACAATCTGACTGTTGATGGGGCGCACACGTTCTTCGTGGGTGATGGGCAATGGTTGGTACACAATTGCCCCGACGAAGAAGACTTCGAAAAACTGTTCGAATCTGGTGCCTACGACCCACCAGCAAGACTTGAACCATCTATACGGCCTGAAATAACTGGAAATGCTGCGACAGATTGGCAAAATATCATGGAAACTGCTCGAAATGGGGAGATTCTCGCAGATGCAGAGGGGCATTTTGTTTAGCGCTCCGCTCAACGATACGGTGGCCTTTCTCTAACGCAGCTAAATGAGGCTATTGCAGGTGCAAGAGGGGCAGCGTATCAGGCCAGCCAGGGAGCCATACGAGAGGGCTATCTTGTCAACGTAAATGTAAATGGTAACATAGTTCCTCTAAAGATCATTTATCAAAACGGATATTACGTCATAAAGACCGTTCTTTCATCAGGTAGGTAGCCTGGATCGGATATTAATATCCAGACCAAGAGCGAAAGCCAAACGAGAGTCTACAAAACTTTTTTTGTAGACTCTTTGGGAAGGAAGATCAAGGTGAACGTTCTAAACGTTCCTGTGACTGTAGTTACAGACTTTGATGATGACAGAATT
>CAXTKV010000022.1:0-38185 GCA_964244895.1 uncultured Deinococcales bacterium
CACCGCCCACCTCGCCGAGTTTTTCCCAGCGCCGCCCGGCGCCGGTGAAGCTCAACAATGCGTCCCTCGCGGTCTCGAACGGGATTCCCGCCCGATCCGCCACGGCGAAAGCCGCCAGCGAATTGAGGATGCTGTGTTCACCCGGCACGGCCAGTTCGACCCGTCCGAGGGTCTCGCCGCGCACCTCCAGGTCATAAGAAGCCGTGCCGCGCTCGAGCGTGATGCGCGTGGCGCGGTACATCGCGCCGTCCAAGAGGCCGTAGGGGATGGTCTTCAGGCCGTTCAGCATGTCGGATAAACCCGGCCAGTCGGCGCAGTGGACGACGACTTCCGCGTTTTCCGCGAAGCGCCGGAAGGCCGCGTGCAATTCCGCGACGCTGGCGTGATAGTTGTTCCTGACATCGCCGTCCAGGCCGACGTGGTCGTCCTCGACGTTGGTGATGACCGCCGTGCGCGGGCTCATGCGCTGAAAGAACGCGTCGGATTCGTCAATTTCAGCGATGAAGTGATTTCCCTTGCCGAGCTTGGCGTTGCCGCCGATGGTCTCGAGTTCTCCGCCGACCACGACGGTCGGTTCCAGCATGGCCTTCACGAACACGTGCGCGATCATGCTGGTGGTGCTGGTCTTGCCGTGCGTGCCGGTCACGCCGATGCCGTCAGCGCCGCGCATCATCTCGTCCAGCAGTTCGATGCGGCGAATCACGCGTTTGCCCGCCTCGCGCGCCGCGCTGACTTCCGGGTCGTCGCTCGAGATCGCGGTCGAGGTCACCAGCACGTCCACGTCCGGCGCGATGTGCGCGGCGGCGTGACCCTCGAAGATGCGCAGGCCGCGCGTCTCGAGTTGCTTGGTCAAGAGGTTCAGCGCGACATCGCAGCCGGAGACGGTATCGCCGCGCTCAAAAAGCATCTGCGCCAGGCCGCTCATGCTGATTCCGCCGATGCCCATGAAGTGGTAGTGGCTCATCGCGCGCCCTCGGGTCCGGAGTATTCGGAAACACCGTCCAGGAAGGCGTTCGTTGATTTTAAAACGGGTGCGTAGAGGACGATGTTGTCGTCATGAGCCCGCGTTGTCGAATGCCTCATCACGATTTCCCACCCCCGACCTGCACGCTGCCCGAGCGAGCGCTCGAGCCCTGCACGGCCTTCAGCACCAGTTCCGCGAGCCGTTCGGCGGCTCCTTCAGGACTGGCCTCGAGCGCCGCCGCCCGCATCGCCTGGTGGCGTTCGGGTCGCAAGCAAGACACCATACCCGAGGAAAGCGGGGTCGGCAAGCCAGAATCCCTCGACTCCGACGCACTCGGGATGCTTTGCGATTCAGCCTCGAGATCGCGCTCAGGCACGCAGATTCCGGCACCTCGAGCCTGCACAGCGAGCGCGTTTCTGGTCTGGTGATCCTCCGCGCTCGAGGCGAGCGGAATCAGGATCAACGGCACGCCGTGGTAGGCGGCGTCGCTGATCGTGCTGGCTCCGGCGCGCGTGATGCCCAGGTCGGCGGCGCTCCAGGCGACGGAGCCGTCCACGAATTCGATGCACTGATACCAGGGCAGGTGCTTGACCCGCTCCTGAAGCTGACTCAGCCGCCCGCCTCCCCGACCCGTCTGGTGCAGCACCTGGACGCCCTTGCCCTCGAGCGCTCGCTCGAGGATCGGCGGCAAGAGCGCGTTTAACAGCAGCGATCCCTGCGAGCCACCGATAATCAGCACGAGCGGCTTGTCGGGCTCGAGCCCGAGCTTTTGCAGGGCTTCAGTTTTGGGGACGCGCACCTCGCGCACGGGCATTCCGACCCAGACGGTCTTACCGCGCGGCAGTTCGTCTTGCGCGGTTTTCTCTGCCAGCGCGATGGTCTTCGCGAAGCGCGCCAGGAATTTCGTGACGATGCCGGGTCGGGCGTTCGAGTCGTGCAGCACGAGCGGCACGCTGCGCAGGATCGCGGCGGCAGCGCCCGGAAAGGACGCGAAGCCGCCGAAGCCCACGACCGCGATCGGGCGCTCGCGCCCGACGATCTTGAGGGCATCCGCGAAGCCTGCCATCGCCCGCAGCACGGCTCGAGGATCGGGGCTGGATCGGTCGAGCTTGCCCGTGCGGACGCCGAAGAATTTCAGGTTTTCTCTCGCCGCGATGCTTTCTTCCATGCCGCCCGCGCCGCCGATGATCGCGCTCGAGAAACCGCGAGCGGAAAGCGCGCGCGCCAGCGCCACCGCCGGAAAGATGTGACCGCCCGTGCCGCCCGTGGCGAGCAGCACTGTCGGGTTGTGGGGCGCGGCGGTCGTGGTCATGGGCTCCGTTTGATGGTTTCCGATTGAGGCTCGAGTCGAGGGCTTATGGGCGCGAAGACCGTCTGGGACGAAGTATTTTCGATGTATAAACCATTGCGTGCTGGACGGTGTTGATGAGCTTCGAGGGTTCTACCGTGCGGGGCTTAAGGCAACGTAAACGCGCCCGCATTTCAGTCATCCCCCGAGGCCATCAGCAACCCCGACGCGCCGCTCGTCTCGCTCGAGCGCAAGACCCTGGAAGCCGCCTGAATCCAGCCGAAGGCCACGCCCAGCGCGATCATGCTCGAGCCGCCGTAAGAGACCATCGGTAGCGTCATGCCCGTATTCGGCAGATTGCCGATGCTGACGCCCAGGTTGATGACCGCCTGCGAGACGATCATCAGCGTGCCGCTCGCGGCCAGCACCGCCATGACCTGCAAGTCCGTCTGGCGCTCGGGGTCGCGGCTGGAAGCGGCCAGCCTGGAAACGGACTCGGAGGTCTTGAAGCCCACGAAGAGGATCAGGCAGAACATCGCCACGATCACCGCCACGCCGATCAACCCGGTCGCGTGCGCGATCGGCGCGATCACGAAATCCGTGGACGATCCGAAGAAATTCGGGCGCATCGGCACGTCCGGCCCCAACCCGATGATGCCCGCGCGTTCCAGCACGCGCTTGGTGTTGCAGACCTGGAAGGCGTACCCCTGGCAGTCGATCTCGCCCTGGATGGTGTTGTAGAAACCCTCCAGGCGCTGTCCGACGTAGGGGAAGGCCTTGATCACGACCTGCGCGGTCGGCACGGCCAGCATGGCGGCGAACAGCAAAATCGAGAGCAACCTGAACAGGCCGATGCCCGCGATGAACATGACCGTCACGCCCAGCAAGAACACGAATACGCCCGCCGAAACGCTCGGCGCGAGCACCACCAGCCCGGACGTGAGCCCGATCACCAGCACCGGGCCGACCAGCTTGTAGTCCAGCCCGCGCCGCGTAAAAAAATTGGTCAGGTACAGGATCAAACCCAATTTGGCGAACTCGCTGAACTGAATGTTGGCTGGCCCCAGATCGATCCAGCGCGCCACCGAACCTCCGCCGCTGACGCGCGCCAGGATCAATGTGGCCACCAGACCGACGATGGTCAACGTCCAGAATTGCGGCGCGAAGCGCACGAAGGCCTGCGGTTTGGCCCTCGAGACGATCAAGGTCACGACCATCGCCGCCAGCGTGTAGACGGCGTGGCGCGGCCATTCCTCGGGTTTGGCGGTGGCCACCCCGACCCAGCCGAGCCCGACGAGCGTGAGTTGCGCCAGCAAGAGCGTCATGTTCATGGTCTTCCCCCCAGCCTCGAGACGGCGTCCCTGAAGGCCGCACCCCGCGCTTTGTAATCGCTGAATTGATCGAAGCTCGTGCCGAGCGGCGCGAGCAGAACTGAACCACCTCGAGCCCGTTCCAGACCGACCTGAACGGCCTTTTGAAGCGCGAGAACGCCGTCCGGGTCGCTGCAATTGACGACCGCGATTCCGGCTGCCGCGAACGGCTTCGAGAACGCCTCGCCCGCCTCGCCGAAGCGCAGGATCACGGCGACCTTGCGCCTGGCGACTTCGAGCAACGGATCGAGTTCCGCGCCCTTGTCGCGCCCGCCCAGAATCCAGGCGATCGGCGCGGGCGCGTTCTCGAGCGCGGCCTGCACCGCGATGGTGCGCGTGGCGATGGAATCCTCGATGAAGCGCGTACCGTCGATCACAGCGATCGTCTCGAAGCGTCCGGGCACGCCGGGGAAATCCAGCAGACCCCTTCGCAGCGCCTCCGGCAAGACGGGCACGCCGATGCGCTCGAGGTAGAGCATCGAGGCGATCACGGCCAGACGCGCGTTCATCGGGTGCTGGTGCGCGGGCAGCTCCGAAAGCTCCAGCACGACCGTTCCGTCAATCATCGCGATCGGCCCGGATTCGGGCGCGCGGATGACGCGAGCCTGGGTTTCGCGCGCCAGGGACAGACTCGCCGGGATCACCAGCGCATCGTCGGGCAAGAGGTTCTCGACGATCATCCACTTGGCCGCGTGGTACGCCTCTAAAGACCCGTGATCCGTGACGTGATCCACGCCGATGTTCGTGATCACCGCGATGGACGGCCTGTAGGACACGATCCGCTCGAGTTGAAACGAACTGAGTTCCGCGACCACCACCGACGCTTCGCGCGCGACCGTCAACAAGGGCGGATCGAAGTTGCCGCCCGGCAACGCGTTGACACCCTGCGCTTGCAGCAGGTGCGCGATCAGCGCGGTCGTGCTGCCCTTGCCCGCCGTGCCCGTCACCCCGATGGTCGGCGTGGGCAGCGTGCGGTACGCCAGTTCCGCCTCGCCGATGGTCTCCAAGCCCGAGTCGCGCAGCTTGACCAGATCGGGGTTGCGGTACATCACGCCCGGTGCGGCCACGACCAGATCGAACTGTTGCGCACCCAGGCTGGTGGCGCGCGGAAAGCCCCTCGAGATCGCCTCCTGTGCGCCCAGCGGCGCCTCCGTCTGGTCGAACCACGCACCCGTCCAGCCGAGCTGCTCGAGGTGCCGCACCACGCCCAATCCCGAGCGCCCCAGCCCGTAGATCAGCACGCGTCTGGGTGTCAGGTCGAGCTTCACGGCCTCACCCCAGATTCGCCATTTACGAGAACACCGTGCTGGACAGCGTTTTCTCGAGTCTCGAGAACACCGTCCCAGACGGTGTTCTCGAATTTCGTCCCTCCCAACATCGTTGGGGTGGCTCGAGCATCAGCCTCTCCGATGCGAGAGACGGAGGGGTCGCTGTGAGACAATCCTCTTTCCTCGAGTTGACCGTTCCAGACGGTCTTCCTCTGGCCTCGAGCATTCCCGATGGTCAGACGCCAACCCCGAGTCATCGCGGCGTCACCCCCGTGCGGATCGCCCAGGCGAGCGCCGTGCCGACGGCGGTGATGACCCAGAAGCGGCTCGTGACCTTGCCCTCGACCCAGCCGATCAGCTCGAAGTGGTGGTGGATCGGCGTCATCCGAAAAATACGTTTGCCCTCGCCCAGCGCGCGTTTGGTGTACTGGAAGTACGGCACCTGAATCATCACGGACAGCACTTCCAGGATCGGGATGATCGCGGCCAAAGGCAGCACCCACATCCAGCCCTGCGTGATGTACGTGCCCGCCAGGATGCCGCCCAGCGCGTGCGATCCGGCATCGCCCATGATGATCGAGGCGGGTCTCGAGTTGAACCAGAGGTAACCGATCAGCGCGCCGATCGTGATGCCCGCCAGCGGCGACCCGACGATCAAGGGCACCAGCGCGATGGCGACCACGCCCGCCGCCAGACCGTCCAGACCGTCCGTGAAGTTGACCGCGTTGGCCGCACCGATCACCACGAAGGTGTAAAGCACGATGTCCAGCCATTGCCGTCCGGCGTGCGAGAAATCCCTGGCGACGACCACGGCGAAGATGAACGCCACGATGAATTGCAGCGGAAACTTGACCCGCGCGGGCATCCCGCCGCGCACGGTGGCGCCCATCAATTTTGATCGCACCAGCAGGTAATCGTCGGCGAAACCGATCAGCCCGAGCGCCATGCTCATCACCACGGTCGCCCAGCCTTTGGTGTCCGACTGACCCGGAATCCCGACCAGCGCGAACCAGACCGCGAAGATCACGAGCGTGAAGGCCACGCCGCCCATGGTGGGCGTGCCCTCCTTGATCAGGTGTCCCTGCGGCCCGTCCTGGCGCACGCGCTGACCCCAGCCCCTGGACTTGGCGACGCCCTGAAACACACCGACCGCGACCCAGGACACCAGCGCGGAAATCACCAGCTTCACGGCGCACCGCCGAAAGGAATTCTCGCGAGTCTCTCGAGAATTGCACGTCCGGACTGGGGCGGGCTGAAGACCTCGAGCGCGGTTCTGGACAGGACAGCCACGGTGTCCTTGTTGGCGGCAATCGCGAGCGGTACCGCCTCGAGCCCGGCGCTGGCCACGACCGAACCCCGATAGACCGCCTCGAGCGCCGCACCCTGGGCGCGGTAGGTGATGCTGTTGGCGCGGGCGGCGGGGCGCGGCAGGAATTCGTAACTCAGGTCGGTCGGCACGATGTTGTAACGCGAGGGTTCAAACGGAATGCCGGGGTAGATGCGGTCGATCAGCGTCGCACCGTTCTCGTCCAGGCGGTAAACCAGGCTCTGGTCCTGTGCTTCGCTCAGCACGTAAGTGACTTCGCCCGCCTCGAGCACATCGCGCACGATGCCCGGAAGTTGCGCGATCTGCGATCCGCCGTAACCCAGCACGGTGCTGGCGGTCGTGAAGATGTACTTCGACGAGAGCCGCGCGGGTCGTCCCGGCAGGCTGATGCTTTCCGGCACGCCCAGCCCGCGCTGCACCAGTCCCGCGCCCGGCAACGCCACCCACGGCGCGCCATCGCGCCACGCGACGCTCGAGACGAGGCTGGACGGCGCGAGGCGTTCCGGGCTGTAAGCCGGTGGCAGGGCCGCGAAGGCGTTGCCGGCGATGGCCCACGCGATCTCGCCGCGCGCGCTCAGGCTCAGGCTGGGTTCCAGGTCGCGCACGGAAAGCGCCGGGGCGCAGGCCGTCACGCTCAACGCGAGGCCGAGCGAGATGGCTGAAAGAAGCTGGGCAGCCCGCGATCTCGAGAACACCGTCCCGGACGCAAATTTAAAAACGCGTCCCAGACGGTCTTTTTGCGTTTCAGAGGCGCGCACGGATGACCTCCGAGAGCTTGCCCAGACCGATCCGCAAGGAACCCTTGACCAGCACCGTGTCCGAGGGCTCGAGCAGGGCGGTGACTTCCGAGATCGCGTCCTGAACGGTCGGCAATGCGATGGCGCTCGCGCCGGATTCGCGGGCAGCCCCCGACAGAACGCCCGCCCACTCACCGACGGCGATCACGACCTGCGCGACCCGTCCGGCGCGTTTGCCGATCTCGCGGTGGTAGGTTTCGCTGGCCTCGCCGAGTTCGCGCATGTCGCCCAGCACGGCGATCCTGCGACCCATCTGGCGCTCCAGCACGTCCAGCGCGGCGTTGACGGACAGCGGGTTGGCGTTGTAGGCGTCGTCGATCAGCGTGTAGTGGCCGCGCTCGAGGCGCATCCGTCCGCCGGGAACATCCACGTCCGCGATTCTCGAGATCGCGCCCGGAAGCGGCAGGCCGAATTTCTCGGCCAGGCTCAGCCCGAGCAGGCTGGCTTCAGCGACCTTTTCGCTCGGGCTCGAGACCCGCACGCGGTGACCGCGAAAGCTGTAGCTGGCCTCGGAGTCGGTCAACTCGAGCTGATCGCCCCGGAAGCTCGCGTCCGCGCCGAAGCCGTAGGTCTCGAGGTCGGGGTAATATGGGGCGCACGACTCCGAGACGAGTCCCGCCCGGCCCGCGAAGATGCGGCCTTTTTCAAAAGCCACACCCTCGAGCGATCCCAGAAACTCGAGGTGCGCCGGGCCGACCGACACGACCGCGCCCAGGTCGGGATTGACCAGTCGCACCAGTTGATCCATCTCGCCGATGCGGTCGATGCCCATTTCGATCGCGTGCGTGGAATCGGGCCGCACGCTCGAGAGCAGGTAGCAGGCGATGGCGTTCAGGGTGTTCAGGTTGCCGGGCGTCTTGCCGCAACCGAGCGCGGCGGCCACGAATTCCTTGGCGGTCGTCTTGCCCGCCGATCCGGTGATGCCGACGAGCCGCGCGCCCGACGCGTCGCGCCAGTTTCGCGCCCAGCCGTGCAGCGCGTTGGCCGCGTCACCGACCCGCACGCTCCGAGGGGCATCCTGGTCGGTCAGCACGAACGGCGCGCCCTGTTGCAGCGCCTGGTCTATGAAAGCGTTGCCGTGCGTGGTTTCGCCCGGCAGGGCGGCGAAGGCCGTGTTCGGGTCGGCGTTTCTCGAGTCCCAGGTGATGGCCTGGGCGGGTCTGGCGTCGCTGGAGACGGAGTGCAAACCGAAAGCGGCAAACAGGTGCTGGCTGGCCTGAGGATCGAGCGGGTTGGGGTTCGCTCGGGTCACACATTCACCGCCCCGTTTGGCGTGAGTGAAGTGAGTGCGTTGTGTAACAAGCTCATCGGGTCATCCTAACCAGTCGCGTGAGTGAACTCCAAGATTCGCCTCTGGCATCCTTTCGGCGGGCACCGCATTGGTGGGCAGCACACGTCAATACCGTCCAGAACTCACTTCTTGGCCTTGATGTCCTTCGGCGCGATGCCCCAGTGGGCCAGCACTTCCTCCGCGATCTCGCGGAAGACGGGCGCGGCCACCAAGGATCCGTGAATCTGCTTTTTCGGGTTGTAGATTTCCACCACCATCGTCACGCGCGGTTTGTCGCACGGAAAGAAGCCCGCGAAGATCGCGCCGAAGACATCGCTCGAGTAGTGACCGTTGATGGCCGTCTGCGCCGTACCCGTCTTGCCGCCGATGCAGTACCCCGGGATCACCGCCAGGTGCGGCAGGCCGTCCTCGACGGCGGCGCGCAGCATGTCGCGCGTGGTGCGGGCCGCCTGGACGCTCAGGATGCGTTTGGACGGCGCAGCCGGCCCGCCCTCGATCAATCGCGGCGGGATCAGCAGACCGTCGTTCATCAGCACGCTGAAGGCGGTCGCCAGTTGCAGCGTCGTGGTCGATTCGCCCTGACCGAAGGTCGCGGTCGCGTGATCGATCGGTCGCCACGTCCGCCAGTCGCGCACCAGCCCGCGCGCCGGCGATGCGCCCTCGAGCTCGATCGGTTGGCCGAAGCCGTACTCCGTCAGGTACGCGTGCAGGGTCTGGGCGGACAGACGGTTTTCGGTCAGCTTCGAGATGCCCACGTTGGATGAATATCGCAGGACTTCCTTGAGCGTCAGCACGCCCTTGTGCCTGATCGCGTCGTTGATGATGTGACCCGTGACGTTGCGCCACATCGGGGCCTCGACGGTCGTGTCCGGCGTGGCCGCGCCCTCGTTGACCAGCGCCGCCGCGACCAGGGCTTTCATGGTCGAACCCGGCTCGAACTGGTTGCGGAACGGACGGTTCAACCACTGCGCACCGTCGTAACGCTCTCGGCGTTCCGGGTTGAACCGCGGGTAACTGGCCACCGCCAGCAGGCGTCCCGTCCCCGCCTCGAGCGCCACGACGCTGCCCGCGTCGGCGTTCTGGTCGAGAATCTGTTTTTCCAGGGTGGCCTCTGCGGTCGCCTGAATCGTCGGGTCGATCGTCAAGGTGACATCCTGACCCGCGCTGAGGGTTTTTTCAGAAAAATACTCGACGCCCTCTAAACCCTTATCTCGGCCCTTGAATCCCAACACCTGACCCGCCAGCGAACCCTGAGGGTAGCGCCGCACCTGTCCCGCCAGCAGTTCCGCGCTCGAGATGCTCGAGTCGCCCTTGCGGGGCTCGAAGCTTTCAGCCATGACGGTGCCGTCGCGCAAGCGAATCGTTCCGCGCAGGTGGCCGGGCGTGACGGTGGCTTCGGCCAGGTTCCATTCCAGTCGGGCGTAACTGACCATCAGCGCGCCGACCGCCAGCACCATCAGCGCGCCCAGGAACCGCACCCGAGAACCGATCACCTGCGGCCCGGAGAGTTCCGGGAAGACCATCTGGGACGCATTATCAGGAATGCCGTCCTGGACGGTACTCTTGGCTTGCGTCTGGGCTTTGGCGGGCTGACCTGGACGTTCGCGCGTCAACGCCATTTCGTGATCACCCTGACTTTCGGGTTGAGTTCCGGGATTTCGGGCAGCGCCTTCAGACCTTCTAAGGTGGAGAATTGCCGTTTTGCGGTGCTCCACGGGATCATCTCGTGCGTGGTGGCCCAGTCGCGAACGCGCGCCTTGGATTCCAGGCCATCGATTTCGCGGGTCAGTTGCGCCCTGCGGTAGACCAGGGCGTCCTCGCGATCCACCAGCCCCTGCAATTCGCGGTAGGTGTGCTGCGTGAAGTACCTCGAGCCCGCCAGCACGGCCAACAGCGCGGCGTAGACGCTCAGGTAACGCAAGGCCCGGTCTCTGATGGTCACGCTGTCCCTTTCTGTGCGACGCGCAGCTTGGCGCTTCTCGAGCGCGGGTTTCGTTCGACTTCGGTTTCGGTCGGCTCGAGCGGGCGTTTGGAGAGGGCGGTCAGTTCCGTGGAATCCCGCACGAAATGTTTGACGATCCGGTCTTCCAGGGAATGAAAGCTGATGACCGCCAGGCGCCCGCCGGGTTTCAACACCCGCACGGCGCTTTCCAGGCCGTCCCGGAGCGCGCCCAACTCGTCGTTGACGTAAATTCTGAGCGCCTGAAAGGTGCGCCGCGCCGGGTGGATGCCTCGGGCGTGACCGCCGGGGTAGGCGCGCTTGACGATATCGGCGAGTTGCTGGGTGGATTGAATCGGGGTCTTTTCTCGAGCCTCGACGATGGCCCGAGCGATGCGCCGCGAGTGGCGCTCCTCGCCGAATTCGTAGATCAAGCGCGCCAGCTCTTCCTGATCGAGCTGGTTGACGACATCGGCGGCGCTGTCTCCGCTCTGGCTCATGCGCATGTCCAATGCGGCATCGGTGTGATACGAAAATCCTCGATCCCCATCGTCCAGCTGGAAGCTCGAGACGCCCAGATCCATCAGCACGCCGTCCACCGTCCGACCGGCCAGCAGTCCGTCCAGGTCGCGGAAGTTGCCTTCCAGTACGTCCAGCTTGTCCAGCCCGAGCGCCCGAGCGCGTTCCAGCGCGAACGGGTCCTGATCCACGCCGATCACGCTCGCGCCGCGTTCCAGCAGCAAGCGCGCGTGTCCCGCCCCGCCGAGGGTCGCGTCCACGATCAGCTTGCCCGGCGCGGGTTCCAGCCCAGCGATGATCTCGATGGGCATGACGGGCAGGTGGGTGAGCGGGGTTCTCTCGAGCGTCATCATCAGCCGATCAACTTCCGCAGCGCATCGGGCAGGAGTTCCTGGATCGGTGGGCGCTTCTGGATCTCGCGGATGGTCTCCATCCACTTCGTTAAATCCCAGATTTCGAGCCGGTTCGGTGCGCCCGCCACGATCACGTCACCTTTCAGCTCCGCGAAATCGCGCAGCGTGGACGGGATGCTGATGCGACCCTGGCCGTCCAGCGCGTCTTTTTTTGCGCCAGAGTAGAAGAACCGCACGAACGCCTGCCCGGTGGAATCCACCAGCGGCAAATCGGAAAGGGCGTTCTCGATCTGATTCCAGGTTTTTTCCGCGAAGACGTACAGGCAACCCTCGAGTCCGCGCGTGATGTACAGGTTCTCCGGCACGAAATTGCGAAACGAGGGCGGCATGACCACGCGGCCCTTGTCGTCTATCGTGTACGGGTACTCGCCGATCGGCACGGCCAACTCCTGAGCTGAAGTGAGAACGGAAGTGTCAGTCCAGTGGTTTGGGGGCTGGCTCCCACCAACTCCCACCCGGAATCCCCTGACTCGAGTTCAAGAACATTGAGCATTGCGCCTGGGAAACGGGTTTTGTGCAACGCAGTGATGGTAACACAAGTCTCCCACCATTTACCACCAATCTCCACTTTCTCTCCACCTCAGGCCACTTTTCAGGCTTTTGTATCGGCGCGACCACCCGAGAACCTCGCCAGGACTCGAGCATCAAAAAAACATCATTCTGGACGATGTTTGATGCGCCTCAGAAGTACCGTGGGGGACGGTCCTCTCGAGCGTCATCCTGAGATACGAAGCTCGAAAAGAAGCTACTTTATGCGTCTGGAACAGTAAAATCCGAAACCCAAGACTCGAGCGGACGCGTTCCCCACAGATTCCCAACGCAACTCGGGTTCTCCCCACCTCGCCCCACGAATCGAGCCGCGATCAGCAATACCGTCGTGGACGCGTTTCCTAAATCACGTCCAGGACGGTCTTTTTGGTACACCAAGACGAAACCCCGCCATCTCTGACGGGGCCGGGAAAGGTAGTAAGCCGGGTTCTGTCCCCGATCGCTCGGGTCGCGGTCATCTCTCTGGGATGCGCGTCGCCGCGCACCTCGAGCGGCCATCTTCGAGCCTCTCACCCTCCGAGAAGGGCAGCGTGCGGGCCACACTCGGCTCATTCGGGCCTTGCACCAGCTGGGGTTTACCGAGCCGTCCCCCTTCCGGGGAGCGCTGGTGGGCTCTTACCCCACCGTTTCACCCTTACCGCAAGACTGCGGCGGTCTGTTTTCTGTTGCACTTTCCGTCGGCTTCGCCAGTACCCGAGGGGCCTCGGGCCTTTGGTTCGCCGCCCAGCCGTTAGCTGGCAGCCTGCCCTGTGGAGCCCGGACTTTCCTCGCGCTTTCGCGCGCGACCGCGTTCCTTTCCGGGCGAAAGTGTAGCACCTGAGGGCGGACTTTCACCCTCGAGCGAATCGAGAAGACTCGTTTGCGCGAGCTCTCGAGCCAGCGCGACAGCGGTCGCACCTCCTCAGCATGACGGTGCGATGACTCGGGTAAAGACGCGAAGCTCGAGACAATGCGCCTTCAGAAACGAAACGCCAGACCCAACCGAATCGTCACGCCGAAACGCTTGTCGCCGTCCGTCACCTGCTGCAAGGAGGTCGTCAACGATGTCAGGCTGGAAAAGTTGTACGACGCGCTGATTTCGGAATTGTTGATGCCCGCGTCCGCGCCACCGAGCTGAATCGGGATGAACAAGCGCAGGCTGAAGCGGTTGTCGTCGGTGGTGTAATTCAGGTTGACCACGGTGCGCCCGGTGGTGTCGATCTGGTATTGCAGGTACACCTGGCGGTTCAGATAGCCGCCGAAACTGAAGGCGATTCCGACCTTGTTGCGCTCATCCTGGGTCAGGTTCTGATCCAAGAGATCGAGCACGTTGGTCGAAATCTGCACGTCGATGCCGGTGGCTTGCCGGAAGGCGCGCGTGAATTCGCTCAGCACGAACACGTTCAGCACGGTGTTCAAGGCGCTCTGGCCGAATCCCACCAGCGGATCGAGCCCTCTGGAACTGCCCAGCGTCGCCAGGCCGTAGAGTTCGGCCTGGGACAGACAGTTCGGGCGGGTCGAATCGGCGTTGGTCGGGCATGGGCCGTTCTCGTCGTACTGCACCAGGTTCGTCTCGAGATCGTAACGAATCTCGCCCAGCGCGTTGCGCGTGAAGCGCACCGTGATGTCCAGATCGACCTGGAAGCTCCGCCTGTTGGTGGACGTGCCCGTGCGAACTTCCGTGCGGCCTTTGGCGCGCACCAGCGGCAGGATGCCGTCCACCGGGGTGAAGGTCGCGCTGGAACTCTGGATGGCGTAGGTGTACGGCCCAATCGTGAGGCTGCCCTTGTTGCCCGTCCCTTCCAGGGCACCGTTCAATTGCGGATTGGAGGCCGTGCCCGTCAGGAGCAACTGGCCACCCACTTCGACGTTGGCGAAGGATTCCTGCAAGCGCAAGCCGCTGGGCGCGTTGATCCGCACGCCCTCGAAACGCACGCGGTCGTAGATCGAATCGCGGCGGGGCGCGTCCGATTCGGACAGCGAGACGGCTTTGGGATCTTCGGGTTTCTGATCGGTCGCGTCGCGGTTGGCGCTCGAGGAGGCCAGCACGCGCGCGATGTCCGCGCTGCCCGTGATGACGTAATCGCGACCCTGGCTGACCAATCGCAAATCCGCGTCCAGCAGGCTTTCGCGCACGAAGTAGGTCGGCACGGCGAACTCGAGGTTCTTGCCGGAAAAACGCAGGTCGAGCTTCGGCGAGATGTTGCCCGTGAGCGTGAACGGCCCCTGACCTTTCTTTCCGGTAACGTTTAGCTTGAAGCCGCCGGATTGACCGGAGGCTTCCGCCACGACATCCTCGAAACGCCCGACGGGTTTGATGTCGAGCGCACCGACCGCGCGGGCGGACAGTCCCTCGAGTTGAATCGGGTTGAACGACGCGATCCTGGCGCGCAGGGTCGTGTCCAGCTTCGCGCCGAGCGTCTCGTCGGAGGTGATCGCGCCCGAAAGCTCGAGCGCGCCGTCCTGGAGCGATCCGTTCAATGATTTGGCAGCCAGGTTGATGCTCGCGAAACGCGCGCGCAAATCTTCGACGCTCAACTTGGCGCGCGGGTTGAGGTAATCGCCGCTGAAGGTCAGTTTGAGCGTCCCCCGCGCGCTCGGATCGACATCCTTGAGGGCTGGGATCAAGGCCAGGATCGGCGAGAAGGTCGTGTCCTTGAATTCCAGCGACAGGTTGACCCCGTCCGGCGCGTACTTGCCGGAACCGCGCCACGAGCCCGCACCGTCGAGCTTCAGATCGTCCAGTTCAATGCCGCCCTTGCGATAGTAAAGCGCCCCCGAACCCTTGAGCGTGTCCCCGCCGCCGGTCAGTTCGACCTTCTCGAGCGCCAGGCGCAGATTCCCGTCCAAGGGGCGCGCCAACGGCAGGGTGTAGCGCGCCAGGCCGCTGACCAGCGCCGCGCCGGGCAGCGGGCCGGTGAACGCGCCCAGCAGGGCGTGCAGGGGCGTGCGGTTGAGGTCGAGGCGTCCGGTCAGTTCGCCGCCCGTGATGACCCCGCTCAGGAACGAATCGCCGTAATTCGCGTCCGTGCTGCGGGCGTTGACATCGCCCAGCGTGCCCGAAAAGCGCAAGTTGCTGGTGCCGGAGGCCGTACCGGACAGGCTCAGGCGCACCTTGACCGGATCGCCCGTGGCGGGCAGGGTCAATTCAGGAATCGCGAGCTGAAAGGTCGAAACTGCGTCCGAAACCTGCACCACGCCCGAAGCGCGACCGCTGACGTACGGTGCGACCGCCTTGAAGGGCGCGATGTCCTCGAGCCGCACGGCGTCCAGTCGCGCCCTGGCCGAATACCCGATCTCGCCGGGGGCGCGACCCGTGTAGGCCTGAAGGGCCGGGATCACGTCGGACAGTCCGCCCGTCGCGTCCTCGAGCGTGACGCGCCCGCCGAGCGCTTCGGCCACGCCATCCGCGCGGAAGCTGTCCCCTTCCAGCGCGACATTGCCCGTCAGGCTGGCCTCGATGCCGGAGACGTTCAGTCTGAGGGCATCCAGCTTGACGGTTCCGCGCACGCCGTTTGCGCCGAGTTCCAAGTCGCCGTCGGCGCTGCCGCGATCCTGGGTTTTCAAACGCACCTGAGCCGTTCCCGTCCAGCGGTTCTGGCGGCGCGTCAGGTCAGCCTGGATTGCACCGGGCGATCCCTTGTAGTCCAGGCGGGCGCGTTCGGACTGTCCGGGCTGGTTGGCGTAACTGACCGCGCCCGTACCGTCGAAGACCCAACCGACGATCGGCACGGCCAAAGGCGTCTCGACCTCGTTCCAGGTGAGCGCCGCCGTGCCATCGAAACCGAAGGAACCGGTGCCGCGCTTCAGGTTGGTTTCTATGGCGATCAGGCCGCCGTAACCCGCCAGCCCGAGCGCACCCAGATCGAGTCCGTCCGCGCGCCCCGTCAACCGATCCTGGGTGAGTTTCAGCGTGCCCGAACGCGTTCCGTCCGAAAGTTCGATCTGGCCATTCAGCGCGCCGCCCTGAAGCGCCAGATCCACGATCGCGCGCGCCGCGTTGCGGCTGGCGGTCAGCTTGGCTCGCGGATTTTGCAGCGTGCCGCTCGCGTCGAGCGTCAACGCCGTCGCACCGGAGGTGTACTTCAAGCTGCCTTTGATCGCGCCACCCGAGAGTTCGATGGTTCCGCTGCCGTTTTCTGGCCCCTTGTCCGGGTTGGTCAGCCCGACGCTGGCCGAGAGCGGGCTGAGCTTTGCCCCCAGATCGAGCTTGACGCCCGCGATCAGGCCGTTGCCCTGAAGCTGGGGCGCGCCAAACGGCCCGAACAGTTTCAGTCGCAGCGTGCCCGCGTTGGCGTCTTCGGCAGCCGGATTCGCTGCGGCAGGCGTGGTTGGGGTGCCGTTCTGGGCGGTATTCGCGGAGGCTTTATTTTCAATCGGCACGTTTTCCAGTGCGCCGCGCGGCAAACCGCTCAACTCGAGATCGCCGTCCCAGTCGCCGTTCGGTTTGCCGGTCGCCCGCACCTGCAGCGGCAACCCGCCGAGCGCACCCCGCAGGTTCGCCTGGATACCGCCGTCGTAGCGTCCGTCCAATGCACCGTTCGCCCAACCTTCCAGGGCACCATTGAAGCGCACGTCCATCGCGTCCGTTTTTCCCTGCGCGTCCAGGCGGATGCGCAGGCCGCCCGCGCTGATGGGGAGCTTCTGAAGGTTGAGGTTTTGACCGTCCCAGACGGCCTTTCCGCCATCGTAGGACGCCGTCAGGGACAGGGGTTTCTCTTGCCCGACCGCCAGGTCGCCGTTCAGCTGGGCATCGGCCAGGCTGACCCCGGCGTACCCAGCGCTCTCCAGCCGCCCCGTCAGGTTGGCCTGGGGTCGCGTCAGGGTTCCAGCCAGCTTGATGGCACCGACCGCGCTTCCCTGGGCATTCTCGAGCAGCTGAATGAGGTTCCCACCGAATTTCAGATCGCCCGTCAGTTTCGGCTCGAGCGAACCGGCTCGGGCTTCGAGCCTCACCTCGCCGCTTAACATCTGGTTGCCGAGGCTGTAGCGCCCGTCGCCCTGAGCCTTCAGATTGAAGCTCGAGAGCGCTTTTGGCAAGTTGGTTTCTAACTTTGCATCACCTTCGAGCTTCGGCCACGCGCCCTGCAATTGCGCGTCCAGCCCGTACCCGCGCCAGCGTCCCGAGCCGCGCAAACCCAGATGCGGGGCGGTGCTTTTCAGGTCGTGCGCCTCGAGCGTGAACCGTCCGGTGGCCGCGCCGCCCAGCGCGATTTCTGCGCTCAGCGCCGGATCGAGCAATTTGCCCGATGCCCGGACGTTCGCGTTGGCGGTGATGTCCGTCGATTTCGCGCCGAAGGCCGTCAGGTTGAGCTGACCGCTGACATCGGGGTCGATGAGCGCACCGCGCAATTCCAGGTTGGCCGCCGCCCGCCCGAGCAACCCGAGCCCGAGTTGGGCGAGGTTCGCGCCGTTGAGCGCGACCTTGAGCGCGTCGCCGCTCGCGCCGAGCTTGCCGGTCACGCGCGCCTGAGCCTCCAGCGCACTGAGATTCAGGTCGGCCTCGAGCCGCTGGCCTTTGAGGTTGGCGCCGCTTATGTTGACGCTGCTCAGGTTGGCGCTGCCGGTGGCGCTGATTGCACCGATGGTCTCGAGTACAGCTTTCAGATCCAGTCCCGTGGCGCGCAGCGTCCCGTCGCGGCTCGAGGCGCTGAACGCGCCGCTGGCGTTCAGGTTTTGCAGCGGCGCGGGCAGGATGCTCGAGTCGAGCGCCAGTTGGCTCAAGCGTCCCTCCGCGTTCCAGTCAGCACCATCCAGCGCAGCGTTAAGGTTAATGCCGTCCCCAACGATGTTCCCATTGACTTTGCCGTCCAGGTATCGCGCGTTCAGGCTGGCCTCGAGCGCTCCCGAAAGGCGACCATCGAGCCTGAGCGTCGGCGCGTTCCAGTCTCCAGCGAGCGCGCCCGTGGATTCGATCCACAGCGCGTCCGGCTTGCCCCAGAGCGCCCCCACGTCGAAGCGAGAGAGGCGCAGCGCACCATCCAGCGGCCCGTCCAGCCGCGCGGGCAGGCTGGCGGTCAGTTTCGCACCGCGCCAGTCCAGCCCGACCTCGAGCGCACCGCGTCCCGTCAGGCTGGCGTTCAGGGGGCGGCCCATGACCTCGCCGCGCGTGTTCAGGCCGCCGTCGAAACCGCCCTGTTCGTTCCAGCGCAAGCGCCCCTTGACGGGCAGGTTCGCGCCCGACCAGATCACGGGCGCGTTCAGGGCCAGATCGAAATTTTCCAAGCCACCGCCCGCAGCGTTCGGGATCGTGCCGCGCAGGTTGCCGTTGAGCCGTTCACCGCCCAATCCGATGTCGAAAGCCTCACCCTGAAGGCTGGCGGTGATGGTCGTGCCGGGCGCGATCAGCCCGGTCTTGGCGGCGTCCAGGGTTCCCGTCAATTTGACGGACGGTTTCTGGAGCGTCCCGGTGACGCTGCCGCCGATCTTGCCGGGCGCGTACCCGAGCGTGCTGCTGCCCTCGACCTTCAGCCCGAGTTCCGGCAGCACGCCGCCCGTGGCGCGCAGGTCCAGCCCGTCGCGTTTGGCCATGATCGCATCCAGGTTGAGCGCGCCGCCGTCAAACGTGGCCGCCCCGGTCACATCGAAACCCGCGACCGAAGCGCGCAGATCGTGCGCGCGCACGCGCAGGTTGCGCCCCTCGAGTTCCGCGCTCAGGTTGCCGTTCACGCCCGCGATTTCGTTCAGGTCGGTGATTCCCAGGTGACCCGTCAAGCCGACACCGTTCGCGTCCAGTGTGCCGTTTGCACTACCGCTGGCCGTCGCCCAGGTCGCATTCAGATTAAGGGCATCACCGGAGACGTTGGCGGTCAGGCGCGCGCTTTTCTTCATGAACGTTCCCTCGAGCGAGAGTCGCGCGTCGCGCCGCTCGTTCAGCTGCCCGCGCAGTTTGCCATCCAATCCATCGAGCTTCAAGGTCGCGTCCGCCAGCGGGTAGAGCGGCCCGTTGACGGCGAATTTCAGATCACCGGGCAATATCCCGGACAGCGCCGCACCCAGGTTGCCATCCTGGAGCTCGACCATGCCCGCGCCGCGCACGCCCTCGACTTCTGCGCCGTCCAGCACCAGCGCCGCCTGACCGCGCTCGATCGACCATCCCGGCAGGCTGGCCGCGCCGCGCGCCCTGCCCTCGGCGCGCAAACCGATCAGGCGCAAAATCCGCAAATCCAGGTCGATCTTCGGCGCGTTCAATCCGTTCCGGTCGGCCTCGAAGCGCGTTTTCGAGCTCTGCGCTCCGGTGCCCAGCCCGACCTCGCCGCTCGCGTTCCACGTTCCCTGATTCCACGCGCCCGTCACGGACAGAGACGCCGCTTGATCGTCCACGCGAGCGTTCACCAGCGCGCCCGTGCCGCGCAACGAGAGCGGTTCTAGCGAGCCGTTGGCCGTGAACACCGCCCTGCCGGATTGCACGCGGGCGCGCAGGTCGGCGGGCAACGCGCCCGAAGCACCTTTCAGGTCGATCCCGCCCGTCAACGCGATCTCGCGCCTCGAAACAGAACCCGCCAGCGCGATCGGTCCGCGCGTCTCGAGGTTGGCGGTCGGGTCGGTCAGCGCGCCCGCCAGCGTCACGTCCGCGCGACCCAGACCGTCCCAGGCGCGGTAGGCCAGGCTCAGGCCGCCCGACCAGCGTTGATCATCGAAGCGCACGCGTTCGTCGTCGCGGCGCAATTCGAGGCGCAGTTCCGACCCGATACGGGCGGTGAGTTGCGCCCGGACTGGCTCGAGTCTGGCCGTGCCACCCGGCAATCCGATCTGGTAGGCGCTCACCTCAACCGTGCCATCCGCCTGAAGACCGTCTGAGACGCGAATCGTTCCTTGCGTCTGGAACGGTGTCTGCGGCGTGGAGCGCCACGATGCGCCCGTCACGGACAGCGGGAAGCGCCAGCGTTGCGCGTTGACCTCGAGCGGTACGGGGCCGCCCAAGGCGCCATCGAAACGCCCGTCGTCGCGCCAGTTGGCACTGACTGGCAATCCCGCCAGTTGACCGTCGATACCACCTTCGATCAGGCTTTTCTCGAGGCTCAGGGAACCGCTCAGATTGCCGTCAGCGCCGATCAGACCGCCCGGATTGAAACCGTTCAACTCGAGCTGGCCCTGAGTGTCCGACGCGAATTTCAGTCTCGCCAGGCCGCCGCTCGCGTCTTTGACCGACGCGCTCAGTCGGTAGTCGGCGCCCTGACCCTCGAGCGCGCCATCGAGCATCGCGGCGGGTTCGCCCAGACTGGCGCCGAAGCTCAATCCGTAACGCAATTCCGGCAGGCTGGCGCGACCATCGAGGGTGATCGTCGTGGACAGGTTTTCCGGCAGTTTCAGGCCCGCCGCGACCTCGAGCAAGCGCGTCGGCGCGCGACCGCGAAGGCGCAGATCGGACCACGGCCCGGAGGCGTTGAGACGCCAGTCCCGACCCGTGAGCGCGAGTTGCGCGTTCCCAGTCCAGCCCGCCTGCGGTTTTTCGAGGTTCAGCCCGAGCGCACCGCGCAGGCTGCCGCTGATGAGCTCATCCTTGACCGTTCCCGTCAGTGCAGCCCGCAGGTCCGTCTCGAGCCTGGAATTGGCCAGCTTGAGCGCGGCGATCAGCGGTGCGGCGCGCAGCACGCCTTCCGGCCTTCGACTGAAGGCCAGAGCCGCGTTCAGGTTCACGTCCAGCTCGCCGTCGGGCGCGAGGCCAGCGCGGATCGTGTAGCGCTCGAGTTCGATGTCCTGCCCTTCCAGACGACCATTCAGGCGCGCCCCACTCGCCGAGACCTCGAGCCGTCCATCCTTGAATGTGGCGCTCCCGTTCAGGCCGCGCAACAGAATCGGCTCGTCCCGGTAACGCCCCTCCAGATCGCCCGCGTAGTGCGCTGTGAACGCACCATCCCGGAAGCTCACCTGGGTCAGCGACAGCATCCGCGAAGTACCCGGAGGTGATCGGACGAATCCAGACGCGCTGATCGCGCCGTTCCGCACGCGCCCACCCAGGTGAACGCGCGGCTTACCCAGATCGATTCCCGCCGCGCTCAGCGCTTCCAAGCCCGGTAGTTCGTCCGCGAGGGCACCGTCCACCGTGAAACCGATGCTCGAGAACGCGCCCGTGGCGCGCGCCTTCAGACCGCGCCACGATGCGCGCGCGTCCAGACCGGGCAGCACCTGCCCTTCGAGCGAGAGCCCAGAAAAGGTTCCGCCCGTCACCCGAGCGCTGGCCGTGACGGCGCTACCGCGCAGCACGGCTCGACCGGACACGGGGAAGTCCGCGTAGCGACCGCTCAAAACCGCGTTCCCGATGGTCTTGTTGAAATCCACAGAGACCGACCCGGACAGCTTCCCTCTGGCATTGGGCGGCAAAATCGCGTCCAGCGCGGCCAGATCGAGGCTGCCGGAGGCGACCGGTCGCCCATCCTGAAGGCGCAGCCGCACCGTCCGATCCGCGCCGCTCGAGATCGTGCCCGAGACGGCGAGCGCCTCGTTCAAATCGACCTGGATCGTCCCGGAAAGCGGCGCGCGAAGTCTGCTGGTCGGTCGCACCTGGAGCTTCAGCGCCAACGGTTGCAGCGTTCCGGAACCGTTCAGACGCGCCGTGATCGCCTGATACACCAGGTTGCCGTCCAGCGAAACCCGATTTCCGTTCGCCGTGGCGCTGATTTGCCCGAGCGACCCGACCCCGCGCAACTGCCCCGACAGCTTCCCACCCGCGATGCCGTACCGCAGGTCGCCGACGAGCTTCAAGTCCTGACCGATCGCGCTCGCGCGCCAGCCGTTCGGTCGCGCCCGGATCGCGTCTCCGTCGAAGCCCAGACTGATTTGCGGCGCATCGAAGCTCGCCGAGATGGTCGATCCGACCGACACCGAGAACGGCCCGGCCACGGGATCAAAACTGACCCCGCCCGCACCGATGTTTGAAACCGCCAGCCGACCATCGAAACGGTTGACCGCCCCGAGCGCATACTTTGCGTTGCCTGTCACCCGAGCGCCCGTCTCGAGCGCCAGGTTCTCGAGTTCGACCCGACCGGAATTCAGGTCACCGACCAGGCGCACGCTGCCATTCCGAGTTGAACCGAGCCGCGCGTCCACGCCCAGACCATCGCCGCGCTGACGAAGCTGCGCGGTTCCAGCGAATTCTCGAGCCGTGACGCCCGGAATGGTGGCGTCGACGCGGGTCAGATCGGCGCTGATCAGCAGCGCACCGATGCGACCAGTCGCGGTGGCCGTGCCGGACGCGGAGTGCGCCAGCGGAATCGGCGCTCTGAGGTTCTGAAAGGCGCTCCGGATCGTCCAGAGTTGCGCGGGCGTCATCGCGCCCGTTGCGCGCAGGTTGCCGCCCAGACCGCGCCCTCGGGCTTCGGCTTCCAACGAACCGTTGCGTTGCACGCGCAAACCGCCGCTGATCGCCACGGGCGCACCCAGCACCCGATCCCCGATGATTTTTGCGCTCACGTCCGTCGCTCCGAACTGCGACGCGATGCTGGCGGTCACGCCGACCGACCCATCGATCAGCCTGGAATCGACCTTGACGTCGGCCTCGAGCCGATCGCCGGGCGTGATGAAGGCGTAACTGGCGCGCAGGTTTTCCATCGGGAATCCCGTCACGTTGGCCGCATCCCGGTCGTCGAGCTTCAGCAAACGGGCGTCACCCTCGAAGCGTAGCTTGTCAAAACGCCCACCGCCGCGCACGGTCACGTCCAACGCACCCGAACCTTTCAGCCCGGTCTTGAAGGCCGTCAGCGCCTCTTGCACGCGCGGTTTCGCGCCGCCGGTGACGGTCAATTTCTGACCCACGGTGTCCACGCTGAGGGCAACCTTCAACGCACCACCCAACACCTTGCCCTCGAGCCCGCCCTCGATCACGCCGTTTGCCCGGTGCGTGACGGGGCCGTTCAGGTCGGTCAGGAACACGCCGGGCACGCCCTCGAGCGCCCCGCCCACGATCTTGCCCTCGCCGGTCAAGGAGCGCGGCGTGATTGTGTAACGCGCCTGGACGCGCCCGCGCTCGATGCCTTTGAACCAGTAGCGCGCGATTCGCGCGTCCAGATCGCCGTCCAGGCTGACGCGAAAATCCATGTCTTCCGGCACGCGGTAGCTGGCGTCAACGATGCCCGCACCGTCGTCGGTTTCCAATTTGAGGCGGGCTGAACCGTTCCAGCCGGGGCCGGGCGCGTTTTTTTGTTCCAGAACAGTGGCGCGCACGTCCGGGATCGACCACGCCCGACCGTCCAGCACGACCTTGACGCGCTCGAGTTCGATGCCATCCAGCACCAGCTTGACGGGCGCTTGGCCCTGACCGGCCTTGGGCAGTTTGCGCGGATCGAAACGCACGGTCGCATCAGCGATCTTGCCGCGCACGCGCACCTCGCGGCGCGTCAACAGCGCCCACGCGTCGTAGCGCACCTGCACGTCGCCCGCATCGGCCTGTAAGAAATCGAGCGCGACACTGGCATTCTTGGCGTCGATGCCGGAAAAGAGGTTCCCGGAAACCTCGCCCGCCTGAATTTTGACGCCCGCCGCGCCCGCCAGAGAAAGCGCCCAGCGCAGAACCGCCGGGGTGCTCGAGACCGCAAAAACCACGATCCCGAGCACCGCGACGACCGTGAGCGCGATGGCGAGCTTCCGAAACACGCCCGATTCTACGTTCCCGGCGTGAGAACGCGCACGAAAAAGCGCGTCGGGTGAAGAAAATCTGAAGATGCTCGAACGCCGCCAGAGCGTGAGCGTCCGCGCCTTCGCGTCGCGTGGCGCGTGGTTTACTGGCGGCGTGAGCCAGCCGACCACCTCCAAACCGCGCCGCATGACGGCGCTCGTCAAGGGCGAGGTTCAGGGCGTGGGCTACAGGCGCTTCGTGCAGCGCCGCGCGCAGGATCTGGGTCTGGCGGGTTTCGCCGAAAACCTGACCGATGGCAAGGTCGAGGTCGTGGCCGAAGGGCAGACGGACGCGCTGGAATCCTTGCTGCACTGGCTTCGTCGTGGTCCGCCGCACGCCCAGGTGCGCGAGGTCGAAGTCCAGTACGCCGAAACGACCGGGCTGGCCGGGTTTCACATCTACTGAACACCGTCCAGCACACGATATCGAATACGCGTGCTGGACGGTGTTTCTCGAGGTTCGACTGCCCGAGAATCGCACCTTGAATCTCGAGAGTTCGGGGCGAATCTCGGGAGTTCGGGGCAAGCATCAGATTGACCCTCGAGAACGCCCAGAGACTTGATGGTCACCCTCGAGTATCCCACTCAAAAACCCTGTTCCGTAGGGGTAACCCTCGCGGTTACCCTTCCTTTGAGACGTCTCCGACGATGTTCGCAAATCGTTCAGCGACCTCGAGTTTTGCCTAGAATCATTTCAATCCCTCGCACCAGCGCAACACCGTCAGGAATGGCGCTCCTTCGAGAGAACCGTAGATCGCGTGGCGCGTCAGTTTGGCCTTCGTCTGCGCGGGACTGGAGAGGCCGCAGACGAACCGCGCGCGCTGGCGCGGGTGCCCCAGGGCGTGCGGGTGCTCGAGCGCGAGCGAGGCCAACGCGTCGGAATCGGGGAACTGGATTCGGGGCGCGGGCACGTCCAGGAAGGGCTGCGGGTTCCCCAGGCAGGCGTCGCACTGACCGCACGGTGGGCCGTCTCGACCCTCGAAGTGGCGGGCGAGCGCGGCGGTGCGGCATTCGGTGTTCCGAAAAAGCGTCACCACCTGCGCCAGCCGCGCCAGATCGTTCGCCTCGCGCTGCGCGAAGCGTTCGTTCAGCATGATGTCCAGCGCGGCCCGATCGACGGGTTTTGTCGTGCGCTCGAACTGCGCGCGAACGTCGCTGGCGCGAATCTCGACCCAACCCTGATCCTCGAGGTACTGGATGGCGGCCATGATGCGCGCCCTGGGTTGCGCCAGGTTGAGGGCGGCGGCGTCAGCCTCCAGGGTCCACCAGGTTCTGCCCTGTCTGGCCTGCGCGAAGATATCGCGCAGGAATTGCGCGCGTTCGCCCTGAAACCGCGCCAGGATTTCGGGCAGGGGCTCGAGCGGTTGAATCTGGTAGGTCGCGTATTGGGGCGTGCCCTGGCGCAGCACGTTTTCCAGTTCCAGGTACGTCAGGAGCGTGCGCAACACGGTCGGGCGCAGGTCGTGGCGCTGCCCGAGGTCGTAGAGGTTCAGCAGGAACGCGCCCTCCAGACCGAGGATTTCGTTCAGGACGCCGCGCACGGCGGTATCGGTCGGCGTGTCGCCGTAAGAAAAGTTTTCCAGGGCGCTGATGTCCTCCGCGCTGCCCAGCATGACGGCGTGCGCGGGCAGTCCGTCTCGTCCGGCGCGACCGATTTCCTGGGAATAGCCTTCCAGACTTTTGGGCAGGTGGTAGTGAATCACGCTGCGCACGTCGGGCTTGTCGATGCCCATGCCGAAGGCGATGGTGGCGACCACGACGGCGTTCGATTCCTGCATCCACCAGTTCTGCACCTCGCTGCGCAGGTCATCCTGCAATCCGGCGTGGTACGCCCGAGCCGATATCCCCGCGCTCTGCAACGCCTCGGCCACGCGCTCGGCGTCGGCCTGCAAGGTCACGTAGACGATGGCGGTGCCGGGATGATCTTTCAAGGTCGCCGCCAACGCCGCGTCCCGTTTTGAAACCGCCGTCGGACTCGAGGCGATCCGCAAGTTCGGTCGCCGGAAGCCCGTCACGATGGCGTTCTTGTGGACAATCTGGAAGGTCTCGCAGATGTCGGCCACGACGGGCGGCGTGGCGGTGGCCGTCAACGCCAGGATGCGTTCCGCGCCGACATCCTGGGCGAAGGCCGCCAGCTTCAGGTAATCCGGCCTGAAGTTGTGACCCCATTCCGAGATGCAGTGCGCCTCGTCGATGGCGAACAAGCCGATCCGAGTCCCGCGCAGGGTCTGCACGAAGCGTTCGTTGTTGAAGCGCTCCGGCGCGACGTACAGGAGTTTCAGGCTGCCATCTCGCACGCCCCGGTTGACGGCCTCGAGTTCGTGCTTCGAGAGCGTGCTGTCGAGGCGCGCCGCCGAAATACCGCGCGCGTTCAGCATCGTGACCTGATCTCGCATCAACGCGATCAACGGCGAGACCACCAGCGTCAGGCCGTCGATCATCAACGCCGTCAGTTGGTAGCACAACGATTTCCCGCCGCCCGTCGGGAAGACCGCCAGCGCCCTGGCATCGTTCAGGAGCGCCTCGATCACCTCGAGCTGACCTTCGCGGAAGGTCTCGAGGCCAAATTCGGGCAGTAAATCTTGCGGTTGGAGGGTCATCGCGCTCAGCCTACCCGAGCGTTCGGGATTATCCGCATCAAACAATGCGTGCTGGACGGTATTCTCAGGAGGACAAAGAACACCATCTGGGACGGTGCTCCTGAAAGCTCGAGTTCTAGCGCGCAGCAGCTTCCACGGCCTCGAGCGGGTCGGGCGTCTCGAGCGCGACCATCTGGGATTCCTCTTCGGCGCGCGATTCGTGCTGCGCCAGGGCGAGTTTGACATCCGGGTATCGGATGATCTTGAAGCGGCTGTCGCGCTGCGCGGGCGTGAATCCTGCGTCGGCGATATGGCGGATGATCTCGCGTTCCGTGATGCGCACGCGGTCGTGACCGCCCGCCGCGCTGACCACGTTTTCTTCCATCATCGTGCTGCCGAAATCGTTCGCGCCGTAGAACAACCCGACCTGTCCGACCTTGAAGCCCAGCGTCGGCCACGAGACTTGAATGTTGACGATGTTGTCGAGGGCCAACCGACTGACGGCGAGGTTCCGCAGGTACTCGTGCGCGGTCGCGCCGGGAGCCTTGCCGTGCAGGCGCGTGTGTTCCGTCTGGAGCGTCCACATCGCGAAACCGCTGAAGCCGTTGCCGTTGTGAACCTGATTGGCCCTTTCCTGCTGATCACGAATCTTGACCATGTGGCGAGCCCGCTGTTCGAGGGTTTCACCGAAACCGATGACCATCGTGGAAATCGTGTACAGGCCCAGTCCCTGCGCCGCGTCCAGGATGCGGAACCAGTCGGCGCTCGGGATGCGCGCGGGCGCAGCTTCCAGCCTGATCTCGTCCTCGAGGATCTCGCCGCCAGCGCCGGGAAGACCGTCCAGTCCGGCGTCCTTCATGGTGGACACGATTTCCAGAGCATCCAGGCCGGTGATCTTTTCCAGCCCCAGGATTTCCTCGGGGCTGAAAGCGTCAATCTTGATGCTCGGGTGGCGGGCTTTCAGGAAGCGCAGCATCTCGAGGTACCAGTCCAGTGGCAGCGCCGGGTTGACGCCGCCCTGTAACAGGATGCGCGTGCCGCCGATGGCCTCGAGTTCCGCGACTTTC
The DNA here is from genome assembly GCA_964244895.1 of uncultured Deinococcales bacterium. GTDB lineage: Bacteria > Deinococcota > Deinococci > Deinococcales > JAAFIG01 > CAXTKV01. The sequence goes on from CAXTKV010000022.1 coordinate 26,964, forward strand.
TGGGATATCTGATCGTAGGAGAGCGTGTACGCGTCGCCCTGGCGGGGCGTGCGGTAGAACGCGCAGAAGTTGCACCCGACGTTGCAGATGTTGGTGTAGTTGATGTTGCGATCGATCAGGTAAGTGACCACCGTGGGGTTTGTTCGTTCCAGGCGCTTCTGGTGCGCGGCGCTCGCCAGGTCGGGCAGCGGCAGGTCGTACAGCGCGACGATCTCCGGGAGTTCGAGGCGCTGGCCTGAGAGGGCTTTCTCGAGAAGATCCATGCCCGGAAGTCTACGCCCGAGTTCGCGTACATAACAGGTTCGAGAGTCCCGTCTCGGGCGATACACGGCTCCGGGCAGCAGCTTCGAGAATATCATCCGGCGCACGAACTCGAGAATGCGTCTGGGACGGTGCTCTTGGCGCGTTTTCGGGACAAGAATTGAAACGAAAGAATCGGCTAGCGCCGCGCTCGAAGAGGGCGCAAAATACGTGGCATGAACGCGCATCCATCGGAACGCAGAAACTACACCAGGCCCGAAATGATCGAGAGGATGTTCGTCGGTGACGAATCCGTCAAGGGCGATTTCATCGTGGCGGTGCGCACCACCGGGATTTACTGCCTGCCGACCTGCCGCCCACCGCGCAAGCCGAAACCCGAAAACGTGACGTTCTTCTGGACGCCCACCGAAGCCCGCACCGCCGGGTTCCGCGCCTGCAAATTGTGCCACCCGGACGAGTACCACATGGGGTTTGACGTGGAAAAAACCCTGGCGGACGACCTGGTGGCGCGGGTCGCGGACGATCCGGGCGCGTACCGCAACGTCAAGGCGCTGGTGACGGCCAGCGGCCTCTCGAGCACCAAGCTCTTCGAGGTCTTCCGGGCGCAATTCGACGCGACCCCGCTCGAGATGCTGACCCGCCTGAGGATCGCCGCCGCCATCCGCGCGTTGTTGCAATCCAATGCGCAGGTCACGGAAATCGCCTTCGACGTGGGCTTCGAGAGCCTGAGCGCCTTCAACCAGAATTTTCGCAAACACACCGGCATGACGCCATTGGAGTACCGCCACAACTTTCGCGGCCCGAACGCGAAACCCGCGAGAAAGGATCAACCCGTGAAAAGCCTGCAATTCGATCAATTCGAGTCACCCATCGGCCTGGTTTCGTTGGTCGCACAAAACGGCGCACTGGTCTTCGCGGATTTCGAGGGCGACCCGGCAGACGCCTGGGCGCGCATGAACAACCTGCTGGGCAAACGTTTCGGCGCGTTCGAGTTGCAACGCACGCCCGACCCGCACGGTTTCACCCGGAAGTTCAGAGCCTACTTCGCGGGCGATCTGGAGGCCCTGAAGGGCATTCCCGTAGACACCGGCGGCACGGAATTTCAACGGCAAGTCTGGAACGCCCTGCGAGAGATTCCGACCGGGGAAACCCTCAGTTACGGTCAACTGGCCGCGCGGTTGGGCAAGCCCGGCGCGTCCAGGGCGGTCGGTGCGACCAACGGATTGAACCCGGTCAGCATCGCGCTGCCTTGCCACCGCGTGGTCGGCGCGAACGCCAGCTTGACCGGGTACGCGGGCGGTCTGGAACGCAAGCGCTGGTTGCTCGAGCACGAGGGTGTGATCTTCGATGGCGCGAAACTCGGAGCATCTCGAGTGGAAACGACGCCGCAAGCGGGATTGTTTTCGGCCTGAGGTTGGAAAGACCGTCCAGTACGCGAAATTTCGAGATAGTAAATGTGCGTCCTGGACGGTCTTTTCGTGACGCTGGCCTCGAGCGACCGCGCACCTTCGGGTAAGAGTGATGTTTGAATACGCCCGGATCGCGTCATACCGACGCGACCCCGAGGCTGGAGGCTGAGCCCATGAGACTGATCGACGTACAGCGCTTGCTGATCCTGGCCGCCGTGTGGGGCGCGAGTTTCATCTTCTTTCGGGTGATCGTGCCCGTGCTGGGGCCGATCGCGACCGTCGAGGTTCGTGTGGTGCTGGCCGGAATCGCGCTTCTGGCGTTCGCGGCAATCACCGGAGCCGACCTGGGATGGCGCGAGCGCTGGGTCTGGTACGCCATCGTCGGCGTTTTGAACAGCGCCATCCCGTTCGCGCTGATCGCCTTCGCGGAGGTGCGTCTGACGGCGTCGCTGGCGTCGATCCTAAACGCCAGCACGCCGTTGTTCGCCGCGATCCTGGCCGCCGTTTTTTTCAAAGATCCACTCACGCTTCCCAAGATCGCGGGGCTGGCGCTGGGCTTCGGTGGCGTGGTCGTGCTGGTCGGTTGGAGCCCACTGGAACCGGGGTTGATGACCTGGCTGTCCGTGCTGGCGACCCTGGCCGCGAGCTTCTTTTACGGTCTGGCGGGCAACCTGGCGCGCGCCAGACTGAAGGGCGCTCCGGCGCTCGGGCTGGCGGTCGGATCTCAGGTCGCCTCGAGCCTGGTCTTGCTGCCGTTCTTGCCGTGGAACCCGCCGCTGGCTGCACCCGATCTGACGGTGATCCTCTGCGTTCTGGGCTTATCGCTGGTCTGCACGGCCTTCGCGTACATCCCCTATTACCGTTTGATCCTCGATCTGGGCGCGACGCGAGCCTCGACCGTGACGTTTATCGTGCCGATCTTCGGCGTGCTGTGGGGCGCGCTGTTCCTGGGTGAAGGTGTCGGGGTCGAAAAACTCGTGGCCTGCGCGATCATTCTGGCCGGGGCGGGGTTGGTGACGGGCGTGATCGGTGGGCCGCGCGCGGTTCGGGCTTGAATTGGGCGCACGCGTCCATCCTCGAGTCGTGTTTCTCGAGGAACCCCAGAATGGGGGCCAGCCAAGATCGTGTGGCCGGGTTCTTGAGACCGCCGGGGCAGCCCGAGACCCTGAAATGCCGCGTCATCATCAAAGCACATCGTCCAGTACGCATTTCAGCGCTCGCGCGCCGGACGATCTTCTGGTGCGGCGCTCCGCGCCAGTTGGTCTCGAGAACAATTGCGTGGGGCACGCAAGGGTTTCGTGACGATCAGGGTTTCATACTGATCCGGTGAGTTCCGATCCGCTCTCGAGCCTCGCCGAGGCCGCACGCCTCCTGCCCGCCGTACCGAGCGGACGCGTACTGGCGGCAGTCTGGAGTCTCGAGGGTGAACGCAGCGCGTTCAGGGCGCTCAAATCGACCAGCTTGCGGCTGGCCAGCATCCGCGATGCTTTCGACGCCATGAGTCTCTTGGACGACGTGCTGGACGAAGCTTTGAAGCTGGTCGATGCGGAACGCGGCGCGCTGGCGCTGGTCGATGGCGAAAAACTGAACGTGATCATCTCGAGGATGCGCGTGGACGGTGACGCCGGAAAACACGAGGTTCGCGTCTCGCAGAGCTTGCTCGAACGCGTCGTCTCGAGCGGCGAGGCGATCGTCACGACCAACGTCCAAGAGGACCCGAACTACGCGCCCAGCGCCAGCATCGAGGCGCTCTCGATCCGGTCGGTGCTGGCGGTTCCGTTGAGCGTGCGCGACCGCGTCATCGGCGCGCTCTATGTGGACACGCAGTTGACGCAGCGCAGCTTCTCGGACGCGGACGCTTCGATGCTGGCGACCTTCGCGGCTCAGGCGGGTACGGCGGTCACGATGGCCAGATCCATCCGCGACGAACACGATCAATACGTTTCTCTGGTCAAGACAATGCTGAACACCCTCGACGCGCGCGATCCGTACACGGCGGGCCATTCCGCCCGCGTCGGCGAGTACACGCGCCGCCTGGCGGGGGCGCTCGGCTGGAAGGAAACCGATCAGGAACGCGCCTTGTTCGCCGGCTGGGTTCACGACATCGGCAAGATCGGCATTCGGGATCACTACCTCTACAAAGAAGGGCGTCTGACCACCGAAGAGCGCCGCATCATCGAGGAACATTCAATCATCGGTGAGCGCATTCTGCGCACGGCCACGCGCGGCTTCGAGGAGATCCTGCCCGCCGTGCGCAACCACCACGAACGCTGGGATGGTAAGGGCTACCCGGACGGGCTGGCTGGCGATGAGATTCCGGTGTTGGCTCGCATGGTCAGCATCGCGGATGCCTTCGATGCGATGACCACCTCCAGACCCTACGCGCCGCGCCGCAACTGGGTCGAGGCTTTCCAGGTACTGCAGCACGAATCTGAGCATCAGTTCGACCCTGGGCTCGTTCCGGTCTTGATCGCCGCGCTCGTCGGCGAAAGGGAAGCCAACCTGGACGGCGACCCAGATCGCGTCCAGGCGATCGTTCCGGAAATGGAACTCGGCGACTGGTCGAAAAAAATGGCCAGCCTTTCTTCCGGCATCACCGTCGAGCGGCACGTGTTTCAACTCAGGTCGAACGCGGAACAAAAAGCCCTGCTCGAGCTGGACAAGATCTAAGCGTTCCGCACGGCTTTCTGACGTTTCTCGCTCGAGAAGCGCCCTGAATATTCGCGGGGTCTTCGTGGTGCGGAATTTCGGAGCTTGACCTCGAGACATCCCGGCTTCTGGACTGCCCGGCCAGCACCTGGCGGGCGAGCCAACGCGACGAGAACGCGCTAGCATGGCGGTGTGAACCACCGCGACGACGATCACCGTCCTCTCGAGGTCATTGAATACGCTGCGAGCCTCGCCGCCGGGCGCGCTCGGCGGCGTCGCACGAAGGGACGGCGCTCTACGCGGCGCTGATCGAGGAAGCACCGTTCGGCGTGTATCTCGTGGACGGCGCGTTCCGGGCGCGTGTTCGAGCGCTTTTACCGCGCCGATAAGTCGCGCTCGAGGGGCGACGGTCCCTGCGGGACGGGCCTGGGCTTGCCGATCGCGCGCCAGATCGCCAGGCAACTCGGTGGCACGGTTCATCTCGAGAGCGAGGTCGGGAAGGGCACAAAGGCCGTGATCCGGTTACCCGTCATCGAAGACGATGCGTGAAGGCTCGAGACGAAAGGCCCCCTGGACTCCTCGGGCGTCCGGGATCGAGCCGTCTCAACACCCTTCGGTGACTCGGACTGATTGATCGCGACGGGTATCTGTTGTTCCGTCCTGAACGATAAATTCCTTGATGCCGTCCGGATTGGTGTTCTCGATGATCCCGCCCGAATTCGCTCCCGAGGCGCGGCTCATGATTTGACGACCGTCGCGGCAGTGGTAAACGACGAACCCGGAGCCGACAGCCTCCGGGTTCGTCTCGATGCGTACCGTACTGGACGGTGTTCTTTTGGTGGGCGATCCCGGACTCGAACCGGGGACCTCCCCGTTATCAGCGGGGTGCTCTAACCAGCTGAGCTAACCGCCCATCAGCGCACCCGAAAAATGGGGCGAAGCGGATGGTATCACGCCCCCCAGAACGCGTCAAGCGCGATCAGAAAGGACTCGTGAACACCCGTAAACGCCGGGTTCAGCGAGTGTTGGTCGGACTGGCCGCTGGGGTCGCGGTGGGTTGCTCGAGTGGCGTGGTGGCGCGGGCGCGGCGGCGACGGCGGCGGGTTGGGGTGGCGGTCGTGGTGGTGGTCGTGCCGTCCGGGTTGATGGTTTCGGTCACGGCGGGCGGTGGTGGTGGCGGCGCGGGCGGTGAGCGGAAGTTTTCCTGGTAGATGTTGCCGACGCTGTCCTTGACGACCACGGTCACGGTGCGGGTGCGCGGCACGACCCGGTAGAACGGCACGGTCTGCGCGGGCGCGATGTTGAGCTGAATGCCGTCCACGGTGATCTGCGCGACCTTGACGTTGTCTTTGGCCGTCCCGGTGATGGACACCGTGTTGATCTGGCCTTCGAGCTGAACGTTTTGCAAACTGGGTTTGGCCGTGTCCGAAAGCAGTTCCAGATCCCGTTCGGTGACCCTGCCGCTCAAATCCACGGCGCGCAGCGCATACGAGGTGCGACCGGGCTCGAGGCTGGCGGCGGTGAAGGCGAAGCGCACGAGTTTCTTGCCGCGCTGGTTCTTGAAGGCCGGATCGGAGAGCAGGTCCGTGTCGCCCACGTTGAGTTTGTTGATGCCCCGGTCGTCGTAGGCGTAACCCTTGACGACGGTTTTGGTGTTCGACAGGATCACGCCCGCCAGGGGTTGGGTGATGACGATCTGCGGGTTGAAGTTGTCCACTTCCCTCGAGCAACCCGCGAGGAAGACCAGGGGGGCGATCAAGACGAGGCTCGAGGTCAGGACGGCGCGCACGCGGTCAGTATATGGGCTGTCGGCTGAGGTCATTCTCATCGTCGGGCGAAGGAGGGTTCCTGATCGGGATGGATTGGGGGAAGTCCGTCCTGGACGGACTTCTCGAGACTGCGTATTTTGCGTCCAGGACGGTATCCGTGAGCGATCAACCCGGGTGAGAAGGAATCAAGTATTCGACGATCACCGCATCGCGCCAGACGCCATCGAGTTGCGCGTGCTTCTGGTAGATGCCGACCTCGCGGAAGCCGAGGCTGGCGCACAGGGCGCGCGAGGCGGTATTTTCGGGAAAAATCCGGCTCAGGATCTTCCAGAACCCGGCTCGTTCGCAGACCATCAAGAATTCCGCCACGAGCGCCCGTCCGACGCCGCGCCCGTGGGCTTCTGATGCGACGTAGACGCTAAACTCCGCGATGCCCGCATAGCATTCTCGGGCGCGGTAGCCCGAGGCGTGAACCCAACCCACGACCTGCGCGTCCCGTTCCGCGACCAAGAGCGGGAAACGGGCGGTGTCCTCGAACCACGCTTGTATGTCGGCGGCGCTGCGTTCGCGCGTCTCGAAGGTGCTCTGGCGACCCCGGATGCCCTGGTTGTAAATCGCGGCGATGGCGGGTGCGTCCTCGGGCCGCGCGGGACGAATCAGAATGGTACGGTTCATGGCTCAGTATGCGCGATGGCGAGGGCCGAGACGGGGTGTCGTCCGGCCTGCCAGATCGAGAGAGCGGAAATCCCGGAGGCCGCGGCCAGCACCCAGAGGGCCGGATCGTAGCGACCCGCCGCATCGTGTAGCACGCCGACACCCAAGGGCGCGAGCATCGCCGTGATCGAGGTGAAGGTCGTCAGGTTGCCGCTGATGCTGCCGTAGTGGGCTGAACCGTAGATCTCCGCGACCAGTGAAGCCTTAGCGAGCGACATTGAACCGTTCGCTAGCCCGAACGAGGCGGCGAAAACCCACGGTGCGAGCGGCCCGGAGATCACCAGCAGCGCGAGCATGCCCAGGCCGTGCAGTCCGCAAAAGACCGCGCTCAGACCGAACAAGGACAGCCGCTCGCTGAGGGGCGTGTAGACGATCCGGCCCGCCAGTTGCCACAGACCGATCGATCCGGCCACGGCGGCCACCAGGGCCGGACTGTAGCCCCGCTCCGACAGGAGCGCCACCAGGTGCGCGGCGGCGGCCACGACCGTCAGGCTCGAGAGGCTGAACGCGAGCGCCAGCCACCAGAAGGTCGGGGTACGCAGGGCATCGCGGTGCGTGATGCTCGAGGGGAAGGCCGCTTCAGCGTGCGCCTCGAGCGCATCGCCATCGGGCGCGAGGCCCATGTCCTGCGGACGGCGACGAATCACGAAAGCGTGGGCAGGAACGGTGGCCAGGGCCAGAATCACCGCCAGAATCGGCAGGGCCTGGCGCCAACCGAATTGGGCGATCAGCCAGGTGCAGAGCGGAATGAAGATCGTACTGGCGAGGCCCGCCGCCAGCGTCACGATCAGCATCGCGCGCGATCGGTGCCGTCGGAACCAGACGGCCAGCACGGTGAAGGCGACCGGATACTGCACCAGGCTCGAGGCGAGGCCAATACCGACCCAAAGCAGGTAGAAAACCCACAGATCGCGCACGAAACCCCAAGCCAACACGAGCCCTGCACCCAGAATTGAGCCGAAGGTCATCAGGCCTCGCGCTCCGTGGCGATCCAGCCAGCGTCCGACCGACACGGCCACCACGCCCTGAACGAGCTGAGCCAACGAGAACGCCAACGAGGTCTGGGTGCGGTTCCAGCCGAGTTCGGCCTCCATCGGTTTGACGAACGCGCCGAACGCGTAATACAGCACGCCGTAGCCGACGGTCTGCGTCAGCGCCAACGCCCACGCGATCCGCCAACCGTAAAAGCCCGTTTTCGGGGCGCTCACGCGCGCTCCGAACCGCGATCTCGAGGCCACCATTGATGGGAATACCGTCCTGGACAGTGTTTTTTGAAATCAAAAGAAATGCGTCCAGGACAGTATTCTCGGGTACGACAGCTTTTCGTCACCGGAGCGCCTTCGACATGGCGACAGCGGAATCCGGGCACGCACCCCGAAATTCCGGGCTGGCCTGAAGGCTTCGGGGCAACTCGGCGCGTTCCACGCGCTCGAAACCGAACCGAAGAAAGTACGATTCCGCCGTCTCGGTCAGCAAGCTCAGGCTCGAGAGACGCCGGGTTCGCGCCATCTCCAGAATCGCGTCCGTCAGCCTCGAGCCGAGCCCGGCGGATCGGTGGTCGGGCGCGACGGCGACGGAGCGCAGCAATCCGGCCCGATCGTGAACTTCCAGGCCGGCGCAGCCGACGAGGCTGTCGCGGTCGAACTCGAGGGTGAAATGCGCGAGGTGATCCTGAACGCCGTCCGTCGGTAGGCCGCTGGCCTCGAGCAGCGCCAGCACGGCGTTCAGGTCTTCGGGGGTCGCGTCGCGCATCTCAGCAGCACGTTGAGGCGGCACTCGGGGAATCAGCGCTCGAGGTCGCGCTGGATGACCCACAACAGGCTGGAGTGTTCGCCTCGAGCACCGTCAATTCCGCGAGTGCCGCGCGGCGGTCGTTGGCTTTGCAGGTCACGCGTGCGGATTCGAGCTGAACAATCAACGCGTCCGACTCGAAGTCAAAACCGCGCACGTTGTATTGGATCGCGGGTTCACCGTCATCGCCGTACTCGAAGCGGATTTCGGCCCCGGCGCGCACGGGAAGGCTGCCGGAAACGCGGTTGTAGATGGACATGAACTTTTCGACCTTCATATGACCTCTGTGCGCCTCACTGGGGCTGGGCATGAGTTGCACGATGGTCTCGTGCCAGAGGTTGCCCTGCCCGCCGCAGTCCATCGTTTCAAAGCTGGCGGCCTTCAGTTCCGTGACGTGATATCCGGGCTGGATGCGCCGCCCATCGAGGTCGAACACGAGCGCCTTCTTAGCGTGATCGGTCAGGCCCGAGAGAAAATCGCGCGTCGTGATGTTCGATGTTTTCGGGGTTTCCAGCGTGGCAGTCATGGCGTTCTCCTTGTTGGGCGCGAGGATGAAAGATCGAGGATCATCGATGTGTTTCCCCAAAAAATTCAGCGACAACCGAGACCCGAGATGAACGCCCGCGTCACCTGAAGGCCGCGCGTATCGAGGTCGTAGTACATCCACTTGCCGCGCTTTTCGGCGCGCACCAGTCCGGCTGAAACCAGGCATTTCATGTGGTGACTGACCGTGGGTTGTGAAAGACCCGTGATCTCCTCGAGATCGCAGGCGCAGACGCCATCGCCGCAGCAGCCCATCTGACCGCTCGCCAGGTGCGAGAGAATGCTCAGGCGCGCGGGGTCGGAGAGCGCCTTGAAAACCCAGGCCGCGCCTTCCAGCCCGAGCGCCAGGTGCTCATCGGAATCGTGCTCCATGCTCGGCTCGAGCCGGACGAGTTGAGGGGTGGCGGGCATGGGTGCAGGTTACACGAACATATCGAAGCTTGTCAATATGAAGTTTATCCTGGTGACAACATCGTCTGAAGCGCGTCAATAAAAATCCCCGAACCATCAAGCTTCGCTCGTCTCGAGCCTGCCCAAGGTTTTAGGCTCGAACAGCCCGTTGACACCGACCGCGATCAACGCACCCACCACGGGCGCGAGCCAGTAAATCCAGTGCGCCGTCCACACGCCGCTCGCCAGCGCGGGGCCGAAACTGCGCGCGGGATTCATGCTCGCGCCCGTGATCGGGCCGCCCATCATCGCCTCGAGTCCCACGACAGCGCCGACGAGCGCACCCGCACCCGACCCACTCGAGCGGAGTGCGACCAAGATCAACCAGAACGTCAGCACGACCTCGAGCCCGAACGCTTGCTCGAGACTGCCGCGCGGCACGGTCGCGCCGATGTCGCCCTCGAGCCCGAAGATCGCGCGCAGCGCGAAGCCCGCCGCGACCGCACCCGCAAGCTGCACGATCACGTAAGGAACCGCATCCCGAGCTGGAAACCTGCGCGTCAGCACCAGTGCGAGCGTCGCCACGGGGTTGATGTGCGCACCAGAGATCGGCCCCAGCGCCGTCACAATCGCCGCGACCACGAGCCCAAAGGTGACAGCCACCCCCCAGTGCCCCAACGCGTTCGTCTGGGCCTGCACGACCGCCGCGCCGGGGCCGAAAAACACGAGCGCAAACGTTCCGACGAACTCGGCGGTCAGCGCCGGAAACGATCGAGGGTTCACGCCCCGTTCCAGTTGGGCATTCGGGCGTCCCGCATGGCCAGAATCAGTTCCTCGATCACGGGTTTCTCGAGGTCGCGGACGCGGCGAAACGAGTCGAACTCGTCGGGTTGACCCGCCGGGTCGGGAAAACTGTAATGCAGACGGGTCGTTTGCGCCGGGTAGACGGGGCAGTTCTCGGCGGCGCTGTCGCAGACGGTCAGCACGACATCAAAATTCCACGGATCAGGTACGTCATAGAGCGTCTTGCTGGTGTGAGCCGCCAGGTCGATGCCGACCTCGCGCATCGCCTCAATTGCGCGCGGATTGACTCGCGTAGCCTTCGTTCCCGCACTCTGAACCTCGAGATCGAGACCGTGCAGCAGCGCAAAATGGCGCGCCCAACCTTCCCCCATCTGGGATCGCGCGCTGTTGGCAGTGCAGAGGATCAACAGGCGCATGCGGGATCTTTCATCAAATTGTTTTGTTGCGAATATGCTCCCTCAAGCGTTCGACAGTCCGGGATGTGCGAAAGGTCGGGCGCGTTTGCGAGCGCCTCGAGTACCGCACCGCCGAGGTGAAACAAGGTCGTGCGCTCGAGCGAGTAGACGCTCCAACGCCCATCCTGTGCGACCTTGACGAGTTGCGCGTCGCGCAGGACGGAAAGGTGATACGAGATCTTCGATTGCGCCAAACCGAGCGCCACCTCGAGCTCGCAGACGCACAGGTTGCGAGCGTGCAGCATCCGCAGAATCTCGAACCGCGTGTCGTTGGAGAGAGCCTTCAGCACCTCGAGCGCATTCACGCGATGAATATATCAAACTGAATCGGTTCGTTTGGTCATGGGTACGTCAAACTGAAAGAGGCATGCCGTCCCAGACGATGTTTTTGAAACTCGACCGAGAGCGTCCTGGACGGTGTTTCTCGAGAATCCCGC
>CAXTKV010000023.1:0-37983 GCA_964244895.1 uncultured Deinococcales bacterium
CACCAAGGTCGGTGCGGCCCTGCGCGGCGCGCAATCCACCGGGCGGCGCGTGCGGATCGTGTTTCAGCCGCACCGTTACCTGCGCACCGCGCGCGAGTGGCAGAGGTACGCCGAGATCCTGATGCCCGCCGATGAAGTCATGATCCTGGACGTTTACAGCGCCGGTGAGACGCCGATTCCGGGCGTCCACTCGAAACTGATCGAGGCCAGAATGATCGAGCGCGGTCACGGCGCAGCCAAGTATTTCTCGAGCCAGGACGACGTGATCGCGCACCTCTTGGGCACGGCGGATTCAAACGACGTGATCGTCACGATGGGCGCGGGCGATGTCACCAAACTCGGTCGGCGGCTCGTCGAGAAGCACCGTCTGGAACGCGAAAAGGAGGCCCTGGGATGACCGTCTCGGACGCGAATTCGACCGCCCGCAGCGGCATGCTCGCACCCGCCGGGCGCGGTGCGCCCCGCCGCGTGCGACTGGCGCAATTCACCACGCTCGGCGTCGGCGGCGAGGCCGAACTGTGGGTCTGCCACGATGCCTCGCAACTGCGCGAGGCGATGAAAGCTCCGTATCGCGTCCTCGGCGGCGGCTCGAACCTGATCGTGGCCGACGAGGGCGTGAGCGAGCGCGTCGTCAAACTCGGCGGCGATTTCTCCGAGGCTGACCTCGAGCCGGACGCCGCGCGCTCGAGCGACACGGTCTACGTCACGGGCTGGGTCGGCGCGGCCAAACCGATCCCCGCGCTGATCCGCGCCCTTCAGAAGCGCGGCCTGTCCGGTCTGGAAGGGCTGGTCGGCGTGCCCGCCGCCGTCGGTGGCGCGGTACGCATGAACGCCGGAACCCGCTACGGCGAGATGAGTGAAGCGCTCGAGGCCGTCGAGGTCGTGGTGGACGGTGTATCTAAAATTTATAAACCCGAAGAACTCGGTTTCGTCTACCGCAACTCGAGCATTCCAAACGGCGTCAACGGCGTCGGCATCGTCACTCGAGTCAAACTCAGGCTCGCGCCATCCAGCCCGGATGCCGTTCAGGAGCGCATGAACCTGGCCGATGAAGCGCGCAAGGGTCAACCGCACTGGCGCACCTTCGGCTGCGCCTGGAAAAACCCCACGCAGCAGAGCGCCGGACGCCTGGTCGATCAGGCGGGGCTCAAAGGCACGAAAGTCGGCGGCGCGATGGTGTCCCTGGAGCACGGCAATTTCATCATCAACATCGGTGGAGCCAGCAGCGACGACGTGTTAACCTTACTGAATCTCGTGGAATCAAAACTCGGTATTCCCCTAGAACGGGAAGTCGAGATCTGGGCGCGCGAACCATCACGCGCCACAGGAAGGGGTGAGGGCCTGTGACCCGCTTCGTGGTGACGGTGATCGTGCTGGGCGCACTCGCGGCGGCCTCGTGGTTCTGGCTGCCCGTCTGGGGCGTGGCCATCGCGGGCAGCAAGCACTTCAGCCAAAAAGAGCTGGCCAAAATGGCCGGAGCCATGCCCGGCAGCCCGTGGTTGTGGGTTAACAGTTGGCGTACGCGCGGTCTTCAAGAAAACCCCTGGGTCGTCAAGGCCGATGTGATCAAGCGCTTTCCCGGTCGCGTGGAAATTCGCGTCACCGAGCGGGAAGCCTTCGCGGTTTACGCGCCCCAGGACAGCGAGAAAGTCGTGGTCGCACGCGATGGCGTGGTCTTGCCGAACTCCAACCGCATCCCTAAACTGACCATCTCCGGTTGGGGCGAACCCCGGCTGGAGGAGAGCCTACAGGTCGCGGCGCTTCTGGGATCGGATGGGCTGCGGCAGGTGCAGTTCTCGCCGCAAGGATTTACGGTCTTCACCGATCGCGGAGAAATCTGGACGGACTCGTATAAGTCCTTGCTCAGATACGGCAAAAGTGTCAAGATATCGCAAGGCTCGCGGGTCAGCGTGTACCCGTGGGGGGTGAGCGCGCAACCATGAACGATTACTCGAGCAATCAGGACGACCAGGGACGCGGTGGCTCGAGGATCGTGGTCGGCCTCGACATCGGCACCACGAAAATCTGCACCGTCATCGGCGAAGTCGATGAAAACGGCGTGCTGGACATCATCGGTGAGGGCAGCGTGCCTTCCGAGGGTCTGCGGCGCGGCGCGGTCGTGAACCTGGAAAAAACCATCAATTCGATCCGCAACAGCGTGTCCAGCGCCGAGCGCGTGGCGGGCGTGCGCGTGCTGGACGCCTTCGTCGGCGTGGCTGGATCGCACATCAAGGCCCTCACGTCTCACGGGCTGGCCGCCATTCGCCGCAACCAGGAAATTTCAAGATCCGACGTGGATCGCGCCATCGAGAACGCCCGCGCGGTTCCACTCGACCCGAACCTCGAGATCGTCCACGTGCTGCCCCAGGAATACGTCGTGGACGGTCAGGAGGGCATCAAAGATCCGGTCGGTATGCACGGCGTGCGGCTCGAGGTGGACGTGCACATCGTCACCGGCATGCAGGGGCCGCTGGCCAACCTGCGCCGCTGCGCGACCGAGGCCGGACTGACCGTCAACGGATTGGTTTTGCAGGGCTACGCCTCCGGCCTGGCCGTGCTGGAACCCGCCGAGGAGGACGTCACGACCGTCGTGATCGACATCGGCGGTGGCACCACGGACGTGGGCGTCTTCAGGCGCGGCAACCTGGCTTTCAGCGCGGTCGTGCCATTGGGCGGCGATCACGTCACGACCGACCTGGCGCAGATCCTCAAGATTCCGACCGACGAGGCCGAACGCGTCAAGAAGAAGTACGGCAGCGCCGTCCCGGAGATGGCCGATTCCGAACTGACGCTGGAACTCACGCAGGGCGGCGTGGTCAGTTCCGTCAGCGCGTTCGAGCTCTCACGGATCATCAAGCCGCGCATCGCGGAAATTTTCAACCTGGTGCGCCACGAAATTGACACCGCCCTCGGACCGGTCGAACTGATTGCGGGCGGCATCGTGCTGACGGGCGGCACCAGCCTGATGCGCGGCATCGTCGAACTGGCGCGCGAACGCTTCAAGCTGCCCGTGCGCGTCGGCAAACCGCGCGCCATCTCCGGCCTGGTGGACGTGGTCTCGAGCCCGATCCACGCGACCGCCGTGGGCCTGGTGCGTTACGGCATCGCGCAGGGTTCCGGACGCGGCGCGACCCACCGACCCAACCTGGACGACGAACCCGAGAAGGTCATGGTCAACAATCGCCAATCGCGCGACGATGCCTACGCGAACGGCTTCGAGAGCCTGGAGCTGGCCGATACGACCCGCGTCAGCCGCGAACCTCGCCCCGCTGGGCCGAGCCTCTGGGAACGCATCCGTTCGATCTTCAAGGAATTTTTCTGAGCAAGCTCACCGTCCCCGAGCGTAGGCTCTGCACTGTACTCGAGCGTGGGCTCGAAGCTGAAGCAGCATCCGTCGAAATCCGGCACGCAATCGGTGTCCCGTTCGCGGCACACGCGCTTCAGTTCGACCAGGCAATGGATCGTTCAACACTCAAACCGAACCAAGTGGTGACTTGGATATGAAGGGGGCAACCGGCGTGCAAGCAGCAAATATTCGAGTCATCGGTCTGGGCGGGGCAGGCAACAACGCGGTCAACCGCATGATCGAATCCGGGCTCGAGGGCGTGGAATTCATCGCGGCCAACACCGACGCGCAAGTCCTGGCCAAATCGCACGCCGAATTGCGAATCCAGATGGGCGACCAGCTGACGCGCGGCTTGGGCGCTGGCGCGAACCCCGAAGTCGGCGAGAAATCCGCCATGGAAACCCGCGAGGAACTCAAAGAATACCTGGAAGGTTCCGACATGGTTTTCATCACCGCTGGAATGGGCGGCGGCACCGGCACCGGCAGCGCGCCCGTCGTTGCCGAGATTGCCCGAGAAGTCGGCGCGCTGACCGTCGGCATCGTCACGCGACCCTTCCGCTTCGAAGGCCCCAAACGCATCCGCGTGGCCGAAGAAGGCATCCGCAAACTCGCCGAGCGCGTGGACGGCATGATCGTGGTCAACAACGACCGCCTGCTGGGCACCGTGGACAAGAAAGTGCCCGTCAAGGAAGCCTTTTTGATCGCGGATCGCGTGCTGTACTTTGGCGTTAAGGGCGTTTCTGACGTGATCAACGTCGAAGGATTGATCAACGTGGACTTCGCCGATGTGCGCAACTTGCTGACCAACGCTGGCGCGGTGCTGATGGGCATCGGCGCGGGACACGGCGACAAACTGGTCGAGGACGCCGCCATGAGCGCGATCCACTCGCCCTTGCTCGAGCGTTCAATCGAAGGCGCGAGGCGCATCCTGATCAACATCACGGGCTCTGAAAACCTGACGCTGAACGACGCCTACGAGATCGTGGAAAAGATTCGCGGCGCGACCGGACACGAGGAACCCGATTTGCTGTTCGGTATCACCTACGACGAATCAGCGGGCGAGGAAGTGCGCGTGACCGTGATCGCCACGGGCTTTAACGAGACGCCCGGATTGATCACCAGCGTTCAGGGCGTGCGCGCCATCGGCCCGAGCGTGCTGCAAGCCATTCCTCGCACCGACACGAAGATTGACCCGAACGATTACGACATCCCCGCGTTCTTGCGTTACCCACGCGAGTAATCAAAACTCGAGTCTCGAGAACACCGTCCTGGACGGTGTTTTTTATTTTTCAGGGATTGCGTATTGGACGGTGTTCAGAAAATTCGTGTAAATCTGGAAGGCCGAAGTGCGGGTGTAATCGGCTTCAAATTCTGAACCTTGCGCGCTTTCACACCAGTTTTCAAGTAATCGCAATTCACTTCGTAACGTTCAGAGAAGAACAATGGCGAAGATGCTTTCAAGACAAAAATCTTGCTGCTCGAGAACATCCCGACTGGTTTAGAAATTAAAAGATTCTCCGCGCAAATTTTACTTGGGAAAATTTCGCTAGCGACAGTGGGAAAGATTCCTATCGAGATGTTTCCGAGATTGCGAACATTTGCGTTAGGTAGCTCGAGCAATTGCAAGTTGTACAGCTCATAGTTTTGCTTTTCTGGAACAACAAGCATAAATTCATTTATTCCGTTCAGATTGATGTCTGTAACGCTAAAGCGACTTCCAAGACCATCTTCATCTGGCTCCGCATACACAGCAATTAACGTCCCAGTTTCAAAAATCATTGATCCTATCCAAGCCCCAGGGCCTTCCCAGGGTAAACAGTAAGCGAATGTGTAGAGGCGCTGCTGGTGGTTTCGTTGAGTGAAAGAACCCGTATGCACCTCGGCAATCGTGACGCCGTCGAGTACCCGATCAGTGATATCGCTCTGTTTGTAGGAACACCTTTCTTCAATCTCACGATTCGGTTTTTGAATTGATGCTCCCCAACGTCTTACGCGTTTCAAGTACGCCTCGAGTGCTGGTACAACCTGATTTTTGACTGACCTCTGCTCGCTGCTCGAGAGCTTCGGTTCGACAAACGTTCCACTGTTTGCGGTACTGAGGCGATACTCAGCCTGAAAATCCTCGATGGGGTCATACAATTTCTTCAACGTAATGTCCTGCGTGGCGAACGCTAAACTCAGCACGGCGAGCGCACCAATCGTTCCGATTGCAACTTGACGAATCATGGGTTCACGGTAGCGCAACCTGGGCATTTCTCGAGGTCTGAAACTGGATTGCTGGGGAACACCGTCTAGGACAGCGTTCATAATTTGCGTGCAGAACGGTGTTCTCGAGACTCAAACCCCGGAAATCCCCCGCAGCACACGGGAATCAACTTTCCTCTCGAGGTACACTCCTCGCATGGCGCGCGAAACGATTTATAAGGGACACATCCTCAATCTGGTCAAAGAGGATGGCAAGTGGGAGATCGTCGAGCACGCGCCTGCGGTCGGTATCCTGGCCGTGCAGGACGGCAAGATGATGTGCGTCCGGCAGCTTCGGCGCGCGGCGGGCGTTCACACCCTGGAAGTTCCCGCCGGGCTGATCGACGCGGGCGAGACGCCGATTCAGGCGGCGGCGCGCGAGTTCGCGGAGGAGGCGAGGCTGGCGGGCGATCTGACGTTGCTGACCTCGTTTTACGCCTCGCCGGGGTTCACGGACGAGTTGATTCACTTGTTTCGCGCCACGAATTTGCGGCCCGCGTACGGTGAGCGCGACGAGGACGAGGCGGGGATCGAGTTGGTGTGGATCGAGCCAGAGAAGTTTCTCGAGGGCGTCAAAACTGGAACCATTCACACCAGCGGCCCCGCCGTGGTCGCCGCGTTGTACGCGATGCTCGAGCCTCGGGGGTCGGTGAAGTAAATGCTGGTCTATCAGAACCCGATGGATCGTCCGCACACGCCGAGCGCCGTCGCCATCGGTTCTTTCGATGGCTTGCACCTCGGGCATCAGGTCTTGCTGGGTCGCTTGCGCGAGATGGCGCACGATCATCACGTGCCGAGCGTGGTCTACACTTTCGATCAGCCGACGCGGGTGCTGTTATCGGGTTCAAAGTTTTTGTACACGCTGGCGGAAAAGCTGAAGATCCTGGAAAGTTTCGGTCTGGACGAGGTCATCGCCGTGCCGTTCACGCGCGAGTTTTCTTTGCGACCTCCCGAAGCCTTCCTGGAGGACGTGCGCACGCTGCAACCCGTCGGGATCGTGGTCGGCGACGATTTCCGGTTCGGTCACGACCGCGCGGGTAGCCTGGACGATTTGCGGCGCGTGACGGACAACCTGATCGCGTTGCCGATGCACTCACTGAACGGTGATGCGGTCAAGACTTCTCGCATTCGCGGCTTGCTCGAGACCGGCGACGTGGAGCGCGCGCGGGCGCTTTTGGGGCGGGCGTACACGGCGCGCGGCGTGGTCGTTCACGGTGAAGCCAGGGGGCGCACGATCGGCTTTCCGACGGCCAACGTCACGCTGAGCGATGGGAAGCTTCTGCCGCGCGGCGTGTTCGCGGTCAGGCTGATGACGCCGGATGGCGCGCTGCACGACGGCATGGCCAACGTCGGGCGCAGACCGACGGTGGGCGGCGAGACGGAATCCCTGGAAGTGCATCTCTTCGATTTCGATGGCGATCTGTACGGTCTGGAAGTGCGCGTGGATTTCCTGAAGCACCTGCGGGACGAACAGAAATTCGCCGGTCTGGACGCGCTCAAGGCGCAACTCGAGCGGGACAAGCTCGAGGCGAAACGTGCGTTGGGGAACGACGACTGGAACGGCGAAGCTCGAGGTTAAATGCTCAGGAACGCCGTCTGGGACGGTATTCTCGAGCTTTGGAAAATACAGTTCAGGACGGTCTTTTCGAGGTGACATGGACAAGCTTGAGCTTGCTGAACTCGAAGCCATCGCGTTCGAGGTCGTGGGCGACGGTGCGCCGGGCGCGTGCCTGTCATTGATCGTCGATGGACAAGCATTCCCGACCATCGCGGTCGGTTCGAGCGATCTGGATGGGCGGCGTCCCATTTCGCCTGAGGCGGTGTTTTATGCCTACAGCGTCACCAAGCTGGTGATCGCGGCGCTGATCGTGCAACTCGAGCGAGAAGGGCGCTTGAGTCTCGAGGATCGCCTGGTCAGGCACCTGCCGGAACTCGAGATTCCCGAAAATATCACCGTCAGGCAGGTTCTGAATCACACCAGCGGCCTGCCCGACTACGGCGCGACCCGAATGTATCAGAGCGCCCTCGAGCGCGATCCGACGCGACCGTGGACGGAAGACGCATTCCTCGGGTTCGCGGCGCGACAGGGCGCGCTGTTCGCGCCGGGCGAGGGTTGGGCGTACTCGAACGTCGGGTATGCGCTGCTGAAACGGCTGCTCGAGCGGCTCGAGGGCCGCACCTTCGACGCGGTGCTCAACGAGCGCGTGTTCGCGCCGTTGAACTTGACGCGGAGCTTCGTGGCGCGGTCGCTCGAGGATGCCGCAGCGCTGACGCCGGGCTGGAGTTCGGCGCTGTCCGGCACGCCAGAGAACATCGTGAGCCGCTACCATCCCGGCTGGGTCGCGCACGGCCTGATGGCCTCGAGCGCACCGGAACTCGCATGGCTGATCGAATCGGTCTTCAGGAGCGATTTGATCGGCAGGATGCGCGAGGGCGTGCGAGTGCCGGGAAACCACGCGCTGTTCAACCAGGCGCGCTACGGACTGGGATTGATGATCGACCCAGCCTCCCGATTCAAAGAGATGGCGGGGCACAACGGCGGCGGTCCGGGTTTCTCGGCGTCCGCGTTTCACTTCTCGGACGTGGCTGGTCATCGCGTTTGCGGGGTCGCGTTGCTCAACCGGGACGCGCCGGACGATCTGGCGCAGCGCGCGCTGATGGCGGTGGTCGATCATCTGGAAGTCCAACTGGTGCGCCCGCGACTGTAACCTCGAGAACACCGTCTGAGACAGCATTCTCGGGCGAATCAGAACACCGTTCAGGACGGTGTTCTTTGGCGATGAATCTCGAGGCGTCCCGACGGGAACGCTACCCGGCGGGATAGCCCGGAAAGATGTTGTCCGCCGCCCAGTGCGGTGCGTACCCGTAATGACCGTAGAGGCGCACCCAGTAGTCCTCGGCTGGAACGGGACGGTACTCGGGTGAATCCAGCACGCGCCCTCGGGTTTGCTCGATCACGATGCGGTTCGCGTCGAGCTGTGTGATGGCATCGACAGGAATCAGAACGCGCCCCGTGCCTTCCGCGCCTTCCAAACCGATGAAGCGCACTTTTCGCTGGAATTCGTCGACGAACATCGTGTTCACGCGACCGATCTCGTGACCGTCGCAGTCCACGACCTGACGACCCCGGATGTCGAGCGCATCGTGCGTGAACGCTCGAGAAAAATCGTTCAGTTCGATCATGTCCCTCCGCTTCCGACCGCGAGCCGCCCGATCGACTTTCAGATTGACGTGTCATCATGCGCGGCATGGCAAACCCGGTCACCATCGGCATCGATCTCGGCACGAGCGGCCTCAAGGCCATCGCCCTCACCCCCGACGGGCGCGGCGTGGCCGAGGCGAGCGCCAGTTACCCCCTCTTGACGCCGCAACCCGGCTGGACGGAACAGCACCCCAACGATTGGGTCGATGCGGCGAGGAGCGTGCTGAAAACGCTGGCGGCTGATCTGAGCGCGAAGGGCTTCGAGGTCGCGTCCATCGGTTTGTCCGGGCAGATGCACGGTGCGGTCTTCCTGGACGCGAGCGGCAGCGTGATCCGGCCAGCACCCCTATGGAACGACCAGCGCACGGCGGGCGCGTGCCAGGAAATTGAGCGAGCGATTCCCAGGTCAGACTTGATTCAGCGCACGGGCAACCCCGCCGTGACGGGCTTCCAGTTGCCGAAGCTGGTGTGGTTGCGCGCCGCCGAACCCGAGCATTTCGCGCGCGTGCGCCACGTGCTGCTGCCGAAGGATTACCTGGGCTACGCCATGACGGGCCAGATGGCCACCGAACCGTCCGATGCGAGCGGCACGGGCGCGCTCAACCTCAAAAGCTGCGACTGGGACGATGACGTGCTGGGCGCGTTGAAGCTCCAGAAAAGCGTCTTTCCGAGCGTCATCCCATCGCACGGCATCGTCGGGACGCTCTCGAGCGATTGGGCGAAAGACGCGGGCTTGCCGGACGGCCTGCCGGTGATCGCGGGCGCGGGCGACAACGCGGGCGCGGCCATCGGCCTGGGGCTCTCGAGCGCGCGCATGGGCGTGGGCAGCGTCAGCCTGGGCACGAGCGGCGTGATCTTCGTGCCCCTGGAAGCCGCCACGCCCGATCCGGAAGGCCGCGTCCACCTGTTCTGCCACGCCGACGGCGGCTATCACCTGCTGGGCGTGACGCTGGCGGCGGCGGGCAGCTTGCAGTGGTTCCGCGATTCGCTCGCGCCCGGCGTGGCCTTCGATGATCTGATGAGCGAGGCTCAGGCCGTCCCGAGCGGTTCCGAAGGCGTATCGTTCATGCCGTACCTGGCGGGCGAGCGCAGCCCGTGGCTCGATCCCGCGCTGCGCGGTGCGTGGTTGGGCCTGTCGCTGGCGCACTCGCGCGGCCACATGACGCGAGCCATCCTGGAAGGCGTGGCGTTCAGCCTGCGCGACACGCTGGACGTGATGCGCCCGCTCGCGCCACTGGACAAGGCGCTCGCCATCGGTGGCGGCTCGAGGTCAGCTCTGTGGCTGTCCATCGTCGGCAATGCCCTCGGCGTGCGCTTTGAAAAACCAGCACTCGAGGAAGGCCCGGCTCGCGGTGCCGCGATTCTGGGCATGGTCGGCGCTGGCGGGTTCTCCAGCGTCAGTGAAGCGATCACCGCGACCGCGCCCGCCAGCGAACCCGTCCAGATCGCACCCGATGCCGCCCTCGAGATCGCGTACACTCGTTTCAAGGCTGGTTTTCAGGCCGTCCAGCACGTCAAAGCCAGCAATTGATCTTTTAAGAACACCGTCCAGCACGCGTTTCGGGATATGCGTGCCGGACGGTGTTCTCGTTTTCGCCTCCGCCATGAAAGAGGGGAGGTGTCACCTGCGACCCGAAATCCCGCTCGAGCTATGATGCCCGCGATGGTTTCCCTTCCCGACGTTCAAAAACTCACCGGCACGCTCGGCCAGATTTGCCGGGAACGCGCGTCGGATTACGCCGATGCCAGCCTCGAGACACCGCCCGACGCGCCAGATTTTTCCGGTGGTCGTTTCGAGGCCGCCCTGCGCGGGGATGGTCGGGTCAAGCTGATCGCGGAACTGAAACGCTCCAGCCCGCGCGGAGCCATCCAGCCCAGTCTGGACGCGCTTGAGACGGCTCGGGCCTACGCTGACGGCGGCGCGAGCGCGCTGTCCGTGCTGACCGAACCGCGACACTTCCTGGGTTCCCTGGACGATTTGCTAGCGATTTCCTCCGGTCAATCCCTGCCGACGCTGCGCAAGGATTTCGTGGTTCACCCTGCGCAGATTCTCGAGGCTCGGGCGGCGGGTGCGAGCGCCGTGCTGCTGCTCGTCAACGTCCTGGGGAAGCTGACGCGAGATTACCTGCGGCTGGCGCACGCCTGCGGGCTGGACGCGCTGGTCGAAGTCCACACCGAGGACGAACTTGAGATCGCGCTCCTGGCGGGCTCCCGCATTCTGGGCGTCAACAACCGCGATCTGGTCAGCCTGGAAATCAACACCGGAACCGCGCCGCGCATCGGGATGCTGGCCCGGCAGGACGATTTCGAGGGCGTGCTGATCGCGCTCTCAGGGTATTCAAACCGTGCGGAGTTGATCTCGCTGGAAGGTCTGTTCGACGCGGTGCTGGTCGGTTCCAGCCTGGCCGGTGCTGGCTCGAGCCTGGATATTACGACCGCGACTCGCGCCTTGCTGACTCGATGAAGACCGTCCAGCACGCATTTTGATGATCGCGTGCTGGACAGTGTTTCTGGTCATCTCGAGCCCGAGAGTCACGCTCGAGCGAGGGATGGTCTGAAGCTCGAGTTGTCGTGATATTCGCCCAAGAACGCCGTTGTAGACGTGGGTTCAGACGTACGTGCCGAATAGCGCTATTTCAGTTTCACGATAGATCCGTGCCGCGTGAGTTCAGCGGGTCAGACGCACCCTACGAAACCTTTCCTCTCGATAACACCGTCCTGCACGCATTCTCGATCTTGCGTCCTGGACGGTGTTCTCGTGTAGTAACCAAAAAAGAGCGCCACTCGAGGTGACTCGAGCGGCGCTTGCTGTTGGTTTCAGCGTTTAGAGAGGCTGGACGTTGGCGGCCTGCGGGCCCTTGCCGTTCTTGCCGGGCTCGATGTCGAACGACACGCGCTGGCCTTCTTCGAGGTTGCGGTAACCCGTGCCCTTGATCGCGCTGAAGTGCACGAACACGTCTGGGTTGCCCTCGTGCGAGATGAAGCCGAAGCCCTTTTCACCGTTGAACCACTTCACTGTACCTTCTGGCATTTCTACTCCTGATCCGATTTCGTTTGTTCTGCCAACGCCATCCGCGACTCTCCCAGAGTCCCTGGGGGATTCGGTTCAGAACGTTGATCCGAAATCGAACCGCAGAGTATCACATTGTGCAGGTTTGGGTGTGAAGTGCTGAATACGAGCGCTGAAGGGCTCGAGGAGGGGTTTTGATCTCGAGAAAAACTCGAAAAACACCGTACTGGACGATCTTCCTGAGTTGAACCGCGTCTGGTACGGTGTCGTTCAATCTTTTGTTTGCATCAGCTTCCAGAGCGTTTCGGGTTTGACGGGCAACTCGGTGACGCGCGCGCCCGTGGCATCGCGGATGGCGTTGGCGATGGCCGCCGCGCCCGCCGTGATCGGTGGTTCGCCGACGATTCGCGCCCCGAACGGGCCGCTCTGGGAGGCTTCCTGCACCAGGATCGCTTCGATCGGTGGCACGTCCTGGGCGCGGGGGAAGGCGTAATCCAGGAAGTTGGAGCTGATCAGGTTGCCGTCCGAGAAATGCATGCCTTCGTAGAGGCCCATGCTCAGGCCTTGCGCGCCGCCGCCGTGCATCTGACCTTCGACCAGCAGCGGGTTGAGGGCGAATCCCACGTCCTGGATGGTCACGAACTCGAGCGGTGTGACGCGGGCCGTGTCTGGATCGACCCGCACGCGCACGAGTTGCGCCGTGAAGCCCGGCGCGCCGGATTTGATGGCGGCGCGCCCTTCGGCCACGACCGGGCCGGGGCCGCCCGGCGTGCGCTGCCCGAGCCGCGCGAGTTGACCGATACCGATGGATTTCTCCGGCACGCCCTTGACGCGAGCCTGACCGTCCTCGATCTCGAGGTCGTCCTTGTGGGCTTCAAAGTGCTTGCTGGCCAGTTCCAGCAACTGGTCTTTGACCTGCAAGCTCGCGTCCTGCACGGCACCGGACAGGCTGATCGTGACCTGCGATCCGCCGGATGAAGGCGCGAACGGGCCGCTGTCGGTCGTGCCCTGCACGATTTCAACGTTGTCCGGGTGAACGCCCAGGGTTTCGGCGGCGATCAGCACCATGGAACTGTGCACGCCTGAAATGTCCACGCTGCCGACGTGCAAGCGCACCGTGCCGTCCGTGTCCACGCGGCAGATGGCTCCAGCCGGGGCGAACGCGCCCGGCCAGCCGCCGATGGCCAGCCCGACGCCCTCGAGCGCGCCTGAGTCCGCACCCTCGAGCGCGTCCGCCTGAGCGTTGGCGTTTCGGTTCTGCCAGATCGGGTGTTGGCGCACCCGCTCCAGGCAGGCTTTCAAGCCGATCTTCGGCCAGGGGCGGCCCGCGCCGTTCAGGTCGCCCTCTTCGACCGCGTTCAGATCGCGGAACTCGAGCACGTCGCGCCCGAGGGCTCGGGCCAGCTCGTCGATGCTGGATTCCAGCGCGAACAGGGCTTGAGGCACGCCCGGAGCGCGGTACGCACCGGTCGGCGCCTTGTGGGTCACGACCTCGAGCGTTTCTATGTGCACGTTGTCGCACTTGTACATCCCGCCGATGACCGTGGCGATGATCCCGGCGTGCCCGAACTTGAAAACCCCGTTTTCGATGGTCGCTTTGACCTGGATCGCGCTGATGCGCCCGTCCTGGGTGGCACCGATCTTGAGGTCGATCACCGTTCCTGGCGCGGGCATGGTGGTCAGCATGTCTTCACTGCGCGAGAGCACCATCTTGACGGGCTTTTTGAGTTTGAGCGCGACCGCCACCACCAGCGCGTCGATGATGCCGTACTTCGCGCCGAAGCCGCCGCCAACGGTCATGGGGATCACCCTGACATCGCGCTCTCGCAGCCCGAGCGCGCCGGAAACTTCGTTCCGCACCACGTACTGACCTTGCGTGCTGGTGTAAACCGTGACCTCGCCGGGGCGCGCGCCGGGTTCGGCCACGACCGCGTGCGGTTCCATGTAGGCCTGGTGAACCCAGGAATTCGTGTAGGTGCGCTCGATCACGACGGCGGCCTGATCGAAGCCCGCGCCGATGTCGCCGCGCTCGAAGACGCGTTGTTCCTCAATATTGGAGGCTTTCGGGCCGGATTCGGCGTTGTCCTCGCCGCCGTGGACGCTGGCCAGGCCCGCGCCCGCCGTGGGCGCACCGTGCGGCCAGACCAGCAGGTTGTCCGTTACGGCTTCCGTCAGGTCGGTGACAGCGGGCAGGGCTTCGTAATCGATCTCGAGCAGGCTGGCGGCATCCTGCGCGATGGCCTCAGACTGCGCCACCACGACCGCGACGGGCTGACCGGCGAACACGACCGTCTGGTTGGCCAGGATCATGCTGGGCCTGGAATGCGCGACCTTGTCCGGGTTCAGATCAGATCCGGTCAGCACCGCGATCACGCCGGGAATCCCGAGCGCGGCGGCGGTGTGAATCGCCGTGATTCTGGCGTGCGGGTAGGTCGAGAGCACGGGGCGCGCGTAAACCATGCCGGCCAGTTGCACGTCCGCGACGTAACGCGCGGTGCCGGTGATTTTCTCGAGCCCATCGATGATCTTGCGCGGTTTGCCGAGGTGCTTCGTTTGCGTCACGTTGACCTCCTGAGCGACGCGCGAGTCTAACGCCGACTCGCGCTTGCGCCCGTCAGCCGCATGACTATTTCTTCAGGGTGGCTCACTCGAGGTGATGCTGGAACGCACGACCCGCCTCTGGAGTTCACGAGCCGATCGTCTCGAGCGAGCGTGACCGTTCGAGACCTTCAGGGACACCGTCCGGCACGGTGTCCTCGAGAGTCAAAATGCTGTGTTCGGGACGGTCTTTAGCGAATCTGCACGCGGTAACAGACCTGCCCTGAACCGCCCGCCGCCAGCGAACCGACGTTGACCACGACCGCGCGGTTGGTCGCGTCGAAACCCGCCGTGTCCGTCACGGGCGTCGTGGTCGCGCCCAGCGTCAGGGTGATCGTGCCGGGCACGAAGTCGGTGAAGAACGGCACGCTGTCGCGCACGACCAGGCTGGTGACCGCGCCGCCGAGTGCGTTGAAGGCGATGCAGTATTCGAGCACGTCCAAGGGCTTGCCCGTGCTGCTCGAGGAGAACGCCCCGGAAGCGGTCACGTTGCGCACCTGCTTCGTGAGGTTCAACTGACCGCCCGGTGTCAGGTTGATCGTGTCGGTCAGGCCGTTCGCATCGGTCACGCTCGAGCCCGTCCAGGTCAGGGTCAGGCTGGGTACGACGGTCGCGCTGCCGTCGGCGGCGCGACCGCTCGGGATGGTCACGACGACTTCCAGAGCGCAGGATTTTAATTGACCGTCGGCCTCGTAGCCCCAGGCCGCCGTGACGGAGATGCTGGTCACGGCGTTGCGTTCGCTGGGCTGGATCGCGCCGTCGCAGTTCGTGTCCTGGTAGGCGCGCGCGCTGTACCCGGCGGGCAGCGTGAAGCCTACGGCGGCCACGCCGAGCGTGCCGGGGCGGAAGGCGTGCGTGAAGGTCACGGTTCCGGGGCTGAGGCCGCTTTCGGTCTGGTTGGGCGCGAAGGCGCTCTGCGGCACCAGACCGAAGTTGTATCCCGACAGCGTCTGACCGCCCGCGAAAGTCCACGCGCGCCGAGCCGCGTTGGCGTCGGACGCGCTGGTGGCCAGAACCACCGATGCGTTCGAGAGGTTGTTGCCCGTCGAAAAGAACCCACTTCTGGCGACCCGCACGAACAGGCTCGAGGGGCTGCCCGCAGGCGCCCAGAGCTGAAACGCGCCGGACGTGTCCGTGACGGTGGACGCGACCGTGGTCGGCGTGGCGTCCGCGAGGCTGACGGTCGCGCCAGCCAGCGGACTCTCGAGCCCGTTCTGAAGGCCGTCGTTGGCCGCGCCGGAACCCTGCGCGTTGTCGCGGAACACGATGCCGTTGATCACAGACCCGTTGTACAACCCGAAATTGATGCCGATGACGTTGCCCGTGCTGACCGCGACCTGGCGCGTCTGCGTCGGCGCCTCCGTCCCGACGTAGGTCGGCGGTCTGTACGGCGCGATGTCGCTCAGGGTGGCGTTGTTGTCGACGATCACCGTGAACAGGCCCGGCGGCACGGCAGCAAACTGGTACGCGCCCGTCGCGGTAGTCACCGGGGTCGCCACGAGCGCCGTGCTCGAGCCGTTCGGGACGATCTTGGCGTACAGCCCGGTCGTGCCCGTGCCCGTTTCCGCACCATCGAGCGCCGAGTTGTGGTTCGCGTCGCCGTAGACCTGACCCGTCAGGCTCGCCAGGGTGGTCGTGCTGCACGGAGCCGCGCCGAAGGCCCATTTTTGCTGAATGGTTTTGGTGGTGTTGGCCGCCAGGTCAAAATCCCACTGCAAGGCGATACCGTTGTCGATCACGGTGTTGTTGGTGGTGTTGTTGAGCGTGCCGGACTTCATGGCGCTCCAGATGGTGTTGTAGGTCGAACCCTGGTACGCGCTCTGCGGGGTCAAGGCCACGAACTCCTGGTACAGACTGACGCTGCCGACCGTGTTGTACGAGTGAACGCTGTTGCAGGTGGGCGAATACGCCGACAAGCTGTTGTCGTTGTTGAAGGTGAACGTGTCCACGCCGTGAAAGAAATTCACGCCCGTCTGGTTGATCGGGCTGGAGACATCCCAGTTGAACAACAAGAAATTCTGACCGTTGACGTAGGACACGGTCTGGGTGATTACGGTCGTGCCCGCCGTGAAATTCGTGACGACCTGCCACGGACTCGAGCCCGTGCCGCTGCCCAGCAGGGCCGATTGAGACGTGATGCCCAGGTTGAGGGTGCCGACGATGCCGCTGGTGGCGGCTCCGGTGAAACCGTAGCGCACGCCGCCGACGTTGATGGCGATGCCGCTGTCCGGTGTGGTGCCGCCGTAAACCTGGTTAACGCCGTTGTACGCGACCTGATGCCGTCCGCCGGTCGTGTCGTAGAGCGTGATGCTGATCGGCGATCCTGGAATGGTGCTCGTGGCTGCGAAGCCGAACCCAGAGATCAGCCACGCGATCAGGACGCCCAGTGCGGTCAGGCGCGAACGGATGGATCGTCTTGGCTCGAGCGGGCTTGGCATCGGTCGTTGAGGGAAGGGATGCTTTCTGAAAGGATTGCTTTGAGACTTCAAAGCGTCACGGTGCATGGTGAACCACCGGGGCTTACGCACTTCTTACGGCGGTCGCGCCCTGACGGCTGACCGCTCGAGCATAAAAAAAGAACACCGTCCAGGACGGTGTTCTCGGGGATGCAACATGTGCGTCTGGGACAGTCTTTAGTTGTCGGTCAGCAGCACGCCGTCGGCGGTCGGGCCGACCAGCACGAAGGTGTAGACCTTGCCGCCCGCGAAGGCCAGCGAGGTGTTCGTGTCGATGATCGGGGTGGTCGAGTTGGCGGTCGTGACGCGAATGCGGTAGCTGGCCACGGTTTTCTCAAGGTAGACCGATGCGCTCTTGTAGCTGACCTGCGCGGGCAGCACGCTGTTCAAGGGGTCGGTCGGGGCGGTGATGTAGACGTTCAGGGAATCGTTGCCGACGCTGGCGTTGACGATCCGCAGGCGGAAGTTCGTCTGGGCGCTCGGGGCGCTGTTGTCGTCCTGGATGACGGTCGCGTCGAGGGCGGTGGCCGCCGTTCCAGCCGCGCTGCCGACCACGAAGACCGTCTGGTTCTTATCGGACACCAGCGCGATGTCCTTGTCTTTGATCGGGCACAGCACGGAACCGGAGGCGCACACGTCGAGCTTGGGCGTTCCGGCGGTCTGCGAGATGTAACCCGTGGCCGGAAGCACCGACTTGACCGCGAGCGGCGCGGTCGTGAGCTTGTTCGTCTTGTTCAGGTACAAATCCACCGTCCCCGCGTCCGTTGAGGCGTGGACGAAACGCACCTGAGCGGGCGGCGGCGGAACGGCGGGTGCTGGGCAGGCGGTCAAGGCCAGGCTCGAGGCGATCAATATCGGGATGAGCTTCTTCATGTGTTCCCCCTTGTGACTTGAGAGCGACGGGATCACATTACTTTCCATGTGTGAAAGACGGCTGATAACCTCGTCCCTGACTCCAATCTCGAGGTGCGCCATCGAGAGGGTGCGTCCTGGACGGTCTTTGTGGCCTCGAGAAAACACTGTCTGGGACGGTGGTCTCGCATGAATACCTCGCGTGTATCGGGCTTTACGGCGCGACTGTCACCTCGGGATACACCGCCCCCGCGCCCCGGCGGTACGATGTGCGCATGCTCCCTGTCAAACGCAGAAAATCCGTACCCGTCAACGTCGGAGGCGTCTGGGTCGGTGGCGATCACCCGATCGTGGTGCAATCCATGACCAACACCGACACCGCCGACGCGAAATCCACGGCCAGCCAGGTGATCGAACTGGCGCACGCGGGCAGCGAACTGGTGCGGATCACGGTCAACAACGCCGCCGCCGCCGCCGCCGTGCCGGAGATCAAGGCGCGCGTCGAAGAAGCCGGGTATCCGGTGCCGCTGGTCGGAGATTTTCACTACAACGGCCACATTTTGCTGCGCGAGTTCCCGGACGCGGCTCGAGCCCTGGCCAAGTACCGCATCAACCCCGGCAATGTCGGCGTGGGCGCGAAACACGACGAGAATTTCAGAACCATGATCGAGGTCGCCAAGGAGTTCGACCGTCCCGTGCGGATCGGGGTGAACTGGGGCAGCCTGGATCAGGGGAAAGTCATCCGCATGATGGACGAAAATACGCGCCGATCTGACCCCCTTTCCAGCGACGAGATCATGATCGAGGCGATGCTGGAAAGCGCCCTGGACAGCGCCCGCATGGCCGAGGAGTACGGTCTGGGGCGCGACAAGATCATCATTTCGACCAAGATTTCCAACGCGCCGATGCTCTGGAACGTCTACCGACGGCTGGCCGCCGCCTGCGATTACGCGCTGCACCTGGGTTTAACCGAAGCGGGCATGGGCACCAAAGGCATCGCTGCATCCAGCGTAGCGCTCTCGCCGCTTCTGTCCGAGGGCATCGGTGACACCATCCGCGTGTCCTTGACGCCGGAACCGGGCGCGTCCAGAAAGCTCGAGGTAGAAGTCTCGAGGCAGATCTTGCAGGCCATCGGCGCGCGGTCTTTCAGCCCGCAGGTCACGGCCTGCCCCGGTTGCGGGCGCACGACCAGTTCCTTGTTTCAGGAACTGGCGCAGGACATCCAGCGAAGCCTGGACGCCAACATGGTCGGCTGGAAGCAAACCCACCCCGGCGTCGAGAACATGACGGTCGCGGTGATGGGTTGCGTCGTCAACGGTCCCGGAGAATCCAAGCACGCCAACATCGGGATTTCCCTGCCCGGCACCGGCGAGGAACCCCGAGCGCCCGTCTACCGCGACGGCGCTCTGGTCACGACCCTCAAGGGCCCGACCATCGCCCAGGAATTCATGGCGATGGTGCAGGAGTACGTGGATCACCGGTACGGTGCGGGTCGCGCCCTGAGTTGAACTCCGCGCTGTCTTGCTCGAGAACACCGTCCTGAACGGTGTTCTTTGCGATTATGGAATCGCTTGAGGAACCGTACTCGAGTTTCTGAGGCTTCCTTTTGAACTGTCAAGTTTTGGTAAGAGTGATTCGTGTTGAATGCCTGCCATGAGTACAGGCGAATACGAACACACTCCTCGAGTTAAGCCGAGCCTGGCGACGGTACTTTCGGGCGTCGGCCTGAGCGCCGCGAGCATCGCGGGTGCGGCGGATCTGGTACGCCACGGTCGGCTGCCGTGGCCGGATGGCGCGTTCAACGACCCGGACGTGTTGGTTCCAGTGATCGCCGTGATGATGGGTTTCCTGGCGGTCTTCGTGCTGGGTGAAATCCTGCGCCTCGCGCCGCGCGACGTGACCACCGACGACTGAACGCAGTCTTATCAACACCGTCCAGCACACAATTCTTGATATGCGTCCTGGACGGTGTTCTTGTGAACATGAGGGCCGAGGCACGCCCTCAAAGCTCGATCTCGAGCGGCTTCTTACAGAATTCAAGGTCAATCCTGATTGAGCGTGAAGCCCGGATGCTCGAGAATCAGGCCAGACTTCCGCAAGAGATCTAAGGCTGGCGTTCGAAATTCGCCGAATCTAACGTCAGGATCGTTTTTGCCGGGTTGAGGCTCCATGCCAGATCGGAAACGCTGAGGTCAATTGGTACCAGACGCTTGGTCGCGTTGGGGCAATAGGTTTCCTCGAGCCAACCGATGGTTCTGGAAAACTTGAGGCTCGAAGCATCGAGCGCCACGGTGCCCCGGAATTCGGATCGCACCACGAAAGACGCGCCGCAACCGATCGGCTTGGATTGCTCGACGAAGCTTCCGTCCGCGCCCAGCCTGTAGCTGATCTCATCGGCGGTGCCGGTGCGTTTCCAGACGCCGACCAGATCGGCGGGAAGCGCCGTGACCGGCGTACTGGGCGCACTCGGGTGCTGAAGTTGCAGGCGGTAACGCAACCGACCCACCGAGCAGAACGAATCCGGCGGCCCGTTGTACCGCCCCGTCAGCGTCAGCACGTAACGACCGCTGGTGGGCGCGATGAACTCGAGCGGGGTTTCGGCTCGCGCCCCGCTGCCGTAGTCCCCCAACCTGGTGACGTTGCCCACCAGCGTCCCGTCGGGTGCGCGAATTTCTGCGGTCAGCACCAGGAACGATCCGCCGAGTTGCGTCAACGCCAGCCCGACGCGCTGGCCCGCAGTGGCGTCGAAGGCGAACACGTCGGGCGTTTCGCCCTCGTTCATGGTGGCCTCGAGCGCGTCCGTGATCAGGCTGGCCTGAGCGCTCGAATCGTTCGGTTCGAACGCGTCGGCGGGAAAGGCGGGAATGGTGGTGCAAAAACACGATGACAACCCGATCAACAACATCGGTAGCCACGCGAGTCTCAGGTGTTTCATCCGGCCTCCTCGAGCGAATCGTGGTTCGAGCCAATAGCGGTCGGTGCTTCAACCCAGTATGCCTGAGGCTCGGTTTGCCCTGGAAAAACAGCCAAAAAACACGTTTCTGACGGTGCTTTCGTGCATCGAAAAGGTGAATGAAAAGATTCAGTTGTAAGACCGATCTACAACCGCTCGAGCTGCGAATCCTTCACGCCGCCCCAGAGCGCATCTTCCGTACCGTCGGTGTTCAGCACGAAGGCGTTGCGGTCGTCCGCCAGTTGCGTCCTGAGCAGCCGCAGCACCTTGGATCTGGTTTTCTTGCGCAGCACCGGAAACACCAGTTCCAGACGGCGCTCGAAGTTGCGCGGCATCCAATCCGCGCTGCCCGCCCAGATTTCCCAGCGCCCACCCGCCCGGAAGGCCGCGATGCGCGAGTGCTCGAGGAACCGTCCGATCAGGCTTCTGACCTTGAAGGCCGGGTGGATGCGCGTCAGGGTCGAACGGATGATCAACTCGACCTTCGCGCCGGATTCGGCGGCGCGCTCCAGCGCATCCAGCACTTTCGGGTCGGTCAGGTGGTTGAGCTTCAAGATGATGTGACCGCCCGCGTAGGATTCCGCCGCGATCCGTTCCAGCATGGCCTCGCGCGCCTGCGGGCCGACCTTCATCAATTCCAGTTGCGGGTACTTGCCTTCCTCTAAAGCCTTGAAGAAGGTGTTGGCGTCCCGCGCCAGCCCTTCGTGCGCCGTCAGGACGGACAGGTCGGTGTACAACTTGCCGGTCGCCGGGTTGTAATTGCCAGTTCCCAGGTGAACGAAGCCCTTGCCGCCGCGCCGGATGTAGAGCGCTTTGGCGTGGACTTTCAAATCTGACGGGTAGGGCAGGACGCGCACGCCGCCTTCCTTGAAGCGCAGTTGCCAGTACAGATTGGCCAGCTCGTCGAAGCGCGCCCGGCCTTCTAAAAAAACCGCCACGTCCTTGCCGTTGCGCGCGGCTTCCAGTAAGCCTTCAGCGATCGGGTTTTTGCGGCCCAAGCGGTACAGCGTGGCCCGCAGCCGATCCACTTGCGGGTCGCGCGCCACGCCCTGCACGAAGCTCACGACCGTGCCGTAATCGTCGGATGGGTGATAAAGCACCAAGTCTTGTTTCTCGAGAAAATTGAGTGGGCTCTTGTGAAAGAGCTTGCGTTTGCGCTGAACGTGCTCCGGGAAGTGCAGCGCGGCTTCCGGCAGGTCAGCGATCTGCTCCAGGAAGCGGTGATCGAGCGGCGATTCGACCTCGAAAATTTCTTCGTTCCACAAGCCCAGCACCGCACCGACGGCTTTCAGCCACGGGAAGCCCGCTTCGACCTCGAGGCGCGCAGGTGGGCCATCCAGCCGGGATTCGAGCGCGTGCGCCAGGTCTTCCCAGTCCATGCTGCCCTTGATCTCGATGTTGGCGCGGCGCGTGACGCGCAGGGCGTAGACGGGCACGTCTTCGGGCACGAACAGATCGGCGCGCGACGCGATCAACGCCTCCAGGCGCACGAAGCTGCGCCTGCGTCCCGGCACTTCCAGAAAGCGCGGGATGCCGTCCGGCACGCGGAACAGGTGTTCCAGCCGTTCGCCTCCACCCGCCATGTAGAGCGCCCTGGAATCGAGGAAGGCCAGCGCGTCGGCGGGCATCAGGTCGGTCATCGGTGCGACCTGTTCGGCCAGGTACGCCCCGAAGTACGCCTGTTCGTCCGGCTCGAGCCGATCGGGTTCGAGGATGTGAACGCCCGCGCCTTCCAGTTCGGGCTGCATGGATTTCAGGATGCTGGACGCCTGATTGACGGCTTGTCTGGCATCTTTGAGGAGCCTCACGTACTCGGGTTTGAGCGATTGAGATCCGTCGTGAACCTGCTGCTGCATCGGGTGGACGCGGGCCGTAAAAAATTCGTCCAGGTTGTTGGCGAAGATCGCCAGGAAACGCACGCGCTCTAAGATCGGGAAATCCGGTCGGGTGGCTTGCAGCAGCACGCGATGGTTGAAGGTCAACCACGAGCGTTCGCGCGAGAATTGCAGGGTCTTTTTGGCCTTCTGTGTGCGGCTCGAGCCAGTTTTTGGCGCATTTTTCGCGGTTTTCGGAACGCTGGACGGCATGAGCAGCATTCTGTCAGGGTTGTGTCTGCTGATGTGTCAGGCGTGCGATGTGTGCAGCGTCTCTCGAGCCTCCAATGCCCTGAGTACCGTCCAGGACGTGAATCAGGAACACCGTACTGGACGGTATTCCTGAAATCGCGGGTGTTCTGCGATTCGCTTCGCGCCCCGGAAGGTTGCCAGACCGTAGGATGCGGGCCGTGGAACGCATCGGCATCGTGGATCTGGGCTCCGGCACGGCCAGGTTGGTCGTGTACCACTACGAGACGGGCGCGTGGTTCCGCCTGACCGACGAGGTGCGCGAACCCGTCAGGCTCGGCCAGGGTTTCGCTCAGAAGGGGCAACTCGAGAAATCCGCGATCGAGCGCGCCCTCGAAGCCCTGCGGATGTACGCCGATTACGCGCACGCCACCAACCTCGGCAAGCTCGAGGTGATCGCCACCAGCGCGGTGCGCGAGGCGGCCAACCAGTCGGATTTCTTGTCGCGTTTAAAAAACTTGCCGCTCGAGTTTCACGTCCTGTCCGGCGAGCGAGAAGCCCAATACGGCGCGTTGGCGGTCGCCAACAGCTTCGATTACCCGAGTGCCTGGGTGATGGACTTGGGCGGCGGCAGCGCGCAACTGAGCCGTCTCGAGGACAGGCGTTGGGTCTCCGGGCAGGCGTTCCCGCTCGGCGGCGTGCGGCTGACCGAGATGTTCTTCAAATCCGATCCGCCAGATGAAACCGAAGTGACCAACCTCGAGAAGTTCGTGCGGCGCGAGATGCGCACCACCTTAGAACGCATGAAATCCGAACCCGCGCCGTTGGTGGCCATGGGTGGCACGATCCGCAACCTGGCGCGCAATATCCAGAAGGAGCACGGTTACCCTCTAGACGTGCTGCACGGGTTCGCGTTGCGCCGAAAGTCCCTGGAAAACCTGACCGAGAAACTCCTGGGGCTTCAATCCAGGGAACGCGCTCAGCTTCCCGGAATCCACCCGGATCGGGCCGACGTGATCCTGGCGGGCGCGCTGGTGTACCGCACCGTCATGCGCGAAGCTGGCCTGGATGAAATCATCATTTCCGGTCAAGGCGTGCGCGAGGGCGCGTTCTACCGCCATTTCGTGCCCGACCCGCACCTGATCCCGGACGTGCGAAATTTCAGTGTCCGCAACCTGTTCGCGCACTACCCGCAACCCGAAGCCCACACCGAACGCGTGCGCTTCTTGTCCAGACGCCTGTTCGACGAACTCGAGCCGTTGCACCGTTACGGCCAAGCCGAAGCCCGTCTGCTGGACGATGCGGCGCAGCTGCACGACATCGGCATGGCGGTCAACTACTACGACCACCACAAGCACGGTGCGTACCTGGTGACCAGCGCCGCCATTCCGGGCCTGACCCCCAGAGAGCAGGCCTTGCTGGCGCTCTTGGTGCAGTACCACCGCAAGGGCGAACCGAAACTCGGAGCGTACAAGGACTTCCTTCAGGACGGCGACGACCGGCTGGTGCTGCGCCTGTCGGCCTGTTTGCGTCTGGCCGAATACTTCGAACGTTCGCGCGCCGGTCGCGTCCAGGATTTGAAGGTGGAAATAGGGAAAAAGACGGTGCTGATCACCCTTCAGGCCACCGAAGCGCCTCGAGTCGAACTGCGCGAGGCCGGAAAGCAATCCGGCGTCTTCAAGAAAGCTTTCGGGCGCGACATGATTCTCGAGGCTTGAGTCCGTGGCACCGTCCAGCACGGTGTTTCTAAATTGCGTGCTGGACAGTGTTCAATTCTTCCCGAGGCTTTGCACGATGTGGGATGGCAGCACGAATTTCAACTGGCTTTCCTTCCCGAATTCCAGCCCGTACAGCGCCGCCTTGCGAAACTCGAAACGCTTCGCGTGACGGGTCGTGCCCAGTAACAACAGCGAAACCAGTTCGCTCAGGAACGGCTCGTGCCCGACCAGCCCGAGCGATGTTGCACCCGCTTCCGCCCGAGATCGCAACGCATCCAGCAGCGCCTCGCCCGGACTGACCGCCAGCAATTCGCTCTGCTCGAGGGCGTCCGCCAGCCCACGTAGACCTTGCGCCGTCTGCATGGCCCTGACCAACGGGCTCGAGATGATCGCGCCGTAATGCACGTCCAGGCGCGCGAGCGCTCGCGCCAGACGCCCGACTTGCGCGTGCCCTTTTGGCGTCAGGATGCGTTGCGCATCCCGCTTTTCGTCCCTGCGCTCCTCGGCCCGTGCGTGCCGGATCAGGTGCAGAATCATGCCCTCGAGCCTAACCTGTCGTGCGTTCCGTTCACGTCTCAACGGTGCCTCGCCGCAGTCATGCCAGAACAGGATCATCTCGGACAGACCACT
The DNA here is from genome assembly GCA_964244895.1 of uncultured Deinococcales bacterium. Taxonomy (GTDB): domain Bacteria; phylum Deinococcota; class Deinococci; order Deinococcales; family JAAFIG01; genus CAXTKV01. Next base: position 25,073 of record CAXTKV010000023.1, read on the forward strand.
GGCCTCAAAGGTTTTTATGGAGGCTAAAGTCTTACGAATAGGCGTCACGAGTCACTTCAAAAAATAAAGCATTGCGTTCAAAAGGGAATAAACATAAAGAGCGGAATTCGTAGCTCGATTCAAAAAAGTCGAAAAAATACGAGCAGTCCCAAAACAGCCCAAGTACAGAAAACCTTGTCCAGAACAGAATTTTTAGCGTTTTTGCCTTTCAAAACCCTGTCATTATTTTGTAAGTCCCAGGCTGGGAGTCCTCGGGATCGCGGGCTTCACGAAGTTAGCTTGATCACACGAAAGCAGAAAGCTTTCAGAATCCCTGGGAGGGGAACATGAAGAACAACGGATGGGCAACAGGCGGTTAAGCTCCACCCCATAATCGATTCTTCACTTCAATTCTTGCCAACGTTTTTGAAAGAGGTTGACCGTGTTCGTTCCAAAGAATCCCACATCCAAAACTGCTGATCAGTCCAAGGGCTCTTCCTCGAACAAACAGGACGTTCGGGCATCGGTCAAAACGACGAAGGTGGCGGGTCGGGTCTGGGCGGGCGGTTGGGCACACTGAAGTTCAAGCACTACATACATTAAATTCTTTAACCCTGGGAGGGGACACATGAAAACTTACGGTTGGGCAGCTGGCAACGGCGGCGGTTAAGTTTTACCCGATATACACACGTTCATCTTCCGAGGGCGATTCATAAAAATCGCCCTCGTGCTTTTGACACGTGGTCAGCGCGTCGGTAAGAAAGCTGTGAGCTATTGCACATCATTCTGGTATTGTCTAGTCCCCTGGCTCGACTCCTGACATGAGTGACGTTTTCGAAACAACTTCCCACTTACCCGACGAGACGCTGACTCGGGCTGCTGATATGGATTTGTTTGCCTTAGAGCGAATCCAGGTTGACGATCTGATTCGTGATGCAAATATCTTTATCCTGGATCAGCCGCAAAAAGCGCTTGAACTTTCCGAGACAGCTCGAGAGATAGCCACTGTTGTAAATTACGGATCTGGTATTGCCTGGAGTAATTACCGAATCGGTGAATGCATCATCAACTTGGGCGATTTTCCGCGAGCTCTTAGCCATTTTCGCGTTTCGTTAGAACTTGCGCAAATCCAAGAAGATATACCTTTAACTTCTTGGTCTATTTACAAAATTGGATTCTGCTATTTTCGTTTTGGAGAACTCGAACGTGCTTCAAAAAATTTCTCAAAGAGCCTTGAATTAGCTGAGCTAGTAAGTGATCTGAATTTAATTTGTAGGACTTATAACTTAATGGCGGGAATTTGTTACAAAAACGGTAAATATTTAGAAGCTATTGATTTATTGTATAAATCTGTTAACGAAAATACGAGCGAAAAGACACTTACTTTAAAAGTTGCTAGCTTAAGTAACCTTGGATTAATTTTCGCTGATCTTGGGAATTACGAAAAATCGATTGAATGCCTCAAAGAATCGTATACAAACGCTAAGGATGGCGCGGACAAAATCGCTGTCCTGGACGCCTTGATGAACATGGCGAACGTCTACGAAAAAATGGACAGCAAAAGAATGGCTTTGGATTTCGCGGAACGAGCGTTGGTGCTCAGCAAGGAAATCGGTAGCAAATTTCACGAAATCCACGTGCTCGAGACGATCGCGTTGTTGCGTTTGAAACAGAACGAACCGGAACAGGCGCTGGCGCATTTCGAGGAAGCGCTGATTCTGACCGAAGAAAGCACGTACCAGGAGGGTCAGGTCGTCGTGCTAGCGGGCCTCGGGCGGGTTCACGACAGTCTGGCGCGTCACACGGACGCTCTGAATTACTATGGGAAATCGCTCGAGATTGCGCGGCAAATTGAGGATTTTCAGGGGCAGGTGTCAGCCTTGACAGGAATCGGTTCGGCCTACTTGAAGATGGACAACCATCACGCGGCGCTCAGGGCGCTCGAGGAAGCGCTCGAGCGCGCCATTCACGCGGATTTAAAGCAATCGGTGATCGAGTGCCACCTGAAGCTCGCGGAGGCGTACAAGACGGGTGGAAATTACCTCAAGGCCTTAGAGCATTTCGAGGTGCATCACGTTCTGGACAGGGATCACCGCGAGTTCATGGCTGAACAGCGCCGTCAGGTGCTCGAGGTCGAGTTGGGGCTCGAGTCGGAACGCAAGGCGCGCGACGACGCGGAAGGTCTGGTCAAGGTTCGCACACAGGAACTCGAGTTCGCGCACATCGAGGTGGCGGAACGTTTGGCGAACGCCGCCGAGTACCGCGACGACAAGACGGGTGCGCACACGGAACGCGTCGGTTGGCTTTCGGCGCACATCGCCAAGGCGTTGGGTTGGCGGGCCGATCAGGTTGATCTGATTCGTCTGGCGGCGCGTTTGCACGACATCGGCAAGATCGGCATTCCGGACGGCATCTTGCTCAAGCCCGCCGCGTTGACCCCGGACGAATTCCGACAGATGGAGAGCCACACGGTGATCGGGGCGAGAATCCTGTCGGCGGGGCATTCGGACATCCTGAAACTGGCGGAATCGATCGCGGAAAGTCATCACGAGCGCTGGGACGGCACCGGGTACCCGCACCAGTTGTGCGGCGATGAAATCCCGATGTCCGGTCGGATCGTGGCCGTAGCTGACGTGTTCGATGCCCTGACCCGCGAACGACCCTACAAGCGTCCGTGGACGCTCGAGGAGGCGCTGGCTGAAATTGAGCGTCAGTCCGGGCGGCAGTTCGATCCGCGCGTGGTGGATGCGGCCCGTCAGGTGATCACGCCGGATGCGATCTCGAGCATGGAGATCGAGTTGATCAGGAATTTCATGATGCCGGACGCGGACGCCAACGATCCGATGGGGCCGGGCATCGAGGCTCGAGAGCCGGAAGTCTACCGCGATCCGGCGACGCTGCTGGCCAACGGCGAGGCCTTCGAGATGGACTGGCGCAACGAGGTGGCGCGCGCCGGGCGCACCGGCAGCGAGATCATCAGGCTGCATTTCGATCTCGAGGGGCTCGAGGGGTTGCGCCGGGTCGGGCGTTTGACGACGCTGTCCTCGATCCGTCGGGCGTTCGCGGACGAGATGCGCAGCCGATTGCTGCACCTGGGTCGCTTGTACCGCGTCAAGGACGATGGGTTCCTGGTTCTGGTGGTTGGTCAGCCGGTCGGTCACGCTCAGGTGGATTTTGATCAGGCCGTCAAGCTGTTCATGGGCTCGTGGGCGGCGCGCTTCCCGACGGTGCTGGTGCAGTTCGGCGTGGAAAGCATCAAACCTCAGGAACACGATGTCGTCCCTGCGGCCTGAGGATCGGGTCGAGGTTCGGGATACGCCGAAGAACACCGTCCCAGACGATATTGTATTCATTCCGTCTGGGACGGTGTTCTTGAAGGCTGGCGCTTTGTTTGCTCCGCTCGGGCATCACGGATCTGAATGGGACGGCTAGAATAACCAACGGTGAACCCTCGACCCGCCGAATTGCACCGCAACCCAACCGATCCGCGCTCGATCGCGACCGGCCAGCCATCTCAGGTTCGGGATGCGGATCTGACGCGCATGTTGCGGTTGCTCGGGCGGTCGTTGCGCGCGCCGGTGGCCGCCGTGGTGACGGATCGGCGCATCGTGGTGCGCGGCCTCAAATTGGAACGGGCGCGCGGTCTGAGGGAACTGATGGCGCTGGTTCCTCGGACGGGTCTGATCTCGGTCTCGAACCTGGCGGCGCTCCCACACTGGAACGCGGAGTGGCTCGAGGACAGCGAACTGCGCTTTCTGGCGGGCACGATGATCAGTGGTTCTCGAGCGGCGCTTGTGGTGCTCGATTCGCGCTTGCGCGGCCCGTTGACGCCCACCGAGCGCGCCGTGCTGACGGAGTTTGCCGGGCTGGCCGAGAGTTTGCTGCGCGATGATCCGCAATCTGCCCCTAAAACGCCCGTTTTGAGCGCGCCGAACACCGATGCGCGGGCGTCAGGTCAGGGCTTGCTCGAGCTGGCGCGGTTGAGCGCGGTGCGGGTGGACGCGTCCGGAGCGATCACCGAACTGGTCGGAGCATCGTTTGCGGCGCTCGGGTTGACGACCGCGCAGGTGGGCAAATCCACGTCCGAAGTGTTTGCCCAATGGCCCGCGCTGACGCTGGCTTTTGACCGCGCCCTGGAAGGCTATTTCAATGTCGCCTCGCTCGAGCCCGCGCTGCCGCTGGAGTTGCATTGCCGTCCAGTGCGGCTCGACGGCATGCTGGCTGGCGCGGTCGGTGCGCTCTTCGAGATCGGGTCGGATGACCGCGCCCGGAGGTCGGACGCGCGTTTCGAGGGCGGCTTTTCGGATCGGATTCGGTCGGTACGAACAGAAGATGCGACGCTCGAGGACGCGAAACCCCGCGCGATCGCGGAGGAACGCGCACGCATCGCGCGCGAGATGCACGATGGTTTCGGCAAGGACGTGTTTGGACTGGCGATGATCCTCGAATCGTTGGCGGAAAGCCAGCGCGGGCGCGCCCTTCAGAGCGAGCTGGTGAGGCACGCGCAGACGGCCAGACGGCTCGGGCACGAGGCCCGTGCGCTGACGCAGGGTTTGCGCCAGGTCGCCCCGGTCGGACTGGCGCAACGCGCGCGCGATGTGGCGGCGCAATTCCAATCTGAACAACCCGGCAGCCCCCGGACGCATATTTCTTTGCCGGAGCACCTGCCGGAACTCGACGGGAGCGCGGTTCACGAACTGAGCCGCGTGATCCGCGAGGCCCTCGAGAACGTGCGCCGGCACGCGCGCGCCAGAAACGTCTGGGTCAGCCTCGGGTTGCAAGACCGCCAGATGGTCTTGTGGATCGATGACGATGGCAGGGGCTTCGCGGCGCTCAGCGCGCCGGGACGCTACGGCGTGTTGGGGATGCGCGAACGCGTCGAATTGCTCGGTGGTCGTTTTGCCCTGGAGCCCAGCCCGCGCGGTGGCGTGCGCGTCGAAGCTCGGGTGCCGCTGGACGGGATCGAGGAACATGCCAGCCGCGTTTGAACCGATCCGTATCCTGATCGTCGACGACAGCTTTATCGTCCGTCAGGGCCTGCGCGTCAGCCTCACGGATGATCGCTTTGTGGTCATCGGTGAGGCCACCACGGGCCTCGAAGGGCTCGAGCGAGCCGAATCGCTCGAACCGGACGTGATCCTGATGGACGTGCGCATGCCCGACCTGGACGGTATTTCCGCCACCCGATCCGTGATCGAACGCGACCCGGACGCGCGCATCATCATCCTGACCTGGTCGGAAAACGGTCAGAACCTGCTGTCCGCCGTCAAAGCGGGCGCGAAAGGCTACCTGGTGCACGGCTCGTTCACCATCGAGGAGTTGCGCGCCGCGATTCAGACCGTGTATGACGGTGGCGCAGCGATTTCGCCGACGCTGGCGCCGTTGCTGCTGGACGCTTTTCGCAACAATTCCAGAAGCTCCGACGGCACCGATTCGCGTTCCGTTTCCGCCCTGACCCCGCGCGAGCAGGACATCCTGGCGTTGATCCGCGAGAACTACACCAACCGCCAGATCTCTGAGCGCCTGGGCTTGGCCGAAAAAACCGTCAAGAACTACATCTCGAACATTTATTCGAAGTTGATGGTCACGGACCGTCAGGCTGCGGCGCGCGTTCCGTTGCGGGTCGGCAGCGACGACCGTTGACGGCGCGCCTCGAGCGTGAACGATGCTCGAGATCGTCTTCGAAGCGCGCTGTTGATGCCGATCGAAAGTGTACTGGCGGAATGGTTTTTCTCGTTCCCCACGCCTTCACTCGGGGAATGCTGCTCGAGAAGAACGTCCAGCACGCAATCATGATAATACGTGCTGGACGGTCTTCCTGAATTAAAGGTGGTACAAACTCGGGTAGAGCCGCAGGGCCTGATCTTCGGTCAGGAACTCACCGTCCGCGTCCGGCGACCACACGACCTCGGCGGCGATCAGGCTTTCAGGGCTCACGCCGGAAGCCGCCGTAAGTGCGGCGCGCACCTCGTTCGATTCGACCGGCAGCGTCACGGACGGCATCAGAAAATCCCTGGCGGCGACGACCACGGTCACGACGCAGTACGTGCCGCCCGCGGTCGGTTGGTACTCGACCGTGCGCGCCTGCGCATCGTTGCGGATGGTTTCCGCCCGGTACGCGGCGCGGGCGGTCGTCGCCCAGGACTCGACGCGCTGGCTCGAGGCGGATTCCGAACCGCTGGCGTCCTCGACGGTCGCGTAAACCCAGCGCTCCGGGCGACGCATCAGGCTCAGGATGCTCTCGCGCACCATGTTGGACAGGCCGCGCGGCGTGGTTGGATCGCCGGTGGACGCGATCTGGTGCAGTTCGCGTTTGACTTCATCCCCTTGCAGCAGCATCAGTTGCACCCGCAGCGCACCCGACCCCGACGCGTCCGCGCCGCCTGGCCCGCGCGCCTTGCCGCGCCTGAGGTAACGCACGAGCGCGAATGCGCCCAGCACGACCACGATCAACACGATGCCGTTGCTGCCACCGAAGGAGAACGCGTAGGGCAACCACCCGAGCGGGTTGCCGCCGTCACCCGGATTGGCGGGCGGCGGGTTCTGATTGCCGAAACCGCCACCGCCGAACGATCCGCCGCTCTGCGCCAGGACGTTGGACGCGAGCGCCGCAACGATCCCGACCACGGCGCAAGCGATGACCCATCGAAGCTTCACACCCACAGTCTACGGGCCTTTCTGAGACGCGCTTCCAAGGTAGGCTTTGTCGGATGAACGACGATTTCCGCATCGGTTACGGCGAGGACGCGCACCGCCTCGCGCCGGGAAAAAAGTTGGTGCTGGCGGGCCTGGAGGTTCTTGACGCACCGCACGGCGCGATCGCGCACAGCGACGGTGATGCCGTGCTGCACGCCGTGTCAGACGCGCTCCTCTCGAGCCTGGCGCTCGGGGATATCGGCAAGTTGTACCCGGACACCGACCCCGAGTGGCGCGGCCTGGACTCGAGCGTGATTTTGCTCGACGTGCTGGGGCGGGTGCGGGCGGCGGGTCTGGCGCTGGTCAACGTGGCGGTCGTGGTGACGCTGGACAGGCCGAAACTCGGGCCGTTGCGGGACGCGATGGCGGCCAAGCTCGGGGAATTGCTCGGCCTCGCGCCGGAGCGCGTCGGCTTGACCTTCAAGACCTCCGAGGGGCTCGCGCCGGAACACGTGCAGACGCGCGCGACCGCGCTGCTGCGGATGAATCGCGCTTGAGGCTGCGCTCCAGAAACGCCCCGTTCGAGCACGCACCGCCGATGCTCGAGCGTGGGTGGCTCGAGCGATAATTCAGGGCGCGATGTATCGCGCCCCTACGAACCGTGGCTTCTCGAGGTCACGGTTGTTCATCCGACCAGATCATCTCGTTGTTGCCCCGGAACCCCAGGCTTTCGTAGAGCTTCTGCGTTCCCGGCGCGGCGTGCAGGGTCACGACGCGAATCTCGCGCATTTTGGCTTCGTCCAAAAGCATCTCTACCAGCTTCGAGGCCAGGCCGCGCCGTCGGTGATCGGGTTCGGTGAAGGCGTTGAAAACATAGCCGCGCTGCGGGCTGGGGTTCGGATCGCGCGGGCTGGGCGGCCAGTCCACGATCATCATGCCCGCGCCCGCCGCGACCTGATGCGCGACCGTCGCCAGATAACCCAGGTACGCGCCGCGCGTGATCGCCTCGCGCACCCAGGGCAGGAAGGCGGTCGTCACGGCTCGGAGTTGGTCGTCGCCGTAACCCATCTCCGAGAACATCCTGTGGCGATGCAGCGCGGCGATGGCCGCGTCCTCTCGTGTGGCGGGGCGGAAGTCGTACACGCCCGCATTCTAAAGGCTCGAGGCAGCAGAGCACCGTCCAGCACACGGAATTAAATATGCGTGCTGGACGGTGTCCTGATCTTCTACGCGTTTTTTAAATCTCAGTACCCGAGCGCCCGGATGCTGCCCTGCGAGAGTTCATCGCGCGGGGTGCGGCGGCGGCGATCCAGATGCCAGCCCTGCGGCAGCGTCGGCGCGGTGCGGAGCGTGCCGCTGACGCGCTTGCGGATCGTGTCCAACCGCCCGAGTTGCTCCAGGAGCGCGGCGGGGTCGTTGCGGTTGAAGCGCATCTCGCGCCCGTCGCGCGTTTTGCCCTCGTCGGGAATACCGCCGTATTCCAGCGTGATCGTCAACGCGCGCGCAGACCGTTCCAGGACGCGTTCCAGCAGGGCGTAATCCGCCTCGGCCATCGGCAGGTGGCGGTCGCGCAAGCCATCCTTCTCGAGTCGCGGGCCGGAGACGTGAATCTCGAGCGCCCGCTCGAGCGGCAGGGCGTTCAGGTACGCGATTTCATGCTCGTCGCGGTGGTGCGCCGCCACGCGGGCGTGCGCGATGTCCAACAGGAAACCCGCGCCGGACGCGTCCAGCGCCGCCGCGATGAACTCCGGGTCGGTCACGAAACGCGGGCGTTCAGACCAGGCGTAAGTCGGCATGTTCTCGAGCAGAATGTCCAGCTTGGTGATTTCCTGCAGGCGCTGAACGTTCTCGCGGACGCGCTCCAGGGCAATTTCCGGGTTGATCTGGCCCTCGAAATCTTCCGGCTGGAAGTCCAGGTGAACGCTCAGGTACGGCGTGCCGCTCGCGTCGATCAAGTCTTGCAGTTCTTCCACGCCGGGAATGTCAATCATGCCGATCCGGTACGGCGGTCCCCAGCCGTGCAGCAGCACTGGCTTCAAGCCTCTGGCCTGCGCGAGTTGCGCCCTCGCGTCGCGCTCGAGGGGAATCTTAAGGAAATCCACGGGTGCGTGCACCTTCCGGAGCAGCTTCTCGAGGGCTTGTGACCAGTTCGCGGCGAGTCGGATCATACGCGGGCCTCCGGGCGTCCAGCACTGTGTGTTGAGTGCTATAAGTATGTTACACATCATACTCAAAATAGTATGAAATTGGTGCGCCGACCTCACACTCGCAATGAAAACACCGTCCCGGACGGAAGACTGTATTCGTGTCCAGTACGATGTTTTTGAGCACTAAACGCTCCAGGCTCACGTGCTGATCTTCGCGGCTCGCGTCTAGAACGAACAATTGAAGACGGGACGGTCATCCTGAGGAGTTCACGACGAAGGATCTCGCGTCGAGTCATGTCCCAGATGAACTTACCGATGCCGAAAGATCCTTCACTGCGCTCAGGATGAAACGAGCCGATGATGCTCGAGAACACCGTCTGGGACGGTGTTCCTGGGAACAAAAAAGCAGCCCCCAGGGGGCTGCTTTTAACGCAACCCAAGCTGATTACCCGATCCGATACCGGCAGACGCTCGCGCCCTGAGAGATCTGGGATTCGCGCGCCACGTTCGTATCGAGCAACTTCGCGTACAGTTCCGTCTCGGACTGGCAGAGCTGCGCGTATTGCCGCGCGACTTCCAGCGCCGGGCAGTTGCCTTCCAGCAAGTACAGCGCACCGTCCTCGCCAATCTCGATCCGGGCTTCGTACCCGTGTTCGTTCAATACCCCGACCAGGCACTCGAGCTTCTCGAGGATGGTTCCGCCGCAGACGCGAGCTTGCCAGCTTTCCATCAATTTCGCGTTGCGCGCGGAAAGCACCTCGATGATCGCGCCCGAACCGTAGAGCGTCTCGACGTGCTCCAGAATGTCGTGCGCCAGTTGCGCGTAACGCTTGGGGAAGGCGTGCTCGCCATCCGGGGTCAACGAAAACACGTGCTGCGGACGACCCCGCCCGGCGGGTTTCTCGACTTGCGAGTGAATCAAACCCGCCGCCTCGAGATCCATCAGGTGACGCCTCGCGGCGGGCACGGTCACGCCCAGCGCGTCCGCCACGTCCTGCGCCGTGCCGCCCGTCCAACCGCGCAGCAGGGTCAGTACGCGACCTTTGGTCGAGTCTGTGGAGTACGAGACCATCATGTTCGGTTCCTCGAGCCTACACCATCGGTAAGAGTTGCAGCGTCGTGACGCTGATCCGGCCCGCCAACGTCCGCGCGATCTCGCGCAGGGCGTGCGCTTCTGGTGTATCCGGATGCGCCAGCACGACCGGTTTGCCCGCATCGCCATCCTCGCGCACCTGCAAGCCGATCGGGATTTCACCCAGGAAGGGCACGTTCATTTCCTCGGCTTTCCTGCGCGCGCCGCCGTGCCCGAAGATGTCGTAACGCTTGCCCGTGTCCGGCGCAACGAAGTAACTCATGTTCTCGATCATGCCCAGCACGGGCACGCCCGCCTTCTTGAACATGTCCATCGCGCGGGCCGCGTCGATCAGAGCCACGTCCTGCGGCGTGGAAACGATCACCGCGCCCGTGATCGTGACCGTCTGGGACAGTGAAAGCTGCACATCGCCCGTGCCCGGCGGCAAGTCCACCACCAGGTAATCGAGTTCTCCCCAGGCGGCATCCTTCAGGGTCTGCTGGATGAAACTGTGCAGCATCGGGCCGCGCCAGACGGTCGCCTGACCGGGCGCGATCAAATTGGCCATCGAGATGAATTTCAGGCCGTAGCGCTCGATCGGCAGCATTTTTTTCTGATCGTCAGCGAACATCCGTTCACTGATCGCGCCCATCATGTGCGCCACGCTCGGGCCGTACACGTCAGAGTCCAACAGCCCGACCGCCGCACCATCCTGCGCCAGCGCCAGCGCCAGGTTGGTGGCGACCGTGCTTTTGCCCACGCCGCCCTTGCCCGACCCGACCACGATCACGTGCTTGACGCCCGGCAGCGCGTTCTCCATCGGTGGGCGCACCTGCGCCCCGAAGCTCACGTTGACGCCCTTCGCGCCCGGAATCTTCATGACCGCCTCGGTCACGTCCAGTTCGATCTTGCCCTTCAACGGGCAGGCGGGCGTGGTCAGTTCCACCTTGACGTGAACCACACCGTCACTGATGCTGACCCGCTCGATCATGCCGAGCGTCACGAGGTCCTTGTGCAATTCGGGATCGTTGACCGTCCTGAGGGCGGCGGTCACGGCGGATTCAGAGAGCGACGTTCCAAACACGGATTGAGCTTACCGGGTTCGAGGCTGCAACGTAAGCCTCGAGTCACAAAGGCCGAGGATTATATGGGAGTCGCCCGCTCAGGAACACCGTCCAGCACGCAGATTAAATACGCCTACTGGACGGTGTTCTCGAGGGGAACAGTGATTGAACGAGCCGTCCTGCGGACTCAGGTGGCAATTCTGGAGCGGTTCGCGTTGCGGGCGTAAACCAGGGCCACCCCGACCAGCGCGGCCATCAGCAGGGCGACGGCGGTGGCGATCGGGTTCTGGCCGCGCTGCACGACTGCGACCGCGATCCCGACCAGCGCCCAGATGATCGTCAGGGCGTAGGTCAGGTTGCCGCGCGTGACCACGGTCGTCAACGACGCGAGCCCACCCGCCGCCAGCAGCATGATCACCGCCCAGACGTGATCCGGGAAGATCGCATTCCGCACGCCCAACTCGTACAGGCTCGTGGTGACGTTCGCGATGGTTCCAGCCGTGCACCACGCGGCGAAGACGCTGAGCGGCCAGACGATCATCAGATTCTCGTTCCTCGAGAGGCGCGGGCCGTACCGACCGATCTGGTAGATGGCGTAGATCAGGCTGATCAAACCGCCAAAAAAGCAGGGGATCGTGTATCGCACGGGATCGAGCAGCGTCACGACCGACCACAGCGCGATGCAAAAGAAGGCGAAGGCGGTCGCGAATCCGATGCGGCGCAACAGCGGATTCTGGCGGTTTGCGGGCAGGGCCTGGTAGACGCCGTAGACGATCGAGGCCGGATAGATGAAGCCCCAGATGCTGAAAACGTAATCGGCGGGCAGAAAGTACGGTTCAGCTTTGGTCTGATCGTAGAACAGGCTATTGCCGAATTGCCCGGAAAAGATCAGGATGGCGGCCAGCATCTGAGCGATGGACAGGCTCAGGTTCAGACCCTGGCGGATTCGGTCGGTGGTGGTCTGTGCGGTCTCGAGCGTCTGTGCGTTCATGGGCCTCCAATAAATCAACCATTCGGTAGATAAGTTAATTTAGGCTGCGCCCGAGGCGCAACGCTGTTCAGCAGCACACAATTGCTCGAGCCACCAAAGGGGAACCGCCTTGCCCAACACCAGACGCGTCGGACGACCGAGAACCGACACCAGCGCACCCGACACCCGCACGCGCATCCTCGAGATCACGGAGCAACTGCTGGACCGCAACGGCTTCGCTGGAACATCCATGGAAGCCCTCAGCGCGGCGGCGGGCATCACCAAAGGTACGCTCTACCACCACTTCGGTTCCAAAGACGAGTTGATCACCATCATGCTGAACGGCGTTCTCGACCGGGAGCGCGAGATCACGCGCGAGGCCCTGGCGGGCGCGCACAGCGCCCGCGCGCAACTCGAGGCGATGGCCCGACTGGGCTTCTCGCGGCAGCAGCACACGCAACGCATCATGGCGATGGTGGCGGACGCCCAACGCTTCCTGCCCGCAGCTTCGTGGCAGGGTTTGTTCTCGCGGTTCATGTCCGAAGCCCACGCCCCGCTCGAGGACATCATGAAATTCGGCATCGAACGCGGCGAATTTGAACCCCACGACACGGGCTTCTCGGCCTGGGCCTTCATGGGGCTGTTGTCCCAACTCTCCGAGCCGCAGATCAGCCAGACCAAACCGGACATGGCGCGCGAAATGGTGGACTTCGTGATTCACGGCATCGGTCAGAAATCCCGTCAGAAACGCTGAACGTTCCGCACGTTCACCCGGAGCTTCGTCTCGAGCGTGCGGCCCGATGCTGCTAACCGATTCGGGGCCACGAACACCGTCCGGCGCGCACTTCAAAATTCTCGTGCTGGACGGTCTCTTGAGCGCAACCTCGGATAGCGCGGGTCAGCCTTTCAAACCGAAACGCAATTGAATCTTCGAGGGTACAATCCTCGAGGCTCGCCGCACTCTATCTTGGATAACGCTCGAGCCGATCAGACGGCTTGAAGGAGCGACTGCCGGCAGCGCCTACCCCGAAACCCACCCCGGA
>CAXTKV010000024.1:0-37785 GCA_964244895.1 uncultured Deinococcales bacterium
GCGTCCACCGGCAGCCAGGTCGCCCGCGCCGAAGGCCTGAGATGCGAAAGGCACGATGCCGTTGACCGTGCCGCGCAACAGCAAAAAGGCCGTGAAGTACACGAGCGATCCCAGTCCGACCGCCCCGACGGATTCCTTGCCGATTCGACCCATGAAAAGCGTGTCGGTCGTGCCCAACAGCGCGTAGGCCAGGTTTAAACCGATGATCGGTGCGGCCAGCTTGACCATCTCGAGCGCGATGGATTGGCGTGGGATGCTCGCAGTAGCCATAACGCTCGAGTCTACCGCCGGGGGTGCCGTGCGCTGCGTCTGCCCGATGGCTTAGGTCAGGGCAACCGCAAATTCCGGATTGCTCCCTCTGTCCCGGTGGGAGCCGGTCGGGGGCGAGCGCGGCCTCTTTTATGGATGGAGAGGCAAAAGGCTGCCCTGAGCCACGATCTCCTGTCATTCCGAGGAGGCACGAAGAATCTTTCGCGGTTGCTCGGGCGCGAAATGTTGCGAGCTTCACGAGGCACAAGAAATCCCGTCTGGGACGGTGTTCTTGAGTTTCATGTCGGCGAAAGCCTTTTCGGGAGCTCAGGGCGACAGCCTCATGTTGCCTCTGAGGCGTTTGAAGACAAAATTGAGAACCGCTTGCGCGCCCGAATCGGCTGTGCTAATCTTCGCGGGCTCGGGTGTTCCCGAGCGTTCCCCTCGCGGTGCGAACCCGCTGCAACACGGGTCACGAGGAGAAGGCGTTCGAGACAGCGGGGGCCGCCAGGCTCAAAGATCCCGCCGAGACGCGCGACAAGACTGAAATTCTTCAGAAGACTTGTGCCGCGTTTTGAGGTTGAAGCCTCCGGTAACGCGGTGTTTTTGTTATCGGATCATTGCGAACCGAACGACCCGGCCTCAATCGCGCACCACCTCAAACTTCAGCTCCAGTGATTGAACGCCAGGACGCCAGGATCGTGGGAGGAAAACGTGGCGAACGCAAAGAACACGGAATCACTCGCCATGCTTCGCGGGGCCTTGAAGGGCCGCACGAACTTCTTCCTCGTGGATTACCAGGGCCTTTCCAGTGAGGGATTGGGTCAACTTCGCAAGGAGCTGCGCGGACAAGGCGCAAAACTTCTGGTCGCGAAGAACACGATCATCAACCTGGCGCTGAAGGACGGTGGCTTCGATTTTGCCAACGCCCTCAAAGGCCCGAGCGCACTCGTGCTGATCGACACCGACCCGGTCGGTGCAGCCAAGGCGCTCACGGAATTTGCGAAGAAGAACGACAAGGGCATCCCCACCGCCAAAGGCGGCGTCCTTGAAGGTTCGGTCATCAACGCGAAGCAACTCGAGGATGTCGCCAAGCTGCCCTCGAAGAACGAATTGCGCGCGGAACTCGTTGGAGTGCTCGAAGCGACGCAATCGAACTTCGTCAGCGTGCTGGGTGGCAAGCAGCAGGAACTCGTCGGCATCCTGGATGCCAAAGTCCAGAAGGGCTAAACACCCCGAAGGATCGGCAAACAACCCGAGCCCACCGCTCGGACGATCCTGGCGCAGCCAGGTCGGATCGAGCCAATCAAAAGGAGTGAATCATGGCTTTCGACAAGGCACGTATCGTTGAAGAACTCAGCAGCGCCACCATCCTCGAGATCAAGGATTTGATCGACACCCTGAAAGAAACCTGGGGCGTGACCGCCGCCGTCGCCGTGGCTTCCGGTCCCGCCGCCGCTGCCGCACCCGCCGCCGCCGTCGAAGAGCAGACCGAGTTCGACGTGATCCTCAAAGACGCGGGCGCGAACAAGATCAACGTCATCAAGGAAGTCCGCGCCATCACCGGGTTAGGGCTGAAGGAAGCCAAGGATTTGACGGAAGCGGGCGGAGCCGTCAAGGAAGGCATCACCAAGGAAGACGCCGCCAAGTTCAAGGCCCAGCTCGAGGCCGCAGGCGCGACCGTCGAAGTCAAGTAATTTCAAGACTTGGATCAAAGAGGCCGGGTTCCCGGCCTCTTTTCGTTTGGAAGCTCAAACGTTTGGTCTCGAGAACACCGTCCTGCGCGCGAATTTGAGAATGCGTACAGGAGGTCGCGCTTGTGGCGACACAGCTCGATCCGCAAATTCTGGCCGACGCCAGTTGACCGGGCGATTCTCATGCGCGATCAACTCACCCGGAGAGGTTCCGCACTCGGGTCCGGAGAGGTTCCGCACTCGGGCATTGATCTTTCGAGTTTTAGAGAACACCGTTCAGCGCGTATCTCAGGACTCGCGTGCTGGACGGTGTTGTTCGTGCTTACAGCTTCGGGCGCAATGCCCAGGCCTCGAGCGAGACCAACCGCGCCTGGCCGCCCACCGCGTACAGCTCCAGGCTATCGTCTTCGGGTCGGGGAAAGATCAGGTCCGAAATCACGGTTCGCCCACCGTTGGCGAAGACCTCCACGGAACACGCATCCACGAAAACGTGAAACGAGACGCGCCCCTCAATGGCGGGCATCTGGGCGCTGTGCCGCCCCGGAAATTCCGGGCTGAAATCCACAGAACCCGAACGGCTGCGATCCACGTACAGGCTTTGCGTCAGCGCGTCGTAGCCGACCAGCGTTTCGGCATCTTGTCCGACCCGTAACTTGAGGCCGAACTCGGTCGCGGTCGAAGGCTCGAACTCCGCGATGATCTCGAGGGCGTCACCCCGGATGGGCAGCGGTCTCGCACCCTCGAGCAGCGCACCGCTCAGGCTGTAATGCTCGCCGCGCGCCCGCTCGAGTTCCCGAACGGGTTGTTGCACCAGCCGAATCTCGTTCCCAATTTGCTGCAGCGTCACCGTGCGCGGGATGCTCATCATGCCGCGCCACGGTCGCGTTGGCGTCAGGTGCGCGTACTGCCAGTTGCTCATCCAGGCCAGCCAGATGCGGCGACCGTCTTGCGCGGGCAGATCCGACCACGAGACCGCCGCGTAAAAATCCTTGCCGCCGTCAATCCAGTTGGGTTCAGCCTGCGGGTCGTCGGGCACGAACCGCTGACCATCGAACTGCCCGATGAAATACTGCCCAGCCGAGCCCCCGAACGGCCCACCAGCGCCCACGTCGACCTTGAGCACCCAGCGCGTCCGGGTCGGATCGCCGTTTATGGGCAACTCGAACAGCTCGGGAACTTCCCAGACCCCGCCGACCGAACCAGCCGGGCCGAAATCGCTCAGGTGCGACCAGCTCTTGAGGTCGCTCGAGCCGTAAAACTGAACCCGGTAATCGTTGGCCAGCACCAGCACCATGATCCAGCGCTGACTGGGCGCGTGCCAGAAGACTTTCGGATCGCGGAAGTCCTTCTGGTTGATGTCCAGCACCGGGTTGCCCGCGTACAGATTCCAGCTGCGCCCGCGGTCGGTGCTGTAGGCCAGGCGTTGATCCTCGAGCGATTTGCCGTCGTGATGCCCGGTGAACGCGATCACCAGCGGCGGTTGTCCATCGATGCCCAAGCCGCTCGAGTTTTCCCAATCCACGACCGCGCACCCGGAAAACGCCATGATGCCGCCCTGAAACGGGATGGCGACCGGAAGCTGATCCCAGTGCAGCAGATCGCGGCTGACCGCGTGACCCCAACTGATGTTGCCGGGCGCGTCCGCGAGCGGGTTGTGCTGAAAGAACAGGTGGTATTCGCCGTCGACATAAACCAGGCCGTTCGGGTCGTTGATCCAGTGGCGTTCGGGCGTGAAGTGAAATTCGGGACGGCTCGAGTCGGGGTTTTCCACGGTCATCACGCGATCCTTGAGCGAAAAGACCGTCCTGGACGCGAAATCTGGATATCAATTTTTGCGTCCAGGACGGTGTTCCTAAACCTGGCTCGAGCATCCAATCCTTAGCCCTTGACGCTGCCCGCCAACATGCCGCGCACGAAGTACCGCTGGAACGCGATAAACACGAACAATGGTAAAGCCATCGAAACGAACGCGCCAGCCGTCAAGAGCGTCCAGTTGGCCGCGTACGTGCCCAGCATCCCCATGATCCGCTGCGGCAGCACCACCAGGTTCTGCTTGTCGCCCAGGAACACCAGCGGAATCAGCAGGCCGTTCCAGACCCACAAGAACTGAAAAATCGCGAACGATGCGAAGGCCGGAACGGACAGCGGCACGACCAGCTTGGCGAACATCACCGGGTGCGATGCGCCATCCACGACCGCCGATTCAAAGACTTCCCTGGGCAACGTCACGATGTAGTTGTAGAGCAAGTACGTGGCCAGCGACAACCCAAAGCCGGTGTTGGCCAGCCAGACGCCCAAAAACGTGCCGTTCAAACCCAACGCGCGGTAGTCGCGCAGAATTGGAATCAAGGACATCTGCAAAGGCACGACCAAGAGGGCCACCAGAATCATGAACAAAATCTTGCGCCCCGGAAAAGTCATCCAGGCGAAAGCGTATGCAGCCAACGCCGCCAGGAAGATCGGAATCACAGTCGAAGGAACCGACATGATCACGGTGTTCAAAAACGCCTGATTGAGGTTGGTCGACGAAGCCGTGTTGCTGGCCGTACCGCCGTCCGTCCCCAGGACTTGGGCGTAATTTTGCAAGGTAAAACCGCCGTGATTCCCGGTGAAAACCGTCCACCAGCCGCTCGAGTTGACATCATCTGGAACCCGAATCGAAGTGATCAACAAACCCAGCGTCGGGATCGTCCAGACGATCACGATCAAGATCAGCACACCGTAAATAACGATTTGTGAAATCGGGTTGAGCTTTTGTGCGACCATTCGTGTCGGCTCCTTCGTTTGAACGGCACCCCAGAATTTCGAATTTCTCAGACCTTGCGCGAACGCCTCAGCTCGAGCCGAGGATCATACGGCGCTCAGAGCCTCGCGTCCTTGCTGAAATCGCGGATGTTGTAGTACACGACGGGCAGCACGGCCAGCAGCAGCACCATCGCGACCGCCGCGCCGCGCCCGTAGTCGAAACTTCGGAAGGTCTGCGTGTACTGCTCGTTGGCGATGATTTGCGTGCCAAAATTTCCGCCCGTCATGGCGAACACGATGTCGAAAACCTTCAGCGTGCCAATCACGATGGTGGTCGAAACCGCGATCAGCGTGCCCTGAATGTACGGGATGGTGATCTTGAAGAAACTCTGAAGTTCGGTGGCTCCGTCGATCCGGGCCGCCTCCAGAAGCTCTGAGGGCAAGCCCTTGATGGCCGCAGAGAACACCACCAGCGCGAACCCGGTCTGCATCCAGATCAAAATCACGATCAAGAGGTACGTGTTCAAACCTCTGACGGTCAACCACGGTTGGGGTTGACCCCCGAAGGCCGTCTGGATGGCGTTCAGCAGCCCGATCTGATTTGCGCCCGGATTGTAGGCGTACACCAGCTTCCAGACGGCGGACGCGGCGATCATGCTGATGGCCATCGGCAAGAACACCAGGGTTTTGACGCTGACCTCGAACCCCGCCCTGGTGCGATCCGCCAGCGCCGCGATCAACAAACCCAGAACCACGCTCATGCCGCCGCCGAAGATGATCCAGATCAGGTTGTTGCGAAACGATTCGAGCATGGCCGGGCTGGTGAAGGCGTAGGCGTAATTCTCGAGCCCGACGAATTTAACCGAATTCGCATCGAACAAGCTCAGGTAAAACGTGCGGAAGGTCGGAATCAGAAGGTAATAGAAAACCAATACCAGGGCGGGTGAAACGAACACCCACGGCATCACGCGTTGCCGCCAACGCATCGGGAAGAGTTCGACGATGGAACTGGTCAGCGTGAACAAAAACCACACGCCCCCGATGCCCCAGATCAACGAGACCGCGAAGATCAACCACGGGTTGTCGCTACCATCGCGCAAGAACAAGAAGACCCTGCGGTAAATCTCGAGCGTGACGATCAGCACCGCGATCAGGCCGATCAATTTCCCGGTTCGGGACGAATCGACGCTCGGTTTATAGGGCGCAGTCTGGTTGATCACGCGATTCTCCTCTGCAACACGAGTCGAGCTTAAAACGCCCAGGCGGACTTGAGAATTGCCATCGAGCTGTTATTGAACGTCTCAGTTTATGAAATTCGGAGGCGAGGGTCAAACCTCGCCTCCGAAAAAAGTGGTGCTTACTTCTTGTAGGCGGCGTCGATGCTCTTCAAGACCTGATCGAGATCGGTGCCCGTGACCCAGTCCGTCGTGCCCTTCCAGAACGCCTGGTTGACGGCGGAAGGCATGGCGTCCGAAGCGTCGAAGCGGGCGGCTTTGGCGCTCAGGATGATGTTCGCGAAGTCGCGCTCGAGCTTGGTCGGGTACAGGCTGACGTTCTGATCCTTGTGCGGGAACAGGCCGCCGCCCTGCTTGATCCACGGGTCAGCCGAAGCGCCGGTCGCCAGGAAGCTCATGAACTTCTGGACTTCCGGACGGTTCTTGCCTTTGAACATCACGAACTGGTCGCCGCCGACTTCGAGGGTTTGCGGCAACTTGGTGTTGATCATCGGCAGCACGAACACACCGACGTTCGTATCGAGGTTCTTCTGGATTTCGTCCTGCATGAAGGCCGTCGCGAAGCTGCCCTGCATGTGCAACCAGCAGTTCACGGGTTTGGTGAACAGGCCCTTGGTCGAATCCAGGAAGCTGGTGGCAGCGATGGCCGCGCGACCGCCGTAGACGGCTTTCGGGTTGTTCCAGATGCCATCCACGATCTTGAAGGCGTTGCGCACGGCTTCCGAATCGAAGTTGACCTTGCCGGTGATCCAGTTGTCGTAGACAGCTGTCGGCTGCGTGCGCAGCATGATGTTCTCGAGCCAGTCGGTGGCAACCCAGCCGGTGGCCGCGCCGGATTCCATGCCGACGCACCAGGGCGCAGCTTTGGAGGATTCCATGTCCTTGGTCAAGGCCTGGAGTTCGACCCAGGTCTTGGGAACCTTGTAACCGGCAGCTTCGAAGGCGGGCTTGTTGTAGAACACCAGGCCCTTGACGTTGACGCGGTGAAACACGCCGTAGACCTTGTTGTCAGCGCCCTTGCCGAGTCCCGCCCAGGCGGAGGCGTAATTCTTCTGGATCAGGCTGAGGGTCGAGGCGGAGACGGGTGCCAGCACGCCCTGAGCGGCGAAATCTTTCATCACGCCGGGTTGCGGGACAGCGGCGATATCCGGGTAGTCGCCGCTCTGAACGCGCACGTTCAGCACGGTGTTGAAATCGGGGCTGGTGCCGTAGTTGACCTTGATGTCGGGGTTCTTGGCTTCGAAAGCGTCGATCACGGCCTGGAAGGTCTTGGCTTCACCGCCGCCGAATGCGCCGAGAACGTTGACGGTCTTTGTCTGCTGTGCAGCAGCGAGAGCAGCGACGGCAGCGTTCAGCACCGCGCTGGTGGCGAGAAGAGCTTTCTTGTTCATACGAACCTCCTACTTTCCCTATCCCTTGATCCCAATCTTTGATCGTGCTGAGCGCCCACGAACTCGCACGGCGAAAAGCCCGTTTGAGCGCGATTCAAACCCGAGCGCGAAGCTCGAGGAACATCTA
Organism: uncultured Deinococcales bacterium; assembly: GCA_964244895.1. Taxonomy (GTDB): domain Bacteria; phylum Deinococcota; class Deinococci; order Deinococcales; family JAAFIG01; genus CAXTKV01. The sequence continues at coordinate 7,442 of CAXTKV010000024.1, forward strand.
TTCGTAAACGCTTACGGATCAAGATAGTGCTTCATCCTGCGATTGTCAAGACTGGTGCTTTGGGGCTCAAAAAAGCGTGACAATCGAGATTTATTGAATTCAGGATTTCAGTATTTGACAGCTTGACGAATCATGGCTAAGGTAGATTTCGTAAACCCTTACGGTCAATCGAGAGTGCTCGAGTCAGCTTCTGGCTCGTGCGGTATTTGAATTGGTGGATGCGTCATTTTTACCGTTTTTGAAGCGATCAAAAGTAAACCCATGCCGAAACTGACCATCACCGAAATTGCTCAACTCGCAGGCGTCTCGATTGGGACGGTCTCGAGAGCGCTCAACGGGCGTTCCGGGGTCAGCCCGGAGACGCGCGCGTCGGTCATGGAGATCGTCAAACAGACGGGTTTCGTTCCCGATGTCAGCGCCAGACGGTTGGCGCGGGGCACGCGGCAACTCGTCGGGGTGGCTCCGTTTTCGCAGAACACGCCGCGCAGCCCGTACTACGCTTACCTGGTGGATGCCATCCAGGAGCGCCTCTACGAGAAAGGCTTCGTGGCGCGCGTGATCGACCCGAACGACGCACAACATGCTGGAGCCTGCTCGGGTTTTATCGTGCCCGGAATGCATCTGGACGATCCCAGGGTCAACGCGCTGCAAAAACGCAACCTGGCCGTGGTGGTCGTGGGACGCGGCGAAAGCGGCGTCTCGTGGGTCGATCTGGACAACGTCGGTGGTATGCGTAGCGCCGTCGAGCACCTGGTCAAGCTCGGGCACCGTGGAATCGCGCACCTGACGGGTTCCCCGATCGGTCAGACCACCCAGGCGCGGCTCGAATCGTACCGCGCCAGTCTCGAGGCGGCCAAGCTGGTTTTCGATCCTTCGCTGGTGCTGGACGGCGGTTTCACCGACCTGGGCGCGTACCGTGCGGTGCGCGAAATACTGGAGCGTTCCCTGATCCTGCCGTTCACGGCCATCACCGCCGCCAGCGACGAGATGGCGCTCGGTGCGATTCAGGCCATCACCGACCTGGGCTTGCAGGTTCCCCGCGACGTGTCGGTCACGGGCTTCGATGACTTGCCATCGTCGCAGCTGTCCAACCCGCCGTTGACGACCGTCCGCCAGCCGATTCGCCAAGTCGGCCACATCGCGGCGGAATTGCTCCTGGAACAGTTCGAGGGCATTTCGGCACAGAACGTGATCGTGCAGACCGAACTGGTCGTGCGCTCCTCGAGCGGACCACTGGTCGATCACCGCTCCAAAGCCCGACCCGCTCGAGTCTGATGTTCAAAAGAAGACCGTCCCAGGCGGTGTTATCTCCAATAACGCGTGCTGGACGGTCTTTTGCCCATCGCAATGCTCTCGGGACGCATCAGACGTGCTGCCGCAAGAAGACCACCAGATCATCCAGCACGGCGGGCTCGAGGAACCGCGCCAGTTTGGACATCACGCCCAGGATCATGAAGTGATCCAGGCCGGCGTACAGGCGCAACTCCGTGATACTGCCACTTTCCAAGACGCGGTCGTGGAGGCGCTGAGCGTTCAACGGGTGAACGATGGCGTCGCGCATGCCGTGCATCAGCATCAACGGTGGGTTCAGGCCATCCACCAGGTTGACGGGTTGCGTGCTGGGCCACGCGCCCGGGTCGCCCATCGCCAGGCGCACTTTCTCGTCGGTGTCAAACACCGTAATGAAATCGTACGGCCCGGAAATGCCGACGCTGGCCCGAATTCGGTCGCGCGAAAGCCCCACGCCCTCCAGGTAAGACGCATCCACGGAAAGCAAACTGACCGTGTGCGCGCCGCTCGAGTGACCGACCAAGGCGACCCGTTCCGGATCGCCCCCGAAGCGCCGGATGTGCCCGCTGACCCAGCGCACGGCCCGCGCGGCATCCTGCACGAAACCCGGAAAAACCGTCCCCGGCGCGAGCCGGTAGTTGATCGCCACGAACACGTAGCCGTGCTGCACGAAAGATTCCGCCAGAAAACGGTACTCGGATTTGTCCCCGCCGTGCCAGTACCCGCCGTGAACGAAAACGATCACCGGCGCATCGAAGGCACCTTTGGGCGTGTACACGTCCAGCACCTGACGCGGCAGGGCACCGTAGTGCAGGTCTTCCGTCAGCGTGAATCGGTCGTGCGCGACGATGCCGTTGATCAAGGCCATCGGTGCGCGCATGATCTGCAAGCGCGCCAGGGCCTTGTAGAGTTCCTCGGAGAAACTTCGGGACTCGGTCGTCACACCAGTAATCTACGGGACGAACTTGAAAGTGGTTTCAAAGACCTGAACGGTTGCTCGAGCCTGAGGCCTCAAGGCTTAACGAACGCTCAAGATCAACCCAGCCAGCACCAGCGTCAAGAGCAAGTTGGCTCCGATCCGACCCCGGCGCGCGACTCCACCCCAGCGCAGGTCGCGCCACGCCCTGAAGAGCGCCTGCGCGACCACCAATCCCGCGAGAGCCCAACGCGGCACGCTGACGCCCAGCACCAAGGCCGCCAGCGTGATCGCCAGCGCGCCGAGCAGAGCCAGATTGATCCATTGCGCCGTCTGAAAATTCACCGTTGAAACCCCACCGTTGTTTTGAGATTCAATCTCGAATCACCCTCTGGCGTGACCGAAACCCGATCTTATCGCGCACCGACCAGGACCGTTCAGAGCTCGAGAAGACCGTCCGGGACGCGTTCACTAAAATACTGTCCTGGACGGTGTTTTAGTGATTCGGCATCTCGGCAGGTTTTCGTAGCACTAACACGGGCTTGTTGGGTGCGCATGTGATGATAACTGCGCCCAGAACGGCAATTTCAGCGCGAATACGATCACGCTTCTCACTTCTCCTTCACCCGGATGGCCTTCGTGGATGACTAGGATGCCATGGAGCATGGACACACTCGAAGAATTCCGCGAGTACCTGCAAGGAAGGCGGGGCTCCAGCGACCGCACCGTGCGAGCGTACCTGACTGACGTGACGATGGCCCTGTCCGAAATGGAGGGGTTCGAGACGAACGGCATCGAGACGTACCTCTCGAGCCTTTCCGGTCGCGGTACGGCCCGCAGCACCGTCGCGCGCAAGCTGGCTGCGCTGCGCGCCTACGGCGACTTCCTGGCCTACGCTGGGCAGACCACCGACAACCCGGCGCAACGCGTGGCCGCACCGTATCGCTCGTTCCGGATCGCCAGCGACGATTACTCGAGGCAGCGCGACCGCGCCCTGCACGAAATCGCGCGCGCCAGCGGCCTGAAGACCACCGACCTGGTGGCCCTGAACGCCGAAGACATCGACTGGCGCGCCAACACGATCCGCGTCGTCTCGAGCGATAAAGCCCTGCCCTTGGGTACGGCCACGCGCACGCTGCGGGCGTACTTGGGTGGGCGCTCGCGCGGCCCAATCTTTTTGTCCGCCTCGGGCGACCGATTGTCCGTGCGGTTGGCACACGACATCCTGAATCAGGATTGAGCGCTTTGATCCATTCATTCCCTTCAACAACAAACCATCTCGTTAAAGGAGTTCGTGTGTCCCAATTGATCGCTCAACTCAAGCCCAGCCTCGGGATCGCCGTGGCGCTCGCCGCCCTTTTGAGTGGGGCGTTCTCCGGTTTCGGCGCGCTCGCCCAGGGAGCCCAAACCCCGCCGCCAGCCGTGCCCGCTCAGAAACCACCGACCTGCGAGAATTACCTGCTGTTGGGCAAGCTTTACTACTCCAACGGTCAGTTCGATTCGGCTTACGTCGCCTTCAGCCTGTGCCTCAAGCTCGAGCCCAAAAACGTCGAGGCGCTCTACAGCCTCGGGCGGGTCGAGACACGATTGCAGTTGTACTCGGCGGCCATCACGCACCTAAAGGATTGCATCGGCATTGAGGCCAAGAACGTCTCTTGCTACATCGCGCTCTCGCAGGCCTACAGCACCCAGTACGCCGACTCGAGCGACCGCAAAACCGTGGCCACGCAACTCGACGAGGGTTTGCGCGTGTTGGACGACGCCGAACGGGTCGCGGCCAACAACGACGACAAAGCCAAGATCTACAACCAGCGCGGCACGATCTACAACTACAAAAAGGACTACGACAAATCCCTCGAGTCCTACAAGAAAGCCCTCGGTTTCAAACCCGATGACCCGATCATCCTCTTCAACCTCGGTGCCTTGCAGTTGGAAACCGCCACCAACAAGGATCAGATCCAGGCCGCCGTGGACACGCTTCATCACGCCGTAGATGTCAGCCCGCGCGATGTCATCACGCGCGCTTCCTACGCTCGGGCGCTCCGCACCGCTGGGGACATCAAGGGCTGCCTTTCTGAAAGCACCCAGGCCTACAACCTCTCCGGCGGCGCGCGCAGCAAGAACGCCTTCGTGGTCGGTCAGTACGGCATCTGCTTGTACGTCAATAAGAACCTCAGCGGTGCGCGCACCGCGCTCGAGCAGGCCGTCAAGATTGACACGCGCGTGCAGTACGGCGAGAACTTCTTTTATCTGGGCCGCACGTACCTGGACGGCACGCAGACCAAGGACGCCCGCGCGCTGTTCACGCAGGCCACCGCGATCGACCCGACCGACAACACCTACTGGTTCTGGCTCGGTCAGGCCAACGAGAAGGGCGGCGACAAGGACGCAGCCTGCAAGTCCTACGCCCAAGCCGTCAAGGTCAAACCCGGTTACGACGATGCTGTTAAAGCCATGGCGACATTGAAGTGTCCATCCACGCCCGGCGCGCGCTAAACGACATCTTTGGCCTTTAGAGCACCGTCCAGCACGGTGTTCTTTTTTTGCGTCCAGGACGGTATCGCGCTTCAGGATGCCGTAAGGGACACTCGGGTTGGCTCTCGAGTCACCGCGCCCGATCAGCATCGCACGCGAGATTGCGCCTCAGCTTTCTCGGAATGATCGTCGGTAGCATCGCCGCATGATTGCTGAACGCGAATCTCGAGCCTTATCTGGAAAACATCATCAGGCCGGAAACGCGGCTGTGACGGTTTCCCTCGAGCCCTGGAGACTCAACGTATGATGGGCGCGATGCTGAAGCCCACCCAGTCCGATACGACCGCGGAACCGCTCCGCGTCGGCCTGTTCACGGACACCTACAGCCCGCAGATCAACGGGGTCGTCACCAGTTTGCGCGGTCTTTCAAAGGGCCTTCGAGAGATGGGGCACCGCGTCACCATCGTCGCGCCGCGCATCCCCGGACAGCACGCGGAGGCGGGCGTGATTCGCCTGCGTTCGGCGGTTTACCCGCTGCAACCCGAGCATTTCATGGCCATGCCGCCATCGCCGCGCAAGCTCTTGCAGTTGCGCGCGCTCAAGCTCGACGTGGTTCACACGCACGGCATCCTGGTGCCGATGATGGCGCTCGGCATCGCTCGGGCCTTCGGCATTCCGCTGGTGCACACCTACCACACGCGGATGCGCGACTACATCCACCATTACCCGTGGTATCCGGCGCTGGCCTGGCTGACCGACGAGGAGCGCTGGTTCGCGCGCAACTCGGGCGGCTTGCGGCGGGTTTCCAGGCGGTTGCGCAAGAACCTGGATCGCAGCACCATCGCGGTCGGCGGGCGCTTCGATGTCTGGTACGCCAACCGTTGCACCGAGGTGATCTGCCCGGCGCAACCGATGGCGGACGAGTTGCTTTCGATGGGCGTCAAGAAACCGTTGTTCGTGATCGGCAACGGCATCGATGTCGAACGCCTGACCCGACCGCAACCCGATCCCTTCCCGGCGCTCGGCGTGCCGGACGGCGCACCCCGGTTGCTGACGGTCAGCCGTTTGGGGTTGGAAAAAAGCGTAGACGAGCTCCTGGAGCGCTTCAAACTGATTCACGACCACCTACCCAACGCCCGCTTGGTGATTCTGGGCGACGGCCCGGAACGTGAGAACCTCGAGGAACTGAGCCGCACGCTGGGCATCGGGGACGCGGTCATTTTCAGGGGTTACGTCGCGCCCGAAGCGGTCGCGGAGTTCTATCAGCACGCCGACCTGTTCGTGTTCGCCAGCACTTCGGAGGTTCACCCGATGGTCGGGCTCGAGGCTGCCGCCTGCGGCTTGCCGATCGTGGCTCGAGCCAGGATGGGCATCACCAAATGCGTGGTGGACGGCGAGACGGGCTTTCTGGTCGATCCTGATGATCGGGATCAATTCGGTGCGCGCACGGTTGAACTATTGGAAAATCCCACGAAACGCACGGCTTTTTGCGAATACTCGAAAGTATGGGCGGCGCGCGAGTGGGGTCACAGACGCATGGCGGAACGAACCCTGGAAGTGTATCAGCGCGCCATACGCGATTTCGACGGCTGGGACGAACTGCAACTGCCGCCCGAATTTCAGAAGCTCGAGTACCGTCAGGCGAGCGAGTGAACCCCAAACGATTCTTTCGGGTGCTGGCCGCGCTGCTGGCCTTGGCTTGCGGCGCGAACGCGCTGGCGCAGGACGCCAACGATCAATCGAACGTCCAGTTCTCCGTGGGCCTCGGCTATCTGGGAAATGCGGGCATCGGTGCGCAGGTTTCAGCCTCGAACCTGTTCGCGCCGGGCGTGGGGTTGCAGTTGCGGGCCGGGCTGGGTGCGCCGATCGCGGGTTTCGCATCCCCGACGGGCGCTCTTGAGCTGAACGCCTTCCTGGAATTGGATCTGTTCAACGGCGTCTCCGGGCGGGTGGCCATCGGCGGCAGTTACGATTTTCGCGGCCTGTTTTTCTTGCAGGGACGATTGGGGCTCGAGTACCACCCGGAATTCTTTCCCGACGAGATCCGTGGTCTGGGCGCGTTCGCTGAATTCGGCGTCAGCTACCGTTACCCGCAACCCGGCCAGACCAGCACCACCGACGGCAACAGTCTGAGCGTCGCGTTGGGTTTGAGCTGGAGATTCTAAACGCGATCTCGAGCGAGGGGACAGCACGAGAACACCGTCCAGCACGCATTCCAGGATTCGTGTGCTGGACGGTGTTCTCACGTCTCGAGCGGGATTGGATTTCCTGCGAGAAACCTGGCCTGCGAGGGGAACTTTCGTGATTGCCCTTTCCTCGAGACACGCACGGCACGAGTATTGACCCGTCCTGGAGCCTCGAAACCGATCCAGGCCATCTTGAAAGGGCTTTCAAAAGACGCTCTGCGGATGGCATCGTTTCTGGTGCCAGAACGTTATAGTGAACCGAACCCAAACCTTCAAGGAGACCAACATGAGCTACAAACCCAAGCGCGAGCACAAATTTACGTTCGGCCTGTGGACGGTCGGCAATATTGGCCGCGACCCGTTCGGTGAGCCCACGCGCCTCAAGCTCGAGCCGACGTACATCGTCGAGAAACTCGGCAAGTTGGGCGCGTACGGCGTGAACCTGCACGACAACGATCTGGTGCCTTTCGGCGCGAGCGCCAAAGAGCGCGACAGGATCGTCAAGGACTTCAAGAAAGCGCTTTCAGACACGGGCGTGGTCGTGCCGATGGCGACCACCAACCTGTTCGGCGATCCGGTCTTCAAAGATGGCGCGTTCACCAGCCCGGACGCTCGGGTGCGCGCCTTCGCGGTGCAAAAAACCATGCGCGCCATGGATCTGGGCCATGAACTGGGCGCCAGCACCTACGTCTTCTGGGGCGGACGCGAGGGCGCCGAAGTCGACGCGGGCGGCAACGCGCTGGACGCCCTGTCGCACTTCCGCGAGTGCCTGAACTTCCTGGCCGAATACAGCCAGGATCAGGGCTACAATTTCAAGTTTGCGCTCGAGCCCAAACCCAACGAACCGCGCGGTGACATCTACTTGCCGGTCGTCGGTGCAGCGCTCGGGTTTATCGCCACGCTGGACAAACCCGAACTCTTCGGCGTCAACCCGGAGTTCGCGCACGAAACCATGGCTGGACTGAACTTCGTCCACGCCGTCGCGCAGGCGATCGACGCCGGGAAGCTCTTTCACATCGATTTGAACGACCAGAAACCCGGACGTTTCGACCAGGATTTGCGCTTCGGCGCGGAAAACCTCAAGGGCGCGTTCTTCCTGGTCAAGTTGCTCGAGGACACCGGTTACAGCGGCATGCGCCACTTCGACGCGCACGCCCTGCGCACCGAGGACGAGGCGGGCGTCTGGGCGTTCGCGGCGGGCTGCATGCGCACGTACCTGATCCTCAAAGAAAAAGCCGCGCAGTTCAACGCCGACAAGGAAATCCAGTCGCTGATCAAGGCCTACAAGGTCAAGGACAAGACGCTTCAGAAAGCCGTGCAAAGCTACTCCAAAGCCAACGCGACCGCGCTCCTGGCGCACGAGTTCGACCTGGACGCGCTCCGCAAACGCGGCCCCGGCCTGGAGCGCTTGGATCAGTTGACGATTGAACTCTTGATGGGCGCACGCTGAGGTTCGAGAAACACCGTCCCGCACGCATTCTCGAGAACACCGTCCTGGACGGTGTTCTCGCTTTTTGCCTTTTCTATCTCATGGGGCAGGCGGCATCCGCCGAGACCGGGCGGTTGACAAAGAAGTCTCGCGTCACAGACCCTACAGGTCTCCCCTACCGCCTGGAGGCCAGGCGCAATCCGGCGCGGCGTCCAGGTTCGCCGGGCTGCCCGGTCTGTGCGTTCGGTGCGATCGCGGTGATCGCGCCCGTCTCGAGGTCATAAAAGATCGCGCCGTCGCGGTCGGTGCGGTAGACGCTGATGCCGCGCGACCGCAGACGATCGAGAACGTCCAGGGCGGGATGGCCGTAGGTGTTGCGCGCGCCGCTCGAGATGATCGCGGCGCGCGGGTGCGTGCGATCCAACAGCACGTCTGAGGTGCTGAACCTCGAGCCGTGGTGCGCGACTTTCAACACCTCGAGTTGACCGGGGTAGATCTGGCTTTCGACTTCTGCGGGCGAATCGCCCAGGAACAGGCTGCGGCGTCCACGATACGAAAGCGTGAAACTGACCGAGTTCGGGTTGTCCGTGTCGTGCGGCGTCCAGGTCGGGTTGAGGAATTCAAACCTGGCCTGTCCCAAATTCCAGGTCTGACCGCGCCTGACGGGCTGGATCGGCACGCTTCTTGATTTCGCGCTTCGGACCACCGCGTCCCAGACGGGATCGACGCCGGGTTCCTTGTCAATCCCGACGATCAAACGTCCGACCTCGAAACGCTCGAGCACCCGAGAAAGCCCTTCGATGTGATCCACGTCCGCGTGTGTGGCGACCACGGCCAGCAAGCGTTTGACGCCCAGCGCGCGCAGGGCGGGCACGACCACGCGTTCGCCCACGTCGAAGGGACTGCGGACGCTGCCGCCGCCGTCCACCAGAATGTCGCCCTCTGGTAAACGAATCAGGCTGGAATCGCCCTGACCGACATCCAGGTACACGATTTGTGCGTGGGCTCGGGTTGCGGGAATGGCGGTCACCAGCATCGCAGCGAGCGCCGCCGCCAGCGCCAGATTCCAGCGCACGCGACCATAAAGAGCCAGCCCGATCACCGTCAAGGATGCGAAATACGTCAGAAACCCCAGGCTCGAGACCGTGCCCCACGGCAGCGCGGGCCAGGCGGACAGAACGCGCGCCGTCTCCAGCGTCAGGTGCGAGAGCGGAGCGACGATCAGATTGACGATACCGCCGAGCGCAGGCCCGAGCGCGGCGGCCAGAAACCCGAGCGGCACGAGAACCATCACCAACGGCGCAGCGATCAGATTCGCCACGGGAGATGCGAGCGGCACGATGCCGAAAGCGGATGCGGACAGCGGTAGCGTCGCGGCTTGCGCCGCGAGCGTGGTTCCCAGCGTCAGCGCCACGAACGAGAGCACCGTCCAGCGCGCTCGCTCGAGCCTGGGACTTGTGGGCGCAGGTTTGAACGGCGCGGTGGCGCGCGTCAGAAGCGGCGCAAAAACCGCCAGCCCCAGCACGGCCAGGTGCGAGAGCTGCCAGCCGAGGTCATCAATCCAGCGCGGCCCCGCCAGCAGCGTGCAGATCGCGCTCAGGCCCAGCGCGGGCAGGACTTCCAGCCGACCGCGCCCCAGCCACAGCGTCACCAGCGCCGCGCCGCCCATCAGCGCGGCCCGAACCACGCTCGGGCTGGGGCCGACGATCAGCACGTAAGCGATCAGAAATGCGATCAGCGCAGGGTAACGCCGCACCCCGAGCGGCGCGAGCACCCAGCTCAGCGCGATCAGCAAGAGCGTCACCTGCTGCCCGGACAGCGCCAGCACGTGCGCCAATCCAGACCTGGAAAAGGCCGTGCGCCACGACGTGCCGGGCTCCGGGTCGGGCTGGCTGGAAAGATCATCCGTCCAGCCCAGCACCAGCGATTGCATGAAGGCCGCGTCCACGCTCGAGAGTCCGGCGCTCACGCCCGCCCGCAGGTGATCCCGCACGCGCCCCAAAAAACCCGCGTCTCTGGTCGGGCTACTCGAGGAGACGCGCAACCCGTGCCTGACGCCGCGCCGCTCGAGCCAGGCGGTGTAATCGAAACTGCCGGGGTTACGCGTCTGCGCGATGGCTTCCAGGTGACCCTGCACGCGCCAGAAACCCGCCGGGAGCGCGTCCTTTGGGCTGATGACCAACCGACCGGTTGCGGTGTTCAGGAATCGCCCGTCGGATTCGCCTTCCAGCGCGATGGATTGACCGTTCATGCCCTCGAAGCCGTCCGGGGCGCGTTCGACGATGCTCGAGCGCAGGTGCGCCAGCGGCAGCAAGGCCAGCGCGACCAGCCCGATGTTGACGGCTCGCGGGCCAATCCATCCCGATTTTCTGGCTTCCAGCCCGATCAAGACGGCGATGGCGAAGACAGCAAAAACCGTCAGGAACGGTATTCCAGCCCGTTCCAGGGTGATTCCAGCGATCACCGATACCGCTCCCAGCACCGGGAAGGTCATCAGGCTCGAGCCGCGCGTGCTTTCACTCGAGGAGCCTCGAGATTCGCGTCTCGGACGGTGTTCAATAACAGGAGAACCGTTGTCGGGAATCATTTCATCGTGCAGTAGCCAACCTGATAGGAATGGCGTTTTTTGAGTATGCACAATTCGTATATTTCAGTGGTTTGAATCATTACACTTCGCAGTATTTCAGAAATATCTCGCATGGTGTGTGATCAGAGGCCAAACCGTGGTTCGAGGTTATGCGACTTTCCAATACACCTACCTCCTTAGTGAAAACCTAAATCGTCGGCCTATTGCCCATTGGTGTGATGTCAAAAGCCTGCACAGGACAATGCTCGAGAAAGCCATCGAGATTCGATTCAGAGTCTGTGCTAGCGTCGAAACACCGGGCCTCAAAGCTTTCAAACGTGTTTGGTAGGAATCATTCAAAACACAAATTCACAGGTCAGGGACACAGTATCCATGCGTTTCGAAACCGCCAACGCCGAGTTCGAGACCTGGTTGTGCGCCCAGATGCCGATCGTCGAGAGCGACCTGACCTTCAAGCACGCGCAGATGCGCTCGGAGCCCTTCAGGTGAGAGGGTATAAAACGAAGTCTGTTTAACGGTCAAGCTGAACATCACCCCAAAGGAATCGTATGACCAAACCCGCCAACATCGACCCAAAACTCGTTAACCAGCTCCTCGCTCAGTACGAGAAGCCCGAAGACCTGCTCGGCGAGAACGGCCTCTTAAAACAGTTGACCAAGGCGTTACTCGAGTGTGCCCTCGAAGCTGAGATGACCGCCCACCTCGGTCACGCCCACGGCGAAGCCGTGGTGAACGAACACGGCAACAAGCGCAACGGTATCAACGCGAAGACCGTCCAGGCTGAGTTCGGTTTCTTGGCCCTGACAGCAGCACCCAGCCAGAGCTGACGCAGGGATTGGTCTCGAGTGATTCCGTGCTTTTCGTATCCAGCAGCGATCAGGAGCGCCAGGCCCGTCAGGTGCCGTGGTGGGCGCGAAAGAAAGGCGGTGTATAAGACGAACGCGATTGAATCGTTAAACTTTTTCGCTGCGGAGAATCACCAAAGCTCGAAGTTCATTCCCAAGCGTTGGGGCAGCCATCAAGTTGTTGTACCTGGGCTTGAGGAGCGTCACCAAGCGCTGGACGATGCCTGTGCAGGATTGGAAGGCAGCGTTGAACCAGTTCAACATGTTGTTTGAAGATTGAATGCCGTCACGATCACGGAAAGGCCGAAAACACAGTTCGCTTAACATGCTCGACAGCCTCTAATTCGAGCTCTCTCGAGCGTATTCCCCGAAGGCATTTTCGTGACCGCTCGAGGGGCCTTGAGCCGCGATCTGGAACCACACGATTCTGCTCGGTCAGGACGCAATACTTCACACATCCAATACAAACCCGATTTAGGCTCACAGCCATGAAACGACGCGACGCGATCAGGCTGATTGTCGGCACGACTGCGCCACTTTTCATGAGTCGCGGTATAACGAAAGCCGCTGGGTTCAAACCCAACACTCGCACACCGGAGGTCGCAATGGCATACTCACTTCCACCCCTTCCGTACCCCACCAACGCGCTCGAGCCGTACATCGACGATCAAACGATGCAGATCCACCACGGCAAGCACCATCAGGCTTACGTCAATAACCTGAACGCCGCGCTGGACAAGCACCCGGAGATCACGACCCCCCTCGAGGAACTGCTGGCTGACCTCTCAAAAGTTCCAGAAGACATCCGCGGAGCCGTGCGCAACAACGGCGGCGGTCATTACAACCACAGCTTCTTCTGGACGCTGATGACGCCCGGTGGCAGCAAAGAACCCGTCGGTGGGCTGGCGGCAGCCATCACCTCGACCTTCGGCGGTCTGGATGCCTTGAAGGAAAAGCTCAACGCTGCGGGCGTGGGCCGTTTCGGCTCCGGCTGGGCCTGGCTGGTCGTCAAAGGCGGCAAACTCGAGGTCGTCAGCACCGCCAACCAGGACACGCCGCTGGAATTGGGTGCGCACGGCGTGCTGGGCGTGGATGTCTGGGAGCACGCGTACTACCTGAAGTACCAGAACCTGCGCCCGAAGTACCTCGAGTCGTGGTGGAACGTCGTCAACTGGGACATCGCGGAAGCGAACTTCGCCGCCGCCAAGTAAACCCGTCTTTCAGAACGAACCCACGAGCGTGACGCTCGTGGGTTTTTCAATCGGAATATCCCAGATTGATTCCCAGAGATGGGTTGAGCCGTCGTCGCTCGAGCGACGCTTGAGCGCTTCACTCGAGCGAAGCGCTCAATCCACCAGCTCGACGATTTCCTCGTCCTGCACGAGCCGCAGGGGCAAACGCACGAAGAAGCTCGAGCCGTAACCGCGCTCCGATTGCGCCCAGATGCGCCCACCGTGGGCTTCGACCGCGAGCTTGCAGAACGTCAAGCCCATGCCCGTATCAAAACGCGTGGTGGACGTGACCCGTGAGCGCTCGAAGGCATCGAAAATCGTCTCGAGGTCCTCTTCTGGCATGCCCTCGCCATCGTCTTGAACCACGACCTCGATCGCGTCTGGCTCGACGCGCGCCCGCACCTCGATTTGCCCGGTGCGTTCCGTGTGCTTGATCGCGTTCGAGATCAAATTGGCGAAGACCCGGCGCAAAACCTCGCTGTCCGCGTCAAACGTGGGCAGGTCGGCGGGCAAGCTGTAGCGCACCTGGCGGTGCGACGGGCCGCCAACGTCCGCCAGCGCGAGTTCCAGCAGGTGCTTCAGGCCGTCCGGCGCGACCGGGCCGCGCGTCAGCCGCAACTTACCGGATTGCATCTTGCGCACGTCCAGGATGTTCGCGGCCAGGTGCAGCAGGTGCTGGGCTTCGTCCTGCGCGAGTTGCAGCAGGCTGGAGGCGGGCCCTGGCAACCGGGAGGCATGCGCTTCGATGACTTCCTCGACGGCGGTGATAACGGTGCTGATCGGGTTCTTGAAATCGTGAACCAGCATCTGCGTGAGCTGGTCTTTGTTGCGCTCGATTTCCAGCAACTCGCGGTGCTCGCGCTCCACCGCTTCCAGGCGCCGCTCGAGATCCATCAGGCCCTGACGGGCTTTGCGAACCATCTCGAGGCGCATCAAAAAACGTGACGGGTCGAAAGGTTCGGGTTCGACGGCCTCCAGCCCCGCGCGGTGGTATTCGGTCGCTCGCTCCAGCGGCGCGAGCGCCACGACCCAGGCGTGATGCAGTTCCGCGCGGCGCGTCAGCACCGCCGCGACCTCGTTGGCGGGCATCGAGCCGTGCAGGCCGTGATGGACGATCACCACGTCCGGCAGAACCGTGTGCGCTTCGCGAAGTGTGGCCTCGTCGGTGTCGGTGCGGTGGCACTCGAAGCCCGCACCCTCCAGGCTCGCCCGGATCGCCCGCGCGGCCTGGTCGTCGCTGGATGCGATCAGCGCGCGCGACACGGCCTGACCGCGCGGGGCTCGAGTCCGGGAACGAAGAACATGATCCGAGAATACTCGAGCTCGATTGTCCGGGACGGTGATCCTGACCCGAGGGAAAGCCGCAAGCCGCAAGCCGCGAGCCGCGAGGAACACCGTCCGGGACGCAGGGATTGAACCACGAAAAAGCCCGTCCCAGACGGGACGGGCTTTTAAGAAAGACAACGTTTACTTCTTGAGGGCCTTGATCACGTCGTCCGTGATGTTCGTGTCGTCATCGGCGTACACGACCAGCGCGGACTGCTGCGCCACGCCGCGATCCATCACGATCGCGCAACTTTGCGCGCGGGCGGTGGTCTTGATCAGGTCGTCGATCTCCTTGGTGACCGGATCGAGTGCCTTGTTGATCTTGTCCTGCCACTTCTTGGTGGTGGCCTGCACCGTCTTGGAGAGGGTATCGAGCTGCTGGCGCTCCGCGGCGGTCGCCGTGCCCGCCGCGACCTTCTGCTGGATGGCCTGACCCTGCGCCTGAAGGGGCTGGAGTTCCTTGTTGGCGCTGTCGCGCAAGCCCTTGATTTCCGCGCCCTTGGGGTGCGCGTCCAGAATCTGTTGGGCGGTCACGAAGCACACGCGCGGCGTCTTGCTCTGCGCGCTGGTGATGGTAAAGGCGCTGGTGATGCCGATGGCGGCGACCGTCAGTCCAGCCCAGGCGAGTCTCTCAAACTTGATCATCGAATGTTCTCCTCGTACCCTTTTGGGGTGCCATCACGGTTTCTTGCGGAAACCGCGCGGCGGTAGGGGCGCGTTCGCTCGTGCGAAAACGGCCTTCCTCGGGCAAGACGGTATCACGCCGGGGCTGGGGCTTGTGAAGGCCGCGTTAAAAGTGTGAATAAAAGCATCGCGCTTCAGACCAATCGCGATCCCGAGGCTCGGTTTTTTGATTCCCTCTGATTTCTGAGCCCCGACGGCTGACCGATCCGAAAGAGAAAAGACCGTCCCAGACGCTTTTCTCGAGACCATCCGAGGCCGCATCAGACGATGCCCACCGCGCCGATCTCGAGTAGGATGAACCCATCGGAGGCCACAAGATGCTCGTTAAAGATTGGATGACGCCCGCACCGCTGACCATATCGCCGGAAACCCCGGTGCTGGACGCACTGAAACTCCTCAAGGAACGCGGCTTCAGGCGTTTGCCCGTGACCGACGGCGCAAAACTGGTCGGGATCGTGACCGACAAGGACCTCAAGGACGCCATGCCGTCCAAGGCCACGACGCTGAGCGTCTGGGAGATGAACTATTTGCTCTCCAAACTGGTCGTGCGCGAAGTCATGGCGCATCCCGTCATGACCGCCCACGCCAACGACACCCTGGAAGACGCCGCACTCAGGATGCAGGAGCACAAGGTCGCGGGCTTCCCGGTGCTGGACGCCAACGGCGCGCTGGTCGGGATATTGACGATCACCGACGTACTGCGCGCCCTGGTGACCGTGCTCGGCCTCAAAGAAGGCGGCGTGCGCGTGACCTTGCACATGCCCGACGTGCCCGGCAGCTTGGAGCGCGCCGCCGCCGCGATCAAACCCGCCAACATTGTTTCCGTGGCCACCGCCGGGGAATCCGACGGGCGGCGCCAGTTCGTGATGCGCGTCACCGGGGATGTCGGCGGCGTGGCCGAACGCTTACGCGAGGCCGGAATCGAAGTCGAAACGCACCCTTGAAGCTCCAGACACCGAAGCTCGAGCACACCGTCTCGCTCGAGAAACGCTAACGATGCTGACCCTTTCCAGCCCCTACGGACCCATCGAGATCTGGCCGTGCGGCGACCCCGCCGTGATCCAGCGCCTCGAGATGGACGCCTCCTTGAACGCCTTCCGCGCTGCCGCGCAACAACACGACGCCCTGGTCGGGATCGCGGCCTTGCAGGACGGCTGCCTGAGCTTCGCGCGGCTGGCGCACCGCTTGATCGGCTACTGCACCGTTCACCCGCCCGACCGCATCGAACGCTGGAGCCAATCCCGCCTGCCGGGGCTGTTTGAATTGGGCGCGGTCGAAACCTCCGACGCCCACCGGGGCCGCCACCTGGCGCGTCGATTGCTCGAGGTGACGTTCTCCACCGGGCGATTCGAGAACAAAATCGTGATCGCCACGCTCTACCACTGGCATTTCGACCTGGAAGGCACCAGCCTGACCACCTACGCCTACCGCCAGTTGCTCGAGCGGCTGTACGGCAGCGTGGGCTTCAAGGTCTACCCCACCGACGACCCAGAAATCGCGTACTACCCCGGCAATTCGTTGATGGCCCGCGTCGGGCCGGGCGCGAGCCTGGAATTGATCGCGGAATTCGATCGCTTGCGGTTCCTGGGGAAAGAGGCGGCGCGGTGAGCGAGACTTCCCCGGCTCGCGTTCTCGTCAGCCCCGTGCGGAGCAGGCGAATCAAAGAACACCGTCCCGCACGCGATTTCAAATATGCGTGCGGGACGGTGTTCTTGCACCTCGAGCGCGCGTTTTCTCGGGCGTCGGGGAACGCATGACCCGCACCGCGTTCGTTCACTCACCAGAGACGCAAAAATACGACCTGGGCGCGAACCACCCGTTCAAAGCGATCCGGCCCGAAGCCACCAAATCCCTGCTCGAGCACGCGGGAATCCTCGCGCCATCCGCGATCATCGCGCCGAAGTCAGCGACGGAAGCCGATCTCCTGGGGGCTCACGCGCAACGTTACGTCTCTCGGGTCGAACGCGCATCCAGGGGCGAAGCCGTTCCAGATCACCTCGAGTACGGCATCGGCACGTCGGACACGCCGATCTTCAATGCCATGCACGAAAGCACGCTGGCCGTCGTCGGCGCGACGCTCGAGGCGGCGCGGCTCGTGGCCAACGGCACGTACCAGCGCGCCGTCAACCTTTCCGGCGGACTGCACCACGCCAGCCACGACAAGGGATCGGGATTCTGCGTGTACAACGATCTTTCGGTGGCGATCCACCACCTGAAATCCCAGGGCTTGCGCGTGGCCTACATCGACGTGGACGCGCACCACGGCGACGGCGTGCAATGGATTCACTACGACGACCCCGCCGTGCTGACCATCAGCCTGCACGAGACGGGCCGCTACCTGTTCCCCGGCACGGGCTTCACCTTCGAGATGGGGCGCGGCGACGGGCTGGGCTACAGCCTGAACGTGCCTTTAGAGCCGTTCACGGAGGACTCGAGCTACCAGGAAGCCCTCGAGCGCGTCCTCGAACCTGCACTGCGCTGGTTCAAACCCGACGC
Organism: uncultured Deinococcales bacterium; assembly: GCA_964244895.1. GTDB lineage: Bacteria > Deinococcota > Deinococci > Deinococcales > JAAFIG01 > CAXTKV01. The sequence continues at coordinate 24,908 of CAXTKV010000024.1, forward strand.
GATCGTGCTTCAGGCCGGGGCGGACGCGCACCAGTTCGACCCGCTCGCGGATTTGGCTCTGACCGTGCCAGGATTCGAGCGGATTTTTGCACTGATCTCGAGCCTCGCGGATGACCACGCGGGCGGCAGGATCGTCGCCACGGGCGGCGGGGGTTACGCGACCTGGACGGCTGTGCCACGCGTCTGGGGTGCGCTGTACGCCGCGCTCGAGGGCGAGAAGTTGCCCACGGATGTTCCGCGCGGTTGGCTCGAGCAATGGCAGCCGCACACGCTTGAACCTCTGCCGGACACCATGCTTGACCCCGAACCCGACATTCCCAGAAAGCCAGAGATCGAGGTCAGGAACGCGAAGATGGTCACGCAGTTGCTCGAGGACTGGAAGAGGGTCACTGGTCAGAGTTGATTTGGGGAACACCGTCTCAGACGCTCTTTCTACATCTCGAGAAACGCCGTGCTGGGCGGTGTTCTTGCGCAGGCACGACTCGAGGCTCGAGTCAGTTGTTACGGGTTCTCGAGTTGCCAATTCTTCCACTTCACGCCGGACACGGCGGAAAAGTCCTTGACGTTCTCTGTCAACACCGTTCGGCGCAACTCTCTGGCCGTGGCCGCGATCATCAAGTCGTTCAACCCGCTCGGCGTGCCCAACTTGAGGCGCAGCGCCTCGCGCCCCGCAAATGATGCTGCCGCGACCGTCAAGGGCAGTTGCTCGAGGCTGTTCAACACACCCAACGTCCTTGAACGGTTGGCCGCCGTGCGACCCGCCGCGATCTCGCCGCGCACGAACTCGAGGTACGTCACGACCGAAATTGATATGTTCGCGCGCCAGAGGTTGGCGAAAACCTCAATAGCGCGCGGTTGGTTTCTGAAAACGGCAATCAAGAAATTCGTGTCGAGCACGTACTTCAAGGCAGCTTGCGCCCCATCGCCTTGACGACTTTCGTGCCGGATGGCCCCTTGAGCGCTCCAGCCGCGCGACGGGCCAGCTTGACCATCTCAGGGTCTTTTGCTTTCCCCGTTTTGCCCACGGAAACTGGGCCGCTCTTGGTCGAAGACTTGGCGGTCACGGCTCGAGTTTTGAATGACATCGCCATGCTCCAAGTATACGCCAGGGCGAGGATAAAAAGACCTTGATGGCGAGCCTCAGCCCAGGATTTACCCTGAAACATCAGGCTCGAGAACACCGTCCCAGACGCTCTTTTTGATATCTCGAGAAACGTTCATCCCGTCGTACCGGGATGACAGTACGAACGTCCAGCACGGTCTTCTCGCACGGGCATGACTCAACCCGCGCGTCTCTCGTATACTTTCCCCGTGCCGACCGCCGCGATCTATCCCGGTTCCTTCGACCCTTTGACCAACGGTCATCTGGACGTGGTGATTCGCGCCGCGAAGATCTTTGACCGCGTGACCATCGCGTGCCTGGAAAACCGCGAGAAGCGCGGCAAGAATCTGTTCACCCTGGACGAACGCATGGTCATCATCCGCGAGGCCGTCGAGAACGCGCATTTGCCCAACGTGGACGTGGATAGCTTCATGGGTCTGACGGCGGAGTACGCGCGTTTGAAGCACGTCAAGGTGATTCTGCGCGGTTTGCGCGCGGTCTCTGATTACGAGTTCGAGTTGCAGATCGCGCACCTGAACCGCCAGTTGAACAAGGACTTGGAAACCGTGTTCATCATGGCGGGTACGCGCTATTCGTATGTCTCGAGCACGATGGTCAAGGAAGTGGCGAGCTTCGGCGGGGATGTCAGCAAGTTGATTCCGCCCGCCTCGAACCGCGCGTTGAAGGCCAAGTACGATCAGCTTCGGGCCGAAGGCAAGCTGTAAGTCTCGCGTTTCATCTCGAGATTTCTGGTGTTGTCTTCATTGCCTGACGGCGGGTGGCTCGAGCGCCACACAATCGGTGACGCGAGAGACGAACGGGTCTGGCGCACGATTTTTTCGTCATCAACCGTGTCATTTGGACTGCGCTCAGATTGGCCACCCGAGCGTACACTCGCGTGATGGATTCGTACCTGATTCGCGGTACGGCGGCGCAGGACACGTTGCGCGTTTTGGCTGCCGACACGACAAAAGTGGTTGAAGAGGCGCGCGCCAGGCATCGGACTTCTCCGACGGCGACGGCGGCGTTGGGGCGTTCGTTGACGGCTTCGCTGCTGCTGGCGCAAGTCTTGTCGAAAACGGACGATGCGCGTTTGACGCTTCGCATTCAGGGCGACGGGCCGCTCGGTTGGATCGTGACGGAGGGCAGCCGGGATGGTCTGACGCGAGGTTACGTCAAGCACGCGGAGGCGGATTTGCCGGGTCGGGCGGATGGCAAGCTCGACGTGGGCGGTCTGGTCGGCAGTGACGGCGAGATCGCGGTGACGCGCCTTCTGGAAAACGCGGAGCCGTACACGGGCAGCGTGCCGCTCGTCTCCGGTGAAATCGCGGAGGACGTGGCGACGTACCTGATGCGTTCGGAACAGATTCCCAGCGTGACGATGTTGGGCGTGTTCGTCAACGATCGTGGCGTGTCGCACGCGGGCGGGTTGATCGTGCAGACCATGCCGGGCGTGAGCGAGGAAACGCTTTCCGCGCTCGAGCAGAACGTGCGCGAGATGGGTCAGTTCACGACCGTGCTGCGCCAGGAAGGGCTGCTGGGCGCGGTCGAACGCGTCACGAAGGGCCTGGATTTCGTGATCCAGCCCGATTCGCTGGGTTTGAAATTTCAGTGCCGTTGCTCGATGGATCGGGCTTTGCGGGCGTTGACGTTCTTCGGGTCTGATGAACGGCTCGAGATGATCGAATTGGGCGGGCAGGAAGTCGTGTGCCACTGGTGCAACGAGAAGCATTTCGTGACGCCGGATTTGATTCGTTCCCTGGATGCCGCACCGAGCGTCGCCGACGCGTAACCTGACTCGAGAACACCGTCCTGGACGCATTTCCTTACTTGCGTGCTGGACGGTGTTCTTATTTCAGATCGAGTTGCTCGAGGAGTGCTGCGATCTGTAGGCCGTCTGGCGTCAACGCGTAGCTCGCGTCAGCGTTTCGTTGCAGCAGGCCGTTCGTCTCGAGGTCGCGCAGGCTCAGGGCGAGGGCACGCGAGGTCAGACCGGGAAAGGCGTCCAGCAGCGGGCTGAATCGCTCAAAGCCTGTACGAATCGCGAGCGTCACGGGCAAGGACCATTTTTTGAGCATCGCGTCGGTGATGTCCAGGTCGCGCAAGCGGTTGATCAACTCGAGCGCGCTCGAGCCGACCAGTTGACCCGATGGCGTCGGGACGTACTCGGGCCGGAGCGGGTGGCCGTAGCCGGGGTTCTTGACGGCCAGCCCGAGGGCTCGCAGATGCTCGAGCGTTCGGGATAACGAGTCGCGGCTGATGCCGAGCCGGTTGACCAGCGTGACGAATTTGCAGCCGTCGTCGCGGTACAGCTCCGCCAGGATGGGAATCGCCCAGCGGTGGTGCGCCAGGACGCTCAGGCGTTCGAGTTGGGTTTTGTCGGCGGTGAGTTCTGGCATGGTGTCGGGTTTACACAGAATAGCTTATTTTTATTTTGCTCTTGACATAACAGCTCTCGGTGCTGTAAAACATTCTTGTATAAAAACCGTACCGAAAGGAGAAGGACATGACCACAGCGGCAGCCACAATCGAGCCAGGTTCAACACTCGGATTCACCACAGGGATCACGATCTCACTCGAGGTCAGCGACCTGGAACGTTCCAAAGGCTGGTACCAGGACGTGCTCGGTTTCAGGTTCCTCTACGAGATGCCGGAAATCGCCTGGTGCGAACTCGAGACGCCGACCAAAGGCGTGAACATCGGGCTTTCAAAAGTCGAGGAGGTCAAGCGCGGCGGGGGTCTCGTCCCAACCTTCAGCGTGACCGACATCGAGTTCACCCGCACCAAGCTCGAGGCGCAACACGTGCGCTTCGACGGCCCGACCACCACCATGCCCGGACAGGTCAAGCTCGCCACCTTCTTCGACCCGGACGGACACGCGTTCATGCTCTACCAAAACCTCGCGAGCCAAAGCTGAGGCGACCCCGAGAACACCGTCCAGTACGGTGTTCTCGGGATACCATCCGTGAGGATCTAGCTGAAAGAATCACCTTGATCCAACCTGATCTCGAGGCGGGCGGTTCGGTCACACTCGGTCGGAGTCTCGAGGGTCACGGGTTCTGTCGCCCTGGATAGAATTATCGTCGGCAAATCCGGCGCAATCTGAAAGCAATGTGATCCATAACACGCCCAAAGACCATCCGGGACGCAGCTTTTGACTCGCGTCCCGGACGGTCTTTTCTCGATTCGAGTTTCGTGAATCGAAACCGTGCAGCACGAAGCCGAGGGCCGCATGCGGGATCAAAAACGGGATCGGACGTATCCTGAAAGAACCTTTGCACCAAAAGGAGGATCAGGAATGAACCACAAACCGCTCCTGGGTTTCGCGCTCGCCATCGCGCTGGTGGCCTGCCCGTCAACGACCACACCGACGCCGCCGCCCGCCCTGCCATCGCTCGAGGGCGTCTGGGCGGCGCAGTCCGGTTCGGGCATCTTCGATGCGCTGACTGACACCACGCCGCTCAAATTCTTGCAATTGACCACCTCGGGTTCCGGCAAGGCCTTCGCGGTCAACACCTCCTCGAACGTGCTGGCCTGCGCGCCGCTGCTGTTCGCGGTCAACAACGCGAACGTGGTTTCGGTCTCCTCGAGCGTGCTGTTCGGTTTCAACAACGCCGGAGGAGCCAGCACCAAACTGCTGAATTTCGCGCTGACCAACGCCACCACCCTGAGCCTGACCGACGAGAACGGCAACGCGCAGACCTTCACCAAAGCCGCCAGCGTGCCCAACAGCAACCAGTGCGCGGGAGCCAACATCACCGCCAAGCTCGAGAACCTGCCGGTGGTTCCTGCTAGCTTCACCAACCTCGTCAGCGACGGAACGAACCTGCGGCTGGCCGATGACACCAGCACCGTTCGGATTCTGAACCCGACCACCGGCGCTCAGGTCAGCACGGAATCCCTTTCGCTGGCTGGGCAGTACACGCAAATCATGGCGATGCAGGGCGCGGATTACTGGGCGCACTGCGGCTGCGGCGGCTCCCAGGACGTTCATCGCGTCAAACCGAGCGTCTCCACGCCCGTCAAGGCGATCGACACGGACACCAACCTGGGCAGGCGCATCGGCGTCCGGGCCGGAGCCTGGGATGGCACGAACCTCTGGCTGGGCGGTTACGGCGCGGACAGCAAGCAGCACGTCCTGCGCGTCAATTCCGAAGCGGCCACCGTCACGCTGATCAGCCAGTTCGAGTTCGGCTCGAGCCTTCAGGCCCTGACCTTCCAGGATGGCGCGCTGTGGGCGCTGGTCTACGAACTCGGGCCGAAGCTGGCGCAGATCGATACGACCACCGGCAAGGCCACGCGCACCCTGGATTTACCCGCCGTGACCAACGGCAGCTACCAGGGTCTGGCCTCGCTCAATGGTCGGTTGTACGTGATGATCCGGAATTACGCGAACACGACCACGATCCTGAACGTGCTGCCGTAGGGGTCAGAGGTCGCGAGTCATGGGTCAGAGGTCAGAGCATTTCTGGTCGGTCAGGCTCGAGCGCACCGTCCCGCACGCGATATAGAGAACATCGTGTGGGACGGTGTTCGTGCGTGCCACTCCGAGCGCTCCGGCGCGAGATCGCCAACCGATTTTGCTTTTCACCCTTGACCTCTGACTCCTGAATTGTTCGACCCGCGACTCGCGACCTGTGTCCCGTGACATCTTTCACTCGAGCAGATCGCTCAGGCTGCGCGGGTTCACGTCCACGCGCACGCGAGCGCCATCGCGGAAGCGGCGGGCGGGCTCGAGGAGGTGCATCAATCGTTCCTGGGTGTCGGTGCGGATCAGCAGGTTATAGGCGTACAGACCCTTGATGCGCGCGATCGGGGCCGGGGCTGGCCCGAGGATTTCCGCGTCGGTCGCGCCGCGATCCCGCAGCAGGGCCGCGAGCGTGTTCGCAGCGCGTTCCGCGTCCGGCGCGCGGCGCGCGGCGAGCTGCACCTGCGCGAGTTGCACGAACGGCGGGTAGTGGTGATTGCGGCGAAGCTCGAGTTCTTCTGCCGGGTACGCGGCTGCATTCTCACCGTCCAGCACGGCCCGGAGCGCCGGGTGGGTTCCCGCATACGTCTGCACCAGCAACAAGGGCGCTCGGGACGGATGCCATTCCAGCAGCGTCCGAAGGAGCGCGTGGTAGCGCTCAGAAGACCTGAAATCCGGGTGCGTCACGAAGGTATCGGCGAACGTGAGCGCCACCAGCGCCAGGTCGGGCGGCGGCTCGAGGCTCAGCACGGCGGTCGTACCGACGATCACGCCGGGTTCACCCCGGTAGATCGTCTCGAGGTTGTCCTTGCGGTCGCGGTCGTAACGGTAAATATTCACGCCGGGAAGCAAGCGCTTGAGTTCCTCCGCGATCCATTCGCTGCCGGGACCTTTGGGCGTGAAGATCGTGCCCTCGCAGCGCGGGCAGCGCTTCTGCGGATGACCCACGTGACCGCACTGGTGGCATTCCAGCGCGCGCCGTTCCGCGTGGTAGCGCAACGGCACGTCGCAGTTCGGGCAGTACGGCAACCAGCCGCAATCCTGGCAGCGGATCACGGCGCTGTAGCCGCGCCGGGGCGCGATCAGCACGGCCTGCCGACCGCGCTCCGCGACTTGCTTCAAAACTTTCTTGAGCCCGGTCGAAAGCGGCCAGGATTCGCGCGCCATCGGCATCCGGGACAACGGCCCCATCTCCGGGGCTTCGGCCTGCGCGCTGTAATCCACCACGTGCAACCGGGCGCGCGGCGGCTCGAGGACGATGCCGGGGCGCAGCAGGGATTCCACGGCGGGCACGGTTCCGGTCGTCACGACCCGCGCGCCGGATTGTTCGGCGCGGACGCGCACGGCGTCCGGCACGAAGGTTCTGGTGCCGCCGTGCAGCTTGTACGCGTCCGAGCCCTCGTTTTCCAGCACGATCAGGGCCAGGTCGGGCAAGGGCGCGAGCAGGGCCATCGGCGTGCCAAAAACGATGTCCGTCTGCCCGTCGCGGGCGCGACGCCAGACTTCCTCGCGCTCGCGGGGGTTCAGGTCGAAATGCAGCAAGCCGGACGGTCGCACGCCGCCCAACGCCCTGAACGCCCGCTCGAGCGCCGCCCGATCCGGCGCGAGGTACAGCACCCGTCCGCGCGCGCTTTTGATCAACCTGGCCAGCGCCGCGAAGCGCTCGCCGGGCCTGCCGCCGTGAATTCTGCAATCCTGATCGGTGATTTCCAGGTCGGAATGCACCGTCTTAGACGATACTTTCGGCGTTCTGGGTTCGGGCGGCGGCGCGAGTTCAATTGATGTTTCCGCCAGCCCGCGCCGCACCAGCGCGGTCGCGACGGCGGTGCTGACGCCCGCCTCTCGCGCCCAGGACGCCACGGATTCCGCGCGTCCCAGGCGGTGCAGCACCTCCAGGGCGCGTTTTTGCTTGGGCGTCAGCTTGAGTTTCGGGTCAACGAAAAGGGCGGGTCGCAAGACCTCGCGCTTGAGTTTCTCGAGGTGCGCAGTTTCCAGCAGCAAACCCTGCGAGCGCAAGAATTCCAGCAGCGCCGGATCGTGCCCGAGCGCGTCCGACCAGTCCGCCAGAGCTTCCGCGCCGCGCGGCAGTTCAGAAATGTTGACGCCATCCACCAGTTTGACCCGGTGATCCACGCTGGGTTCCAGCCCGAACGGCACGAAATCCGAGTACGCCAACCCGTCCGGCGCGAGCGTCATCCGGGCAACTTCCAGCACCGTCCTGCACGCGTCCGCCGTCAGAAAAGGCGCATCGTCCAGCACGGCGATGGCTTCCTTGAGGTTCAAGCCCCGATCCTGGTTGCCCGCCAGCACCTCGACCACCGCGCCCACGCGCGACCCGCCCTGCCACGGCACCAGCACGCGACGGCCCAACGGATCGCCCTCGAACCCGTGAGGTTCGAGGAAATCGTAGGCGGGCACCGGCAGGGGGACGACGACGCGCCAGCGTCCGGGCTGGCGCGCGGGAACTCGAGACACACACGATTGTACCGCGCCGCTTTCCAACCCTCTCGATTCAATCCACGGTTTCCACAGCGCAACCCCAACGCTGCTTTTTGCCTCCCCCGTCAACAGAGAAGGTGGCTCGAGCATCGCCGGTTCTGCGACGTGAGAGACGGGGCTCGCGGCAACCCCTCCGTGCTGGATCAAAAACGGGCTGATGACACCTCCCGTATTTTGTAGGGGAGGACAAAAACACCGTCCAGCACGCGGATCGAAAATCGCGTGCTGGACGGTGTTCTCGAGCAGGGAACATCAAAAAAGCGCGCCCCGTGGGGCGCGCTCGATGTTGCGGCGTGCTTACTTCTCGGGTTCGTTCGGCCACGGGCCGACCACGCCAGCGGCGGCCCACTCGAGGCTGGTCAAGTCGCCGACGGTCGCGGTTTTGCCCGCCGCGATGCGCAAGATGCCCTTGCGATCCTTGATCGGGCCAGTGTACGGATCGAAGCTCGGCTTGGCCTGGCTCATCTGCTTGAGACGCGTCAGAACCGTGTCGTAGACGGTGGTCGTGCCGAACTTCTTGGCCTTCAAGGGCGCCACGAAGGCCGGGTTGATCGGCTCGCCGACCGCGCCGCCGAGCGACACCGCTTTCTGGCCGAGCAACCACCAGTAATCGACGTTCTCGAGGTTCTTGTTGGTGTACTCGCCGGACTGGACTTTCTTGACGAAATCGATGTAGATCCCGCTCCAGTCGGCCAGTTGGCCGCTCGGCACGAACTTCGGCGCGAACTTTTCCATCGGGCTGTAGTGCGAGAACGCGATCGCGCCCTTGGCGGCGGCGGTCTGCACCACGGTCGGCGTGTCTTCGGTGAAAGCGAACGCGTCGTTGCCGTCGGCCAGCAAGGATTCGGTGGCTTCCTTGGCCTTGTTCGGGTCGAACCAGGCGTTGATCCAGCGCACGTTGACGACGGCTTTCGGGTTGACGGCTCGAGCCCCCATGGCGAAGGCGTTGATGTGGCGCTTGACTTCGGGGATCGGGAACGCGCCGACGTAGCCCAATTTATTGGTCTTGGTCAGGGCGCCCGCGATCATGCCGTTCAGGTAGTAGACCTGGTAGAAATCCGAGAAGTACGTCGCCAGGTTCGGCGCGCGTTTGAAACCGCCCGCGTGCGCGAAGATCACGTCCGGGTACTTCTTGGCGGCCTCGACGGTGCCGTCCATGTAACCGAAACTGGTCGTGAAAATGACTTTCGCGCCGTCCTGCACGACCTTGTCGATGAACGGGCCAGCCTGGGCTTCCGGGACGCTCTCGACCTTGACGGTCTCGATGTTGGGGATGGCTTTTTCCAGGGCCAACCGACCCTGCTCGTGCGCGTAGGTCCAGCCGTAATCGCCGGGCGGGCCGATGTAGATGAACGCGACCTTGAGCTTCATCGCGTCCTGCGCGCCCGTCAGGCCGAGACCCAGCGCGGCCAGCGCCACCAAACCGAATTTTGCGAGTGTATTGACCATTCCATCTCCTCCTCGAGTCGGAACTCCGCGCGAATCATACCCGGTGTCAGGCAAAAAGTAGATACCTGATCGGGTTTGGCGTGACACCGCGAAAGTGACTGGTGGCCGCGAGCCATCAGCCGCAAGCCGCAAGAACACCCTCCGGCACGGTATTCCCAGGTGCATGACGACACCGTCCGGGACGGTCTTCGGCTCGAGGCTTCTCGCTCGAGGCTTGCGGCTTGCGGCTTGCGGCTCGAGCTTATGCCTTACAATCTTGAACACGCTCCGAGGGGGATTTCATGCGAACAGAGATCAGCTACGGCAAGTTCAACATCTCGTTCCACCGCACCTACGCCAGACCGCTCTCGGGCGTCAGCGCCATCCCGGAGTCGGCGTTCACGGGTCGAGGCAACGTGCTGTTCGCCGCGGACGTGGATGTCGAGGTCTTCGGGGACAACTTCTTGCCCGCCTACACGGACGGGGACAACTCGATGGTGGTCGCCACGGACAGCATGAAAAATTTCGTGCTGACCGAATCCGCCAAGTTTGAAGGCGCGACCCTGGAAGCGTTGCTGGAATTCCTGGCGCGGCGTTTCATGGAAACCTACGCGCAGATGATGGGCATTCGCGTCAGCGCCCGCGAGTTGCCGTTTAGCGCCGCGCAGATTCCGGGTGCGAACGGTTTCGAGCCGAGCGGCCTGCTGTACGCGCCCACGCACGACGATTGCGGCACGGCCATGATCGAACTGGAGCGCTCAGAAGGTGGCGTGCGCGTGGTCGATCACCAGTGCGGACGGATCGGGATGCAGCTTCTGAAAATCACCGGATCTTCTTTTGCGGCCTTCGTGCGCGACGATTACACGACCCTGCCGGAACTCAAGGACAGGCCATTGTTCATTCATGCCAACATCCTCTGGCGCTACAAAAGCATCAACGAACTCTTTTCCGGCGATCCCGCCAGGTACGTCGCGCCCGAGCAGATCGCGGACATCGCGCGGGTGGTCTTTCACGGCTTCAACTCGAAATCGATTCAGGAACTGGTCTACAAGATTGGCGAGCGCATCTTCGAGCGTTTCCCGCAGCTGCGCGAGCTCGCGTTCGAGGCGCAGAACCGCACCTGGGATAAGGTCGCTGAAGGCGCCGACGAGAAGATCAAGGTCTACTGGCAACCCCGCGCACCCTACGGTCACATCACCTTGCGGATGTCCCCGGAAAGCTGATCCCGCGCGCTAGACGGGGGGACCTCGTCCGGTTCGTCCCTCGAAATCGCCGATGCTCGAGCCCCCGATTCATCTCGAGGTCGCGCTGGCGAGCCAATTATCACCCCCGACCTCTGATCGGCAAAACACCGTCCCAGACGCGATTCTCCGATTCCGTCCGGGACGGTGTTCTCGCGCACCACACGCGGCGGCGGCGACGTGGTTTTCTAGGGCATGGGAAAGCTCACCACGCACGTCCTGGATACGGCGCACGGCACGCCCGCCGCGAACCTGGAAATACGCCTGTACGCCGTGCTGAACGGTACGAAAACGCACGTCAAGACGGTGCGCACCAACGCGGACGGTCGGGTGACGGGCGCGCTCTTGGAGGGCGCAGACCTGAACGTCGGCGTTTACGAACTGGAGTTCTTCGTGGGTGCGTACTTCACCGGCAAGGGCGTGCGCGGGCTCGAGCCGAGGTTCCTGGATGTCGTACCCGTGCGCTTCGGTGTGATGGATGGCGCGCACTATCACGTGCCGCTGCTGGTGTCGCCGTTCGGGTACAGCACCTACCGGGGCAGTTGATGAGCCCCGTTCGTTTCAGAGGGAACCGTGGCTGACCCGACCGCGCACGCGCTGGCCTCAGAAGCCCTGGAGCGCGTGGATGAACTGGCGCGCCACACCGAGGAACCGGGGCGTCTGACGCGCACCTACCTGAGCGCCCCGATGAAGTCCGTGCACCAGTTGCTCGAGTTCTGGATGCGCGACGCGGGCATGGCGGTGCGCGTGGACGCCGTGGGCAACGTCATCGGCAGGTTGGGAAGGGACGACCAGAAAACCCTGATCATCGGTTCGCACGTGGACACCGTGCCGAACGCCGGGCGTTTCGATGGCAACCTGGGCGTGGTGCTGGGCATCGCGGCGGCCAAAGCCATGAAGGATCGCGGCTTGCCGTTCGCGCTCGAGGTGATCGCGTTTTCCGAAGAAGAAGGTGTGCGCTTCAGCACGCCGTTCATCGGTTCCCGCGCGGTGGCGGGCACGTTCAACCCGTCCCTGCTGGATCTGGTGGACGCCAAAGGCGTGAGCTTGCGCAAGGCGATCCTGGACTTCGGCCTCGAGCCGGGCGACATTCCGCGCGCCACGTACAACGCGCAAACCCTGGTCGGGTACCTGGAAGTCCACATCGAGCAAGGCCCCGTGCTGGAGAGCCTGAACTTGCCTCTGGGCGTGGTCGAGGGCATCGCGGGGCAGACCCGATCGAACCTGGAATTCTACGGTCAGGCCGCGCACGCGGGCACGACCCCGATGCACCTGCGCCGCGACGCGCTGGCGGGCGCGGTCGCGTTCATGAATGAAATTGAACGCGTGGCCAAGGCCGCGCCGGGACTGGTCGCGACCGTCGGCAAGCTGGAGGTTTCACCCGGCGCGGGCAACGTCATTCCGGGCGATGTCAGACTCAGCCTGGACGTGCGCCACGTTTCGGACGCCATCCGAAATCGCGCGGTGGCGGAACTGCTGGACATCGCCTGGCACACCGCGCAACGCCGCAAGCTCGAGTTCAAATTCGAGACCACGCTGGAACAACCCGCGTCCTTGTGCGACGAATTGCTCTCAGATTTCCTGGCCGACGCGCTGGAAGATTCCAACTACAAGGTTCACCGTCTGCCGTCCGGCGCGGGCCACGACGCGATGATCATGGCGGAACTGACGCGCACCGCGATGCTGTTCATCCGTTCCCCGAAAGGTTTATCTCACCACCCGGACGAGAGCGTGATCCCGACCGACGTGACCGCTGCGCTGCGCGTGATGCTGGAATTCGTCAACAAACTCGAGCGCTGGCAACGCGCCATCCCAAGTTAAACACCGTCCAGCACGGTGTTCTTGGAATGCGCGCTGGACGGTCTTTTGCTCGAGACGCAACACAGGAGGCTGCACCGTGCCGGAGTTCGATCTCATCGTCAGAAACGGAACGCTCGTCAAGATGGGCGGGCTCGAGCGGGCGGACATCGGCGTCAGCGATGGTCAGATCTTGGCGTTGGAAACTGAACTCTCGGGTTCCGGGCGCGAGGAAATAGACGCCCGAGGTCTGCACGTCTTTCCCGGCGCGATCGACGTACACGTACATTTCAACCAGCCCGGACGCACCTACTGGGAAGGCATCCAGACCGGCTCGAGCGCC
>CAXTKV010000025.1:0-37755 GCA_964244895.1 uncultured Deinococcales bacterium
GGCTCGAGGCGTTGCGGGCAAGACCGGACTGGCTGGCCGTCTTCGGTGACGCCACGGTCATCAACGATCGCGGTGAAACGACAGCCGCGAGTGCGCTGTACCGCATCAACCGGGCTAACCGTCGGGCGCTCGAACAGGACGCGTTCCGGGCCGAAGAATTGATCCTGCGCTGGGCAGTTCCCGGCCCCGTATTGCTCTCGCGACGCGAGACTTACGATTCTCAACGGGGCATCGGCGGTTATGACGAGACGATGCTGATCGAGGATCGCAGCTTATATCTGCGCTTGTTAGCACGTCGCGCGCTCGGCTTCGTCAATCGCCCAGTGGCGGCCTACCGTGTACATGCTCGCAATACGATCCAATCGCCAAGGCTGCGCCGCGCTGTCTATGACGCGATCTATCGCAGTGAGGCAGGAATTCTCGAAGGCTTTGATGGCTCAACCCGAGATGCGCTAGAGTTCATTTTGAAACGCTCGAAATTGCACGTTCAGTTTTCCAAAGGGGATTTACTCGAGCGCGTTAAACCCACTGTTATGTTGATGTTCAACACACTTGTGTTGCATGGTCGTTTGATTGCATTTGATCGCCGCGTGCGGCAGTCCTCATGATCGGTGATCCACGCCTTTTTCTGCTTGAGTACACCGTCCAGCACGCAAATCTAGAAGTGCGTGTGGGACGGTGTTGTTTGCGGTCTCTCCCGGAAGTCATTCTTTGCTCACGCGCACTCAAACTTGGCCTGTACAATAACGACCGTGTTGGAGCGCCTTTCGATCATCATTCCCGTGTACAACGGTCGCAGCGTCCTGGAACGCGCGCTCTCGATCCTGGAATCCGACGCGCGCGAGGCCGAAGTGATCGTGGTGGATGGCGGTTCCACGGACGGCGCGCTGGAGCTGGTGCAGACGCGCTTTGGGTGGGTCAAGCTGGTTCAGGTCACGAATCACGGTTGGGCGCACGCCACCAATCGCGGTTTCGAGGTCGCCACCCGTGATGCGCTCCTGACGATGAATTCCGATTTGTTCCCGACGCGAATCGCGCTCGAGATGATGCTTTCGCGCCTGGAATCCGCGCCGGAAGTCGGCGCGGTCGGCCCGGTGCTCTTGAACCTGGACGGTTCCAGGCAGTGGGGTTTCGGCACGCTGTACTGGGCGAACTGGCACAGGATCGTCCGTCCCACGCGCACGAATCTGGTTCACGGCGCGTGCCTGATGACGCGCCGGGACGTGTTGGAGCGCGTGGGTGGTTTCGACGAGAATTTCTTTTTTTACAACGAGGAGTTCGACTGGTGCTGGCGCGTCGGCAACGCGGGCTTGCGGCTGGAAGTGTTGCCGTGCGAGGTCACGCACGTCGAGGGCGCGTCTTCGGGGCGCACACCGGAGATTCAGATCGAGCAGAACCGGGGTTCGATGTACCTGATCGACAAGCATTTCGGCTTCGTGATCGCGGAACCGACGCGCCGTTTCTTTCACCTGCTCGGCTGGCTGGGGTCGTTCCTCGATCCGCGCCGGGAGTTCCGCGCGTCGTGGGCGGCGGTCGAATCGATCGCCAAGCGCCGGGCGTACCTCGAGACGCCGTTGCCGTTGTCCGGTCGCGGCGAGGTCGGGTTCGGCGCTCGGAAACCGTCCTTTGCGGATCGCGCCGTTCAGCCAGAGGAATCCCGAATCTCGAGCCGGGGCGAACTGCTTCCGGTCGGTTCGAGCACGGATTGAGGTTCGAGGAACACCGTCCAGTGCGCATTTTCGAGAACACCGTGCTGGACGGTGTTCTTCTCGAGTTCTCGCCGCGAGCGCTGATCCAGACGGGTTCTCGGAGGGCAAATCTCGTATTCACCCTCGAGATCGAGCGACGAGCCTTCTCGAAACGCGAAAAAGGGCGCGAGTCATCGCGCCCCGATAGAACCCTCGCTCGAGCTTAAGAGATCACGCCGAGGGCGCGACCGACCTTCTCAAACGCCTCGAGCGCCTTCTCAAGGTGCTCGGGTTTGTGCGCGCCGTTGTAGCTGGTGCGGATGATGCTCTGACCTTCGGGAACGGCGGGCGGCACGCTGGGGGTGGTGAAGATCTTCATGTCCCACAACCCGCGCCAGAAGCGGATGGCGGTGTCCACGTCACCGACCAGCACGGGAATGATCGGGCTGTTGGAACCGAGCAGGTTGAAGCCCAGCGACAGCAGGTTCTCGCGCATGAAGTTGACGTTTTTCCACATGCGTTCGCGGTGTTCGGGTTCGGAACGCATGATCCGCAGCGCTTCGAGGGTCGCGGCGGCGCTCGGGCCGGGCAGGGCGGCGTTGAAGATGAACGGGCGCGCGGTGTGCTTGATGAACTCGATGATGTCCGCGTCGGCGGCGATGAAGCCACCCACGCTGGCGAAGGACTTCGAGAACGTGCCGACGACCACATCCACTTCGTTGGGGATGCCGAAGTGGTAGTGCGCGCCCTCGCCGCGCGGCCCGAGAACGCCGGTGGCGTGCGCGTCGTCGCAGATCAATCGCGCGCCGTACTTCTTGGCAACCTTGTTGACTTCATCGACCGCGCCGATGTGACCGGACATGCTGAAGACGCCTTCGGTGTAGACCAGGCGTCCGCCGGGTTTGCCCTCGTCGGCTTTGAGCATCCGTTCCAGGTCGGCGGCGTTGTTGTGCTCGAAGCGCTTCAGGGTGCTGAACGTCAGCCTCGAGCCGTCGTAGAGGCTGGCGTGGTTCTCGCGGTCGAAGTAGATGATGTCGTGGCGTCCGCCCAGCGCGGCCACGCTCGAGGCGCACGCCAGGAATCCCGCGCCGAAAACCAGCGTGGCTTCCTTGCCCAGAAATTCGGCCAGTTCCTGTTCCAGCGTTTCGTGGATGGTCAGCGTGCCCGTCAAAAAGCGCGATCCGGTGCAGGAGGTGCCGAAATCGTCGATGGCTCGCTTGGCGGCCTCGCGGATGCGGGGGTCCTGGGTCAAACCGAGGTAATCGTTCGATCCGGTCAGGACGTATTCCTCGCCCTCGACGATGACCGTGCCGCCGCCGTGGTGGGCGATGGGTTTGAAGTACGGGTAGAGCCCGGCGGCCTGCGCCTCGTCCGCGCGGCTGAACCGGCGCGCCTTGACGAAGGCGTCCTCGACGGGCCGGGGCGTATCGGTGGGTGTCTCGATCAAGGTCGCAGCCTCCTTATCTCGCCGTTGAAACCTGAACACCGTTTCAAGTGCGCTCCAACTGATCTGGCCAACCTGCGCTCGAGGATGCTGAGCCTCGGTGTGCGTCCCGTGTCGCCCGGTGCGCATTCTGATGTTCCGAAGGTGCGCCGTCGAGCGTGAGTTCAGGCTATCACGTCCAATCGGGCGGAATTGGCGCGTTTAGAACACGATTCGGTGAGGTGGTCGGAAGTCAGAGGTCAGGAGTCTCGAGAAGCGCGCTGCCAAGACGGACTCGGGATGGCTCGCATCAGCCGATGTGGGCGGGAGTTTCAACCCGACTTTCAACCCCTCGTGCCCGAGACGCCCTCCAGGATGCGAGAACACCGTCCTGCACGCGAATCTATACTGGCGTCCCCGACGGTGTTCCCTCTGACCTCTGACTACTCCAGCTCGAAGCTGGCGCGAATCTCACCGACCTCGAGCCCGGCGACGTTCTTCGTGATCGGGTGCGCGAGGCTCGAGAGCGCGGGGTCGGTCGCGTCCAGCACGCCCAACTGTTCCAGAACCGCCAGCGCAGCCACGCCGAGGGCGCGCTCCGCGCCGTCCTCTATTTTGATGGCGATCCCGACCGGGCCGAAACGCGATTCGCGGGCGGCCAGGCAGATGAAGGCTTCCGCGCCGATCTTGGAGACCAGACCGGGGACGCGTTCCATCAGCACCGTGTCCGTGCGGCCCGTGCCAGCGATCAGCAGCGGGTGGGCGCGCATGGCAGCAAACGCGATCTCGAGCCGTTCGCGGTACGCGTCCGGGGCGCTCTGCGGGTCGGCCAGCCGGGTCATGGCGAGCGCGGCGTTGCGCATCGGCACGCGGAAGCACGGCACGCTGCAGCCGTCCACGGCGGTTTCGACGCGTTCAAGCCCGAAGAGTTCATTGATGCCGCGCAGGATTTCACGCTGCAACGGGTGATCCGGGTTCTGGTAACCGTCGTGACCCCAGCCGTTCGCCAGGCTGGCGGCGATCATGCCCGAGTGCTTGCCGGAGCAGTTGTTGTGCAGCACGCTCGGGCGCTCGTTGCGGTCGCGGAGTTGGTTGCGGGCGTCCTCGTTGAAGGGCGCGTGGATGCCGCAGACCAGCCAGTCCTGATCAATTCCAGCGGCGGCGTGAATCTCGCGCACGGTCTGGACGTGAACGGCTTCCCCGGCGTGCGAGGCCATCGCGATCGCCAGGTGGCGCGATCCCAGGCCGTAGCGTTCCAGCACGGGAATGAACGGTAAGGCCTGGAAAGCTTTGGCGCTGGAGCGCAGGTAGCTCGAGAAGCCCGGATCGCCCAGGTGAGCCGCCAGGCTCCCGTCTGGGCGCACCACGGCGGCGTGGACGCGATGGCGGCTCTCGAGGAGCCCGCCGCGAAGAACGTGAACGTAGGCCACGAATTGAGTTTACGCCGCGCGAGCTCGAAACCGTGCCACCTGAGAGCGTCGTCGCTCGAGCCTCCAGCTCTGGGTGATGGCATCGATAGACCGTCCAGCACGCGTTTTAGGTTCGCGTCCCGGACGGTCTGCTCGCGGTGTGGTTGCTCGAGGCGTCGGGCTGAACCTCGCGCGACGACCGTTCGGCTCGAGAATGCGCTTCTGACGAGAAAATGAGTCTGCACGCTGTCACAGAAAAAAGTGACACTTTGCCATCCTGAGCACCAAACAAAACTCATTTGCAGTTCAAACTTGCTTGTTGTATCGAGTGCAATCGGTTGCAGTGCATAAATTGCTTGACACGAGGCCAACCACCGCGTACCGTGATGCGGATCGAAGCGCTCGGCTGTCCGGGCGTCAACGTGAACGCGAACACCGGACACGTTTTCGATGGACACCCTGACCGGAGGCCACGTGAACCCGATCGAGCGCATCAAAACGGAAAAACTGGGGCTGGAGCTTCTCAAAGAGCTACCGCAACTGGCCGCCACCCCGCTCGAGAACCTGTCAGAAGACGACAAGCAGCGCATCAAATGGCTGGGCTTGTGGTACCGCAAAACCGACCCACCGAGCTTGATGACCCGCATCCGAATTCCGGGCGGCGTGGCCACCAGCGCGCAGTTGCGCGCCATCGCCGGAATCGCCCAGGATTTTGGTCGGGATCTGGTGGACGTGACCACGCGCCAGCAGGTTCAACTGCGCTGGTTCACGCTGCGCGAGGTTCCCGAAATTTTTGATCGCCTGTCCGCCGTCGGCCTCTCGAGCTTGCAGACGGGCATGGACAGCATCCGCAACGCCGTGACCTCGAGCGTGGCCGGAATCTGCGCGGATGAGGTCGTGGACGCGCTGCCGGTCGTGAACGCAGTTTCGCGGTGGATCACCGACGATGGCGCGGGCAACGCGGCGGTCGCCAATTTGCCGCGCAAATTCAACCTGCACATCACCGGGCACAGGCACGACCTGGGCGCCTGCACCAACGACATCGGCATGTACCCGGCGCAGAAAAACGGCAGGCTGGGGTTCAACGTGCTGGTCGGTGGCGCGGTCGGCGGCAAGGTTCCCAGGCTGGCCAGCGAACTGGACGCGTTCGTGGAATCAGACCAGGCGCTCGAGATCGTGCGCGGCATCGTCGAGGTCTTCAACCTGCACGGCCCGCGCGAGGAACGCCACAAATCGCGCCTGAAATGGTTGCTGGCCGAATGGGGCGAAATAAAATTCCGCGATCAGCTCGAGGCGCACCTGGGTCACGCGATTGAACGCGCGGGCGAGGATTTGCGCGTCCACGGTGAACCCCGCCTGCCGCTCGGGGTGCAGAAGCAAAAGCAGGACGGCTTCGTGTACATCGGGGCGCACGTGCCCGTCGGACGAACCACCGGGACGGCGCTGATGCAACTGGCCGACCTGGCGGATCAGTACGGTCGCGGCGAGGCGCGCTTCACCATCGAGCAGAACATCATCCTGCCGTTCGTGCCGGAATCGCGGGTTTCCCAGGTTCTGACGAACCCGTTCTTCGCCGCCCACGACCCGTTCCCGTCGAGAATCAAAGAGGGCGTCGTGTCCTGCACGGGCATCGAGTTCTGCCCGATGGCGATCATCGAAACCAAATCCCGAGCGCTCGAGGTGACTGACCAGCTCGAGGCCGAATTTGCAGATCAACTGCCGCTGCTGACGCCGCTCAGAATGCACTGGTCGGGCTGCCAGCACGCGTGCAGCAGCCACCACATCGGAGATTTCGGCTTGCAGGGCACGAAAGTCAAACACGACGGCGCGATGGTGGACGCCGTGGACATTTTCCTGGGCGGCAAGATCGGGCGCGAGGCGCGGCTGGCGGACCGGGTCGCGGAGCGCGTGCCGATCTCGCAGGTGGCCGCCAAACTGGTCGAACTGACGCGCCAGCACCTGCCGCACCTGCTGGAGTTCCAAGGCGGGCGAACACAGGGTTCGCCCCTACAGGCGGCGGACGACTGATGATCGAAATTTGTGCGCAACAAAAGATGGATGCTCGAGAACACCGTTCCAGACGATGTTTCTTGGGTTGCATCCCGGACGGTGTTTCTTGAATCGGGCTTTTGAACGGGCGCTCGAGCAGTCCGCCGAAACCCGAGTCACCCGCACGACCTGCCCGTACTGCGCGGTGCAGTGCTCGTTCGACATCCTGCACGACGACCGCGCGCTCGAGATGCGAAGCACGCCGGATTGCCCGGTGGCGCACGGCAGCGTCTGCAAGAAGGGATTGAGCGCATTGGAGGTCGTCGATCACCCGGATCGTTTGACTGCGCCGCTGGTGCGCAGGAACGGCGCGCTGGAACCCGCATCCTGGGACGAGGCGCTGGATCGGGTCGTGAGTGGCATGATCGCCACGCGGGCCAGATACGGGCCGGATGCCTACGGCGTGTTCGGTGGCGGCAGCCTGACCAACGAAGTCGTGTACCTGCTCGCCAAGCTCGCGCGGGTCGGGTTGAAAACCGCCAACATCGATTACAACGGGCGTTTTTGCATGTCGAGCGCCGCCGCCGCCACCCGCGAGGTCTACGGGCTGGATCGCGGCCTGCCGTTCCCGGTCGCGCAGCTCGAGCGCGCCCGGTGCATCGTGCTGTGGGGCGCGAACCTGGCGGAAACCCTGCCGCCCTTGGCGCAGTACATCACGCGCGCCCGCAAGAACGGCGCGGCGGTGATCGTGATCGATCCTCGGGCGGCGCGCACCAGCTTCCTGGCCACGCACGTGCTGCAGGTGCAACCCGGCGGCGATCTGGCGCTGGCGCTGGCCATGCAGAACGCGATCTTCGAGGCCGGTCTGGAGCGCCGCGAGTTCCTCGAGAACCGCACGCAGGGCTGGCGCGAGGTCGCGCAGAGTGTGGAACACTGCACGCCAGAATGGGCCGCCGAACGCACCGGACTGACGCCCGAAGCCATCCGCGACATCGCCCGCGTGATCGCCCGGCGCGGCCTCGAGGAGGGCGGCCCGATCCCGGAAGGCGTCGTGATCCTCTCCGGGCGCGGCCCGGAACAGCAGGCCCGAGGGGTGGACACGGTGCGCGCACTGATTCACCTGGCGCTGTCCGTGGGCGGCATTTACGCGCCGTTGACGGGTCAGGGCAACGGTCAGGGTGGCCGCGAGCACGGTCAGAAAGCCGACCAACTGCCCGGCTACCGTTCTATCACCGACGCCCGCGATCGGCTCGAGATGGCGCGCGTCTGGGGCGTGGAACCCGAGGATTTGCCCGGCAAGGGACTGAGCGCCCAGGAGTTGCTGGAAGCCTGCGGCTCGGCTGTGCACGGTCTGCTGGTGCTGGGTTCCAACCCGGTCGTCAGCGCCGCGAACGCCATCAACGTCACGCGCAGACTCGAGTCCCTGGATCACCTGGTGGTGATCGACTTTCTGCCCTCGGAGACCGCGCAACTGGCGGACGTGGTGCTGCCGGGCAGCATGTGGCTGGAATCGGACGGCACCATGACCAACCTGGAAGGCCGCGTGCTGCGCCGCCGCGAGGTCACCAACCCGCCAGCTCAGGCCCGGACGGACTGGCGGATTCTGTGCGATCTGGGCGCGCGGTTGGGCCACCCGGAAAAATTCGCGTTCTCGAACGTGGAATCCGTGTTCACCGAGTTCGCTCGAGCCACCAGGGGCGCGCCCGCCGATTACAGCGGCATGACCTATAAAAAACTCGGCACAGAGGGCCTATTCTGGCCGTGCCCCGACCTGAAGCACCTGGGCATCGATTACGAGGGCACGCCCGAACCCTTCAAGATCGGCTTTCACCACGCCGACGGTCGCGCGCACCTGCGGCCCATCGCGTACCGCGAATCACTCGAGGAACCCGACCTGAACTACCCAGTGCGTCTGACCACCGGGCGTCACGCCGACCAGTACCAGAGCGGCGTGCAAACGCGCCGCGTGGCGTCCTTGACGCGCAAGGCCAGCCGCGCCGAGGCGCAACTGCACCCGAAGCTGGCCGCCCAGTACGGGCTCGAGGAGGATTCGAGCGTCACCCTGGAGACGCGCCGGGGACGCGCCACCTTCGCCGTCTCGTTGAACGCTCGCATCCGAGAGGACACCATTTTCGTGCCGTTCCACTGGCCCGGCGCGGGTCGCGCCAACGCGCTGACCAACGCCGCGCTCGATCCGGTGTCCAGGATGCCGGAATTCAAGGTCGCCGCCGTTAGGCTCGAGAAAACACCGTCCGGTACGCAACTTAACAGTGCCGTCCCGGACGGTGTTCTCGTACCCGAACCCGTTCTGGTCGGCGCAGTCAGCGCCGAATGAATCGCCATGCCTCAATCGATCTCGAGCCACCGCTGAACCCGGAGGAACCCATGGACACCACCGAATCACCCCGATCTGGAAACGCGATCCTGACCATCTCAAGCCTCGGGTTCACCCTACCGTTCGCGGCTATTCCGGCTTCGACCGCGATTCGCGGCACCGCGCGGACGGCAGCACAGTCGTTTCCGAACTGATCCAAGATCGCATCGAACTCGCAACGATGCGAAAAACGCCGTCGCGGACAGCATCCTTGAAAGACTGTCCGCGAAGGTGCGCTCGGAAGAACACATCCTGGGAGGGACGCATGAAAAAGACGCACACCGCAAGCCCCGAGAAACCGATCTCGAGGCGCAACTTTTTGAAGACCGCCGCCGTCACGGGTGCAGCTTTCGCGCTGCCGAACATCTGGATTCAGGCCAGGGCCGCGGGCACGATCAAGCTCGGGTTCATCGCGCTGACGGATTCCGCCAGCCTGATCATGGCCAAGGAATTGGGGCTCTACAAGAAGTACGGCGTGGATGTCGAAGTCGTCAAGCAAGCCTCCTGGGCGGCCCTGCGCGACGGCGTGCTGAACGGTGACATTCAGGGCGCGCACTGCTTGTTCGGGATGCCCTTCAGCGTCTACACGGGCATCGGGGGTCAGGCGGGCAAGGAAATGTACGTCGCCATGATCCTGAGCAACAACGGTCAGGCGATCACGCTCTCCAAGGCCGCGCTGGGCGTCGTCGGGCGCGATTACGCCAAGCTCAAACCCGCGCTCGAGAAACTCAGCCAGGATGGGAAGGACACGACCTTCGCCATGACCTTCCCCGGCGGCACGCACGACATGTGGTTGCGGTACTTTCTTTCCAACGCGGGCATCGACGCGAGCGTCACCGGCAAGCAGCGCATCATCACGATTCCGCCGCCGCAGATGGTCGCCAACATGAAGGTCGGCAACATGATCGGTTACAGCGTCGGTGAGCCCTGGAACGGCGTCGGGGTGGCGCAGGACGTGGGTTACACGACCATCGCCAGCCAGGAAATCTGGAAGCACCACCCGGAAAAAGCCCTGGTGGTCAACAAGGATTTCGCGGCCCGCAAGGATGAACTCAAAGCCGTGATGAAGGCCGTCCTGGAAGCTGCCGAGTGGATGGACAGCGTCCCCAACGTCCGCAAGGCCGCCGCCACCATCGGGCAGGCGCAGTACGTCAACGCCGCGCCCGAAATCATCGGCGCCAGGCTGGAGGGGCGCTACGACATGGGCAACGGCCTGGGCACCAAGCAATTCCTGGAAGACCGGATGCTCTACTACCGGGGCGGCAAGGTGTCCTACCCGCGCATGAGCCACGCGATCTGGTTCATGGCGCAGTACCAGCGGTTCGGCTACCTGAAGGCCGCGCCCGACTACAAGGCCATCGCCGACAAGCTGATCCTGACGGACGTGTACAAGGAAGTCGCCAAGGAGGTCGGCGCGCCGATCCCCGACGACGACATGAAGCCCTGGACGATGACGCTGGATAAAGCCAAGTTTGACCCCAACAACCCGGCGGCGTACCTCAAGGACGCGAAGTAAAAACACCGTCCAGGACGGTTCCCCGGATACACCGTCCTGGACGCGAGAATCACTTTTGGCACACCCTCGAGCCGACAGTTCTGAAGCCCGACTCCCGAGCATCCCGGAGGAACCATGAACGCACCAGATACGCTTCAGCGCGCTGCCTCCCTCGAGCGCAAGAAATCTGCGAGCCTGCCCGCCTGGGTGAGCGCTGGCCTGACGGCGCTCGCCTACAGCGCAGGGAGCCTGTCGTTGATCGTCGGCGCGTGGTTGATCGTGCGCGCCAACAGCCCGGACTTGCCGACGCCTATTGCAGCCCTGGGCGTGTTCTGGGAACTGATCAGGTCGCCCTTCCATTACGGCGGGCCGAACGATCAGGGCGTGGGCCTGCTGCTTTTTTCCAGCCTGACGCGCGTGGCCATGGGCTGGGGGCTAGGCACGCTGGTGGCCGTGCCGTTGGGCATCGCGATGGGTTCCGTCAAACCGATCTACCGACTGATGAACCCGATCGTGCAGGTGCTGCGCCCGGTCTCGCCGCTGGCCTGGTACCCGATCGCGCTGGTGGTGCTCAAGAGCGCCCCGAACGCGCTGGTCTTCGCGATTTTCATCACCAGCCTGTGGCCGACCGTGATCAACACGGCCTTCGGCGTCGGGGCCGTACCGAAAGACTTTCAGAACGTGGCTCGCGTCTTCAGTTTTTCCAGCGACCGTTACGTGCGTCGCGTGCTGATCCCGTTCGCCTTGCCGCACATCGTGACCGGCATGAGGTTGTCCCTCGGCATCGCCTGGATGGTGATCGTGGCCGCAGAGATGCTGTCCGGCGCGGTCGGCATCGGCTTTTTCGCCTGGGATTCGTACAACGCGCTTTCCTACGAGAAAGTCATCAGCGCCATCGTGCTGATCGGCCTGACCGGATTGCTGTTCGACCGGGGTTTCGACTGGCTCTCAAAGCGGGTGAGTTACGGTGCTTGAAACCCACAAAACGCTCGACCCGCACGCCACGCACGATGCGGGGCTTCAGATTTCTTACGTCACCAAAACATTTTCCGGCAAGCGCGGCGAGTACGTCGCGCTGGAAAACGTGGACTTACAGATCAACCGTGGCGAGTTCGTGACCCTGATCGGCCATTCCGGTTGCGGCAAAAGCACGCTTTTGTCGATCCTGGCGGGTCTCGAGCTACCGACCAAAGGGCGCGTCTCGCTCGATGGGCAGACCATCACCGCGCCCAGCCCGGAACGCGCGGTCGTGTTCCAGAATTACTCGCTGCTGCCGTGGATGACCGTCTACGAAAACGTTTCGGAAGCCGTCGAGGCCGCCTGCCCGAACCTCGAGCCGATCATGCAATCCGGGCGCGTCCAGACCTTCTTGCGCGCCGTGGGCTTGTGGGCGCACAAGGACAAGCGCCCGCACGAGATTTCCGGCGGCATGAAACAGCGCGTCGCCATCGCGCGTGCCTTCGCAATTCACCCGCGCGTGCTGTTGCTGGACGAACCTTTCGGTGCGCTGGATGCACTGACCCGAGGCAGCCTTCAGGATCAACTCAACGCGCTCTGGCAGGGCGAGGAGAGCGGCATCGAAACGATCGTGATGGTCACCCACGACATCGATGAGGCCATCTACCTTTCCGACCGGATCGTGGTCATGACCAACGGCCCGCGCGCTGGCGTGCAGGAAATCATCGAAGTGCCCTTCCGTCGCCCGCGATCCCGCATGGAACTCGCCAAGAGCGACGAGTACGCCAGACTCCGCGAGCGGCTGGTGTACCTGCTGACCGACGTGCTGGCCGTCAAGGAATAGGGCGGCCAGAGCCTCGAGATGGAAGGCGCGCGAGACCCATCCGTCATCAGCCCGCCCTTGGCTGATGACACCTCCCCTCCCTGCCGTCAGGGAGGACAAAATCGAGATCAGGTATGTTGCTCTTGTGTCCTGAATAGACCTCTTGCGCACGTCAGTCTCGAGCACGTCTTCACGCGAGGGCAACCATAAAGGTTGCCCCTACAGGATAGGTTTTGTAGGGGTACGTCTATGACCTACCCTTCCCTCGGGACGTGTTCGATCACATTCGCAGCAGGTCTGGTGTTGCGTCGCACGTGCTTTTCAGGTCGCTCGAGAACACCGTTCTGGACAGTGTTCCTGAAGACGCAAAAAGACCGTCTGGGAAGGTGTTCCTGAAACGTGAAATCAGACGAGCAGCGTCTCGAGCGCGGATTGCTGCGCCTGGAACGCAGCGTTCTCGAGGACGGGTTGTAGGCCGTCGGGCGCAATCTCGCGCTCGAGGGGAACCCAGGACGCGCACCCGGCGTAAGCGGGAGTTTCCTCGAGCCACACCGCGTTCGGGACGGTGTGGACGCGCAGCAACAGGGCGTGAACCCAGGGTTGATCTCGGTACCGGAAACGCCGTTCGAGCGCGCCAGCCGTCAGGCACTGGTGCGGTTCGAGGGATCGGACGAATTCCAGATTCGTCAGCTTCCAGACGCGTTCGACCTGCGCGAAGGCGCGAAGTTCCAGCGCGCCCGGTCGGGGATTCTCGCGCAGCAGGTCTGAATACTCGGGGCGCAACTCGCCGGGGTTCTGGTGCAGGAAGGTCGGGTACAGCCAGAATTGCGCGCGCTCGACCTCGAAATCACCGTTTTTTTCAATAATGCCGCCCTTGCGCACGATCAAACTGGTGCGCCCCGACATCAGGGCGCGCACCTGAGCGTCCCATTCCTTGAGCGCCGTGCGGGTCGGGCTCATACGGGTTTAGGGCAGCCTGATGGTGGCTGGGCTGGGTACGGTGCCGAGCTGACGCGTGGTCGTGCCGATGGTGGCGCTAACCAGGTCTGGCCTTCCGGCGCGCACGCGCACGGGTGGCGTGAAGCTCAGGCGCGTGTCCGATGCCGGGATGCCTTCGTAGACGACGCTGCCGTTCGCATCGGTGACTCGAATCCAGCTCGAGCCCTTGAAGCTCAGCGTGATCGCGTTGGGTGCGGACGCCTGGGCGCCCGGTTGTGTTCCGGGCGTTTGGGGCGTTGGTTTCGGCGCGGGCCGCAGGGCGAAGCTCAGGTTCGAGGCGGCGTTCAGATCAATTGTGCGCGCTTCCGTCTGGTATCCGGGCAGCTCGAGCTTCAATTCGCGTCCGGGCCCGACCGAAACGGGTGCGGCCTGAAGCGGTGTGACGCCGACCCGGATGCCGTCCAGGAAGACGGTCGCGCCACCGGGCAAGCTCGAGACGGAAAGCGGCACGCTGCGGGGCTCAGCGGGTGGGGTGACAGGGACGGGCGGGGCGGCGACCGCCGGTGGAGTAGCGATGGTCGCGGGCGCGTTGACGGCTGACGGTTGACCGCGCAGAACGCTGGTCACCAGGTACGCGATGGCCACCAGTGCGACCGCGATCACCGCAGCGATCCCGACCCACGGTGGCGCAGCCCGAGGCAGTTCGCGCACGGGCGGCAATTCGGTTTTGACGGCGGCGCGAGCGTAGGCCTCGAGGATCGGTTGGGGTTCCAGACCCACGGCCTGCGCGTAATTGCGCAGGTACGCGGTGGTGTACACGGGTTCCGGTAGCGCATCGAAATCGCCGCGCTCGAGCGCATCCAGGATCGCGGTTCGAAGCCGCAACTTGGAGCCGAGCTCCTCGAGACTCAAGCCCTTTTCTTCGCGCGCCTCTCGCAGACGCGCACCGATGCTGGAACGATCCATCGCCTGGCTGCGCCCGATCTGCGGTGCGCCATCCGAGGATGGGTTCAATCGCGCATCGCCCGTTTTGGCGGTTCGCAATGGTTCGCTTGCCCGGTTGTTTCGTGAATCGTCCACCCTGGCATCCTCGAAATCCATCGTGCAGTGTCTTCTCAGTGAAGCTTACCTCAGTCAGAAGATGAGAAGTGAAACCCCATCGGCTGGGCCGGGCGGTGACGAACCCAGGCTCAGATCCCGGCCAGTGCGACCGCGATCTCGCCACCCAGCCGGGCGTTGGCGCGCAACAACACGCCGTTGACGCGATCCGTCTCGCCGTTGGAGAGCGCGCTGATGCGGCGCAGCAGGAACGGCGTCAGGAACTTGCCGTGCACACCCTCGCGGCGGGCTTCGTGGTTGGCGGCCTCGACCCAGGTTTGCACTTGATTGAAGGGCAGGCCATCCTTGATGGGGTTCATGACCATCAACGCCTGGTGGAGTTGCAAGGCGCGCGCCGCCCTGAACGCGGCGGCGATCTCGTGGGGCGTGTCCAACCTGGAAGGCACGCTGTACGGGCTTTCGGCGCTGTGGAAGGCCGGAAAGACATCCGTGCCGTAACCCACCACGGGCACGCCCAGCGTTTCCAGCCGCTCGAGGGTCGCGGGCAAGTTCAGGATGCTTTTCGCGCCCGCGCACACGACCGTGATGCTGGTGCGGGCCAGCGCGGGCAGGTCGGCGCTCTCGTCGAAATCGTCGAAATGCACGCCACCGATGCCGCCCGTGGCGAACACCTCGATGCCGACCAGCTTCGCCAGGTGCGCGGTCGCCGCCACGGTCGTGCCGCCGGACGCGCCCTTGGCGATCAGGGCGGGCAGGTTCCAGAGCGATACTTTCTCGATATTGCCGCGCGCCAGACGTTCGATCTGATCGTGCACCAGCCCCAGGTGAATCTTGCCGTCCAGCACCGCGACCGTCGCCGGGATCGCGCCGGATGCGCGCACCTCGGATTCCAACGCCAAGCCCGTCTCGAGGTTGTACGGGTACGGCAAACCGTGGCTGATGACAGTGCTCTCGAGCGCCACGACGGGCTTTTTTTGCTCGAGCGCATCGCGGATTTCACTGGTGAATTCGAGGTGAGGGTTCATGACGGACTCCGATCTGGTCGTGCAGGACGGTATTTTTGAGCCTTGGAGCCAGTGCTTCTGTACGCGCATTGTCGCCCCGGTGTCCGCCAAAAGGCAAGTCTCGAGATCGCCAAAGAAAAAACACCGTCCCGAACGCTGTTTCTCGAGTGCCCAAATTCGCGTGCAGGACGGTGCTCTTGCCGTTGCCTTCTGGCTCGGCGGGGCTGCGCGCTGTCGGTGGCCCGAGCATCAGCTTTCTCGATGTGACAGACGAAGGGTCGGGGTTCGGCTCGTCCTTTGGGCGCGATAAATCGAGCCCCTACGGAAATCGTGACCAACAAACTTCTGACTCCCGACCGTCCCTCACGGGTACGGCTTGCCGACCGCCTTCGGAGCGCGAGCGCGACCGATGAACCCGGCCAGCACCAGGATCGTGATCACGTAAGGCAGCATCTCGACGATCGGGGAGGGCAGAATTTCAGCCCCGCCCAGACGAATCGCGATCGCTCTGGACGCGCCGAACAGCGCGCAAGCCGCTAGCACGCGCCACGGTTCCCACTTGCCGAAAATCAAGGCCGCCAGCGCGATGAAACCCTGGTTGGCGCTCAGGTTGCGCGTGAAGGCGTTCAGGTTGCCGATGGACAAGAACGCGCCCGCCAGCGCGCCCAGGACGCCGGACAGGATCACCGCCGCGTAACGCGTGCGGTAGACGTTGACACCGACGCTGGCTGCGGCAGCCGGAGCCTCGCCGACGCTTCGTAGGCGCAAACCGAACGGCGTGCGGTACACGACGTAAGCCACCACGGGCACCAGCAGGAACGCCAGGTACGTCAACGGCGAAAACGAGAAGCCTTCCGGCCCCCACAACGGCAAGCGGTTCTGGACGGGCTGGGAATCGGTGGTGTTGTTGTAAAGGAACAACAGCACCACGCTCGGCACGCCGGAGGCGAGCAAATTGATGGCCGTGCCGGAAATCACCTGGTCGGCGCGGTACTTGATCGAAACGAAGGCGTGAATCCAGCCGACGAACGCGCCGACCAGCATCGCGGCCAGGGTCGCCAGCCACGGAACCCACGGCAAGTCCGCGTTCGGCGTGGCCGCCAGGATCGGCGCTTCGATCTGCTGGGCGACCACGGCGGCGGTCAGCGCGCCGAAAATCATGATGCCTTCCAGCGCGACGTTGACGATGCCGGAGCGTTCGCTGAACAACCCGCCGAGGGCCGCCAGCAGCAGGGGCGTCGTGAATCGGATGGCGGAGGCGATCAGAACCAGATCCATTTTCGTCCTCCCAGACGGTGATTGCGGATGGTGTTCGTTCGGGTACGCCGCGCTGGACGGTGTTTTTGCATCTCGAGAAACAGCGTCCAGCACGGTCTTCTAATCGGATGCGCTCGAGGGCTTCGGCTCGATCACCTCGGGCGGGCCGGAGGCTTGCGCGTCCGGCGGTGGGGATGGTTTCGGTTCGGGTTCCGGGTTGATGGTGCGAAAAAAATCGTTTGACAAGAACGCCCGCGCCGCGATGAACAAGACCATCAGGGCTTGCAAAACCGTCACGACCTCGCGCGAGATTTTATTGAGGGATTGCGAGAGCTGCAAACCGCCGACGTTCAGCACGCCGAACAGAATGCTGGCCCCGACCACGCCGTTGGGCGTGTTGTTGCCCAAGAGCGCCACCGTGATGCCACCGAAGCCCGCGGAGTCCGCGGGGATGACTTGCTTGAGCCGGTACTCTTCCAGGGCACCGCCCAGCACGTAGTGCGTGGCGGCCAAGCCAGCCAGCGCCCCAGAGATGGCCATCGCCAGGATCGTGTTGCGCGCGATGTTGACGCCACCGTACTCGGCGGCCTTGGGCGACAACCCGACCGCGCGCAACTCGTAGCCCAGCGTCGTGCGCCACAGGATCACACCGACCAGCCAGGCCGCGATCAGCGCGACGATAAAAGACATGTTCAAGCGCGTGCTCATCAGCGCGCTCGAGATCGGCACGCTGACGCGCGAGAAAAACGCCAAGCCCAGCACCAGCCCGACCGCGCCCAAACCCAGCGCCGGGACGAGGCGTTTGCGCAAGTTCCCGCGCCAGAACGCCAGCCCCGCCAGCACGCCCAAGAGCGCCAGCCACGGCGCAAAATTGATGATGTTCACTCCCGTCTGCAAACCCAGCACCGTCACGATCCGCTCCAAATGCGAGCCCGGCAGGAGTTCCAGGCTCTTGGATTCTCCGCCCGGAGCCTTGAACGGCAAGCGCAATTCCCTGCCGAAAAACTTCGAGGAATCCGAGAGCAAAAAAATCAAGATGCTCGAGGCGACCACGTTGAGCATGATCGTGTTGATCACTTCACTGGCGCCGAAACGCGCCTTGAGCCAGCCCGGTATCGCGCCCCAGAACCCCCCGCCGACCGCCGCCGCGACGATCGCCAACGGCGCGATGACGATCGCTGGGCCGGGTACGTAGACGCCGACCAGCATGGCGAAAATCCCGCCGAACAGCACCTGTCCGGGCGCACCGATGTTGAACAAACCCGTGCGGAAGCCAAACGAGAGCGCCAGCCCGGTGAAGATCAGCGGCGTGGATTGCGCCAAGCTTAAAAGCGGCAAGGCAAAATCAAGTGCGGGCCGGAAGCGCGGTAGCACCGGCCCGAACAGCGTCGAGTACGCGAACCACAGCAAATCCACGCCGCCGAACCACCGCCCAGCCAGACCCGGAACCTTGTCACCGCCCGGAACGGGTTGCAACAGCAGGATCACCACGCCACCGACCGCGACCGCCAGCAGGAGCGCGATCACCGGAACCAGCGCCGTGCGGTAGCCCTGGAAGGCCCTGGCGCGCACCGGGTTCTGCGCCAGCCCCGCGAGCACGCCCGCCACGCCCGCGATCCAGACCAGCAAGGGCCACAGGCTCGGGCCGAATTTCTGAAATGGCAAACGCCGGTAGGCCGTGCCCGCGTCGATCAATGGGAACTGCACGATATCGACCGCGCGCACGAAGGCTCCGACCGTCAACGCGCTCAGCGCGATCACCACGATGCCCGCCACCATCATCCATCTCGACCTGATCCATGCCAGCCCCACCAGCGCCGCCAGCGCCGCGATGGTCAACCAACCGAAGATGGTCACCCACGTAAAATCCGGCAATTCTTTGGGCAAGAACCCCGTGAAGTCCAGCACCCGTCCCGGATGCACCAGGATCGCGCCCTCGCCGCTGAAGGATCTGGATAAGGTCGCGGTCGGCACGAGGAACGCACCGACCAGAGCGATCAGCGCCAGGATCACCGCGATCCGCGAGAACGAGTCTGGTCTGGACGGCCTGGGTGCGGTCATGCGCGGCATTCTAACGCCCAAGCTGGGCCTAAATCGCAAGCCTGACGGAACGCTGTACGCGCGGTTGCAACCTCGAGATCGAGTTGTGAAAGACGGGCTTCTCGAGGTGCGCTCCTCGAGACTGACGCGAGAGGACACCGTCCAGGACGTGAATAATTGAATGCGTCCCGGACGGTGTTCTCGAATGGGAACTTCTCGGGTTTCGGTTGGGTTCGAGTCTCGTAGGGCAGCCTTCCCGGTTGACCTCGCGCCCGAGGCGTACCTATCCCTCGTGCGCTTTCAACCACGCCAGGATCTGGTCGGATTGGTTCTCGAGTTCGCCGTCCACCACGGCTTGCGCGGCCAGCTTCTTCAAGCGACCCAGTTCCGGCCCCGGCTCGAGGCCAAACGCGAGCATGATCTCGCGCCCGGAAAGCGCCAGCGCGCGCTCGTCGAAGCTGGCGATGGCCGGACCGAAGGCCTCGCAGCGTTGACGGACGGTGCGCGCCCAGGTGCGCGGGTCGAAACCTTCCGGCAGAACGTGCGCGCTCAGATCGGCCTCGCGGCATTCCAAGGCCGCCATCCAGTCGTCCCCGAGGTCGTTCAGCCAGCGTCGCAGCACCTTGTCGCTGGACACCCTGGGCGGTCTCATGTGCTGGCGCACGATGCGGACGGTACTTTCCAGGGTTTGCGCCGGGAATTTCAGGCGCTCGAGGATCGCGCGCGCCAGGTGCGCACCCTCGACCTCGTGACCGTAGTAATGCGCGATTATCCCGGACGCGCCGGGAACGACCGGATGCTCAGACGCGCCAGGAACGACCGGATTCTTAGACGCGCCGGGAACGACCGGCGCGATTCCATCATCACCGAAACTCTGCGTCATCGGTTTGCCGATGTCGTGCAGCAGCAGGGCCAGCCGCGCGTTTAACGCCGCGCCGCTCGAGACGGCGTAGCGCACGGCGTGAAAGACGTGTTCGTCCAGCGTGAACTGGTGGTGGGGGTTTTGTTGATCGAAACCGATGGATGCCCGAATTTCGGGCACGATCCAGCCCAGCAACCCCGAATCCCGAAGGATTCGCAAAGCGCGGTGAACGCCATCCGCGTGCGAAGCCTCGAGCAGACCCAGCAGTTCCGTCTGCAGGCGCTCCGGCGCGACGGACGCAATCAGCTCGGCGCTGAGCGTCATCGCATCCAGGGTTTCCGGTGCGATCAAAAAGTCCAGCTTGGCCGCGAACCGCGCGGCGCGCAGCATCCGCAACGGGTCTTCCTTGAAACGCTCGTTGGCGTCACCGACCGCCCGCAGGACGCGATCTTCGAGATCGCGTCGCCCGCCGAAAGGATCGTGAATCGGGCCGTCCGGTAAGCGCTTTGCGATGGCGTTGACCGTGAAATCCCGGCGCGCCAGGTCAGCGTCTAAGGTCAGATGCGGGTCGTAGCTGACCTCGAAATCCCTGTGCCCGACGCCCGTGCTGCGCTCCGTGCGCGGCAGGGCCACGTCGATCGTGGCCTCCTGGCTCGAGACTTTCAGCACGCCGAAGCTCGCGCCGACCGCGTCCACGCGCGCGAAGGCGCTCAGACCTCCGACCAGCTCCTCGAGACCGATCCCCGTCACGAGCACGTCCGTGTCCTTGACCGGAAAGCCCAGCAGCCCGTCCCGCACGCCGCCGCCGACCAGGTACGCGACGCCACCGCGCTCAGTCACGGCGCGGACGATTTCCTCGAGGAGTTCGGCTTCATTCATGGTGCGCCCTTCAGGATACAGGCGAGAACGAGAACACCGCGCAGGACGCGAACTCGAGAATACTGTCCACTACGGTGTTCTCAGGGTTATTCGTACAGGGAAAGCAGGAAGGCATCGGCGTACTCGCGCTCGGGTTTTTCGGGCAGGACGCTGAGGGCTTCGGCGGCGCGGGCGGCGGCCAGCTTTTCGTCCAGCAACTCGACCAGCCTCTCGTAGCCGTACACGCCCAGCTTCGTATCGCGCATCACGGCGGCGAACACGGGTTCGTGGGGGTAGGTCACGCGGCCCGTCAGATGCAACTGCCGGATCTCTTCGAGGACGCGCAGGCTGTGGCTGAAGGCTTTGAAGTCCACGCCCGCGTCCATCGCGGCCCGCGAGCGCTTGCCGTAACCGCGCTCGAGTTCGCGCAACGGCTCGAGCGCCCACGAGGCGCGCGCCGAGAAATCGAAGGCTTTTTCCAGGATCACCAGTTGCCGCTGGCTCGCGTCGCTGATGCGTTCAAAAGCCAGCCGATGATCCGCGATGTCCAGCAGGATCGTGGGTGCGACATCCCTGATCAGCCCGTCCGTGGCACGTTCCAGGTGATCTATGGCCACCCGGACGGCGCGCAAATGTTTGCCCCGGTCGGTGTAGCGCACCGCTTGCGCGTAGGCGAAACCCATCATGCCCGAGAGCTGCCGCGAGAGCAGCCGCGTCGCGTCCAGATCGCGCAAGCGCGCCTCGAAAGCCGCGTCCGTGCCGTCCAGCACGGCGCTCGGGTTGGTGTGGCTGAACAATAGTGACACCGCGTTGATGTCGCCGCGCAGCACCAGCTTCAGCCAGAACTGCAGGCTCCAGACGGTCACGTCCACGTCGTCGCTCGAGTTTTTCAGGCCGCTGCCGGAGTTGTTCGTGTTGCGCGTGAACTGCTGCGGTGCGGTCTGCAAGTACAGCGATTCGCGCGAGGGCAAGAATATGCCCTTGATGTCGAGGTCGCTGTTCGGCGTGGCCGTGCCGAACAGCTGAGAGCCCGACCTGGCCAGGTACAGGAGTTTGTGCGGGTTGACATCGATCATGAATCACCATTTTCTCTCCGGAACGCGCGAATACGCGTGCGGAACGCATACCTGGGCCAATCGAGTGTGCCACACGGTGCGCGCCCCACAAAACGCGTTCTGGCCTAGGCTGTTCGCGCGGATTGCGCGATTATTTCATCCTGGACGGTACTCTCGAGAAGAGGACACTCGCCGCTCGAGGCTGAATGCCCCGGACGGGACAGAAAATAACGCTCGGGGTGGCGAATAGAACTGATTCGTTTAAAACAGAACGTGTGTTAAAATGTGGCTCAAAACAAAAGGAGGTCGTTCATGGCTCAAATCAAGGAAGCGAATCCCTGGCCGAAAGGCATCTTTGCCATCACCCTGTTCGTCGAAGACCTGGAAGCCGCGAAGCAGTTCTACAAAGAGGTTTTCGGCCTACCAGTAGAATTCGAGGACGATCACTCGAGCGTCTTCAACTTCAAGAACACCCTGATCAACTTACTGAAAACCACGGCGGTCAACGAACTGATCGAACCTGCGACGATGGCCAGCCGCGAAGCTGGATCGCGGATGGTCTTCACCATCAAGGTTGACGACGTTGACGCGATGTGCGCGGAATTGACCGGGCGCGGGCTGGTGCTGCTGAACGGCCCGATGGATCGGCCCTGGGGTATTCGCACGGCCAGTTTCAAGGATCCTGCCGGTCACATCTGGGAGATCGCAACGTAGACCAGGCTGCACCCCAGAATTGGCCCGTGTCACATTTGAGGCTCGAGCCTAGAATCCATGGTGTGACCGATATTGACTGGGCCGCGCTGCGCGAACAACAGCGCCAGATTGCGCTGAAGGCCGTCTACACCGGCTCGCTCGAGGGCGTGCGACGCTTCGCGGCGGTGGACATGTCCTCGCAATCCTTCTACGGCGGCGAGAACGCCGCGATGTACGCGGCGGCGGTCGTGCTGGAACGCGGCTCAAAGACGCCGCTCGAGGTCGCGACCGCCAGCATGATCCCGGAAGTGCCGTACAAGACGGGCTTCCTGGCCTTCCGAGAGGCTCCAGTGATCTCGAAGGCGCTCGAGCAACTGCGTTCCAGTTTCGATCTCGTCTGGGTGGACGGTCACGGCCTGATGCACCCGCGCCGAGCCGGGATCGCCACGCAACTGGGCGTGCTGCTGGGCAAGCCCAGCCTGGGAGTCGGCAAGACGCCATTGCACGGCGAACACGCCGCGCTCGAGGACGCTGCGGGCTCCCGCCAGCCCGTCACGGCTCGAGGCGAAGACCTGGGTTTCGCGGTCAGGTTGCGGGATCGGGTCAAACCCATTTTTGTCTCGCCGGGGCACCTGTGCGATCCGGACGCCGCGCTC
This sequence comes from uncultured Deinococcales bacterium, assembly GCA_964244895.1. GTDB lineage: Bacteria > Deinococcota > Deinococci > Deinococcales > JAAFIG01 > CAXTKV01. The sequence goes on from CAXTKV010000025.1 coordinate 22,582, forward strand.
GGCTTCGTGCTGGAACACGCCGATGGGTACAGGCTGCCGTGGCCTTCTCGGGTCGCACACGAACAGGCCAACATTTTCCGGCGCGAGAGCGAAGACTGAATCGCGAGCCTGCGAATCCCCGAAATCGTCCTTTTGGGCGCAATACTTCACGTTTCTTCTCAAACTGGAGTCCGTTCGAGGTGATTTTTCCACTGCGAATTTCCTTATACCCGAGTATCCTCGAAAGCGTGATTGATTACGGCCTGTTGAGCATCGGGAACCAGCCGGACGGCGTGATCGCCGTGCGCGCCTTCCTGACCCCGGACGAGTTCCAGGAAGTCTCTTACGAATCCGTTCAGGATGACAACGCCGCCATCCGGCGGGCGCTTCGCACCTTCTGCGACACGCGCCAGTTGCCGCTCGTGCTGACCGTGGGCGGTTCCAACGTCGGCGTGCGCGAACGCGTGCCAGAGATCACGGCGGAACTCTTAGAGCGCCCAATCCCCGGACTGGCCGAACTGATGCGCCTGGCCGGGATTCAGAAAGCCCGAGTCAACGCCCTCTGGCGCGGTCTGGCCGGGCAACGCGGCAGGTCGATCATCATCAACTTGCCCGCCCACGACACCACGACCGCCGTTCAGGCCGTGCTGCCGCTCCTGCCGGTCGTGCTCGAGGCGATCCGTATCGAAGTGCCCGCTTGAACACACCGTCCGGTACGCCGTTTTTGTACCTTCAAGAACACCGTCCTGGACGGTGTTCTTTTTTGGCTCGAGCCTTAGCGCTTCTGGCAATTCGGACAAAAATGCGTGCCGCGTTGCGCCAGAAAGTATTTTTCTATTGGCGTCCCGCAGCGGCTGCAGGCTTCACCCGCCCGGTCGTAGACGGCGTGCTCGAGCTGAAAATACCCCGGTTCGCCGCGCGGTTGCTGATAGGAATTGTCCGACAGCGTGCTGCCGCCGGCCTGAAGCGCGCGGGTCATGACCTCGCGGATCGCACCGTGCAGACGCCCGGATTGGGCGCGCGTCAGATGGCCCGCCTCTGGGTGAATTTTCGCGTGCCAGAGCGCTTCGTCCGCGTAAATGTTGCCCACGCCCGCCACGGGTTTCTGCGATAAGAGCGCAGGTTTGACCCGACTGACCCTCTTCATGGCCGCCGCGAACGGGGCCAGCTTGAACTCCTCCGACAACGGTTCCGGCCCCATCGCCGCCAGCGTCCCGATGTGACCCCAGGCGTCCCGTGGCACGACCTCCCAGAAGCCGAAGCGTCTGGAATCCACGTAAGACACCTCGCCGCGATCCGTCTCGAGGCGCAGACGCTCGAAACGCGGCGCGTCCTGAAACCGCCCCGAAGCGTCCGGGAAGCGGAAGCCGCCCGTCATTTTCAGGTGCACGATCACATCGAGCGGTTCAGCGGCGCTGTCGTCGTCCAGTCTGAAAATCAGGTACTTGCCGCGCCGTTCCAACCGATCCACGCGCCGCCCGATGGCCGAAAGCGTGTTGCGGTAACGCTCTGGGTCAGCGTGGTGAATCGCGGTGATGGTGCGCCCCAACAGCGCGGGTTCCAGGGCGCGACGGGTGGTTTCGACCTCCGGCAGTTCGGGCATGGCCTGGAGTGTACGCTCGGGGCTGAAGCTCGAGAAGGGCGCAGGTCACGAGGCGCAGAAATACCGTGCTGGACGGTGTTTAGCCTTCAGGAAACACCAGCGTGCCCTCGTAGAGCGCCCGACCGACGATCGCGCCCTCGATGCCCAAATCTTCGAGCAATTCCAGATCTTGAGCGTCGCGCACGCCGCCACCCGCCGCCAACCGACCCGGCCACGCGGCCCGCATGGCTTCCAGCGGCGCTCTGTCCAGCCCCTCGAGCGTCCCATCCCGGCTGACATCCGTATAAATCAAGGATTTCACGCCCTGCGCCCAGACGCGCGCCGCCAGTTCGGTCGCGCGAACGCGGCTCGCCTCGAGCCAACCCTTGACGGCCACCAGACCGTCCCTGGCGTCCACGCTGACCACGACCGCGCCCGCGCCGAAATCCGTCAGCAGCGCCGCCACCAATTCCGGGTTCGTGACCGCCGCCGTGCCGATCACGACCTGCGCCGCGCCACCCTCGAGCAGAATTCTGGCGGCTTCCAGGCTGCGGATGCCGCCGCCGACCTCGATGGGCACGGACAGTTCCTTTGCAATCTTGAGGATGATGTCGCGGTTCTCGCCCGCGCCCGTGGCGGCGTCCAGATCCACCAGGTGAACCAGCCCCGCGCCCAGCCCCGCCCAGTGCTGCGCGGCTTCCAGGGGATGTTCGAAGTAGACTGTCTCGAGTTTCGGATCGCCCTTGAACAACCGGACGGCGCGACCGCGTTGAATGTCCACGCACGGGATGACCTCGACCACGCGCAGAGATTACCAGAGATCGCGGATTCCTAAGGCCTGAACGTATGATTCGAGCGTGTTCCGCGTTTCGGTGCGTCGGTGGCTGCTGCGGGCCGTGCTGGTCGCGGTCGGCGCGGTCGTATTGACTGTTTTGACCGCACTCGTGCCGCGCCCGATCTACCCGACGGACGGTGCGCAAATCGTGCGGTTCGGCTACCCGTTGCCGTTCATCGCGCAGGACGTTTCAGGCGTTCGGGTGAGCACCTACCCCGCCTGGGTCGGCCTCGAGCCTTCACGCGGGCTGGAATTGGCGTGGCGCACGGTCGCGGTGGATGTCGCGTTCTACGCGGTGGCGTTCGCGCTCGGCGGCGTGATGGTGCGCGCCGCCAACCGGGATCGGACGCGGCGCATCATGCAGCGCGACGTGCGCCTGGGACGCGACCCGAACTGGCGCGATTGAAGCTCGGGAAGACCGTCCAGGACACGAACTCGAGAACGCGTCCTGGACGGTGTTCTCTCAACTTACAGGATGCGTTTGCCCAACAAGCTCGCGGCCATCTCGACCATGATCCGCGCGGTGGCGTTGCGGTTGTCCAGCACGGGGTTGACCTCGACCAGATCGAGGCTGCCGACCTTGGCGGAATCCGCCAGAATTTCCATCAACAAATGCGCCTCGCGGTAACTCAGACCGCCGGGAACGGGCGTGCCGACGCCCGGAGCGATGCTCGGATCGAGCGAGTCCGCATCGAAAGACACGTGAATTCGGCTGACGCCGGACAGCTTCTCGAGCGCATCGTGTGCGACCCGCGCCAGCCCGAGCGTGTCGATCTCTTTCATGGTGAAAATGCTCGCACCTCGGGCTTTCAGAAGCTCCCGCTCGGCGTGATCGACGCTGCGAATACCGATCATCACGATGTCTTCGGGCCTGATTTTTGCGCCCACCCCGCCGATGTTGACCAGCCGTTCGTCGCCCAGCCCGACCAGGTGCGCCACGGGCATGCCGTGAATGTTGCCGGACGGCGAGATTTCTGGCGTGTTGAAATCCGTGTGCGCGTCCACCCACACCAGCCCGATGCGCTCGCTCGGTTCATCTGCGCGCCGGGAACGACCGGGCTCATCTGCGCGCCGGGAACGACCGGCGCGACGCGCCACTCCAGCCACAGTGCCCATGCTCATCGAGTGATCTCCACCGATGCAGATTGGAAACATGTCACTCGGCAGTTGCGATAGCCGCTCTGCGGTTTCCTGGCACGCTTGAAGGATTTCTTCGAGGTAACGCGGGTCGTTCGATGACCGATCGATGGCTTCCACCACGGGCACGTCGACGTTACCGTGATCCGTCACCTGGTGGCCCAGGGCGTGCAGGGTTTCCGCGAGTTGCGCGTACCGAATCGCGCTCGGCCCCATGTCCACGCCGCGCCGACCCGCCCCCAAATCCATTGGAATGCCCAGAATGCCAACCTTCATGCGCGAAGGCTAGCACTACGATTTTGCGTTACTCGCACCCGTGAATCTTCATGCGGTAACGAAATCCTCAGTCAATGCTTCAGAACGCCGTCCTGGAGACGAGATTCTCGAGCATCACATGAATTCGCGCTCAACGCCGAGCGTGTTTGTATCCGGTGCTGACCAGCAACCAGCGCGTCAACCACGGCAACACGTGGTTGACCACCAGCAGCGCACCCACCAGCCACGGCACGACCGTCATGGCGCGATTTGATCGGATTGCGCCCGCGATGGCCTTCGCCGCGTCTTCCGCGCTGACCGACGGCAGCACCCGACCGATGCCCGGAAAGCGGTCCGTCACGCCCCGATTCGTCGTGAAATACGGCGTCCTGACCTGACCGGCCAGCACCATGCCGACCGTCACGCCCGTCCCGACCAGATCAGCCCGCAACGTTTCAAACAGGCCGCGCAGCGCCCACCTCGAGATACCGTAAACGCTCGCGCCCGGCCACGGAGCCCACGCAATCGGCGAACCCATGATGATGATCCGCCCAGAGCGGCGCGCCAGGAAATCCGACATGAACGCCCGAACCACCCAGAAGGCCGCCCAGAACGGCGAATTCAGCATCTCGAGGGCCTCGTTGGGCTGGGTTTCCTCGATGAACAACCAGCGTCCCGCACCTGCGCTCAACACCAACGCGTCCGGCACGCCAACATTTTGCCTGACGGTCTGCGCGAGGTTTGACGCTGCATCGGCGTCGCTTAGATCGCACGCGTGAACGAACGCCGTACCGCCCGCACCGCGAATCTCTCGGGCGACCCGCTCCAGGTTCTCTGCCGTGCGCGCCACCAGAACCACCCTCGCGCCCAGGCGCGCCAAGTGCTTCGCGCTGGCCTCACCGATGCCGCTCGAGGCTCCGGTAATCAGGATCGTGCTGCCCGCAATGTCCACGGCCAGAAGTCTAACGTGCGGGTTCCTCGAGCGAAGACCGTCCTGGACGGTCTTCTTTCATCTTGAGAAAACGCCGTGCTGGACGGTGTTCTCTCGTTTGCCCAACCTAAAGAAGCTGATATGCTCAAGTCAATATGGGTTACTACATGAGGTTCATCACGACGGATGCTGCCCCGATTGATCTTGTCAAACTGGGCAAGGTGCTTCAAAACCTGAATGCCAAGTATGCACTCGAGATCGAGGACAACGAGGTGACGCTGTTGTATGGCGACGACACTTGCGCTGCCATCGAGATCAATCTGCCAGGAGACGGGCTTTTTGAGAATGAAATTGAAGAACTTATCGAGCCTTTAGAAGATCTCGAAGGTCAACAAAAGAAGCGCGTCCAGTCGGTTCTCGAGAATGCAAAGCAGGTTTTTGCTGTTCAGGTTCTCTCTGCTGCACGTGGTTCCGATGGGACGCTCGACTGCATCGGTCCAATCTGGAAACATCTTTTTGAACATCATCAAGGTTTACTTCAGGCTGATGGTGAGGGTTACTACGACGACGCTGAGAATTTGATTCTCGAGGCGGATTGAACCCAAAGCGTTCATTTCCGCTTGCCCCTGACGCATCTCTGACCTATACTCCCTGGGCGCTACCGGCGTAACGCGGTGGCGGCTCTCGAACCAGGTCAGATCCGGAAGGAAGCAGCCTTAAGAGATGCCCGCCAGGTGCCGTTACCCACCGGTGGCGCACCTTATTGCCGTTTTCTAGCGTCTGGGACGAAGAAAGCCGAGCAGTCCAGATTTTTTGGGGCTCTGTTGGCGCTGGCTGGCGTACTGCTGGAACGGTGAGTTGGTCGGGTAAGAAACCTGGATGCCGCTGGTGGGGGCGCGAAGGTCGTAGAAACTTTCGATGTTGCCCCACGGGAATTCGTAGGGCGCGTACCGGTTGGTTTGCTGGTAGAGCCACGCGTCATACCAGCGTTTGGATTCGATCAAGTCGTCTTCCTGGATCAGAATCTTGCCTTCCAGGTCGTCGGTGCGGCTGATCTGCACGCGGTAGATCATCTCGCGGTACAGCCAGGCTTTGACGGCGAACAGAATCCCCAGGGAATCGATGGCCATGCCGGCGATGAAGGCGTGATCGAAGGTTTTGTCTTCCAGGTGCACCAGTTCGACGTGTTCGGGTAGCTCGCTGGCGCGCAGGTTCGGGCTGATGGTCAGGTCGAGTTCCATGACGTAGACCGTGCCGTGGAGGGCATCCAGGATGGGTTTCATTCCAGCAACTCCCGGAGCGTCACGAACGCGTAGCCTCTGGCTTTGAGCGTCTCGAGAATTCGGGGCAGGGCGTCCTGCGTGGCGGGGACTTTCGGGCCGCCGTGGGAGTGCAGCACGATGATCGAGCCGTCGCGGACGTGACCCAGGACGTTGTTGACGATCACGTCGGCGTCGCGTTGCCCGCCGTCTCCGCCGACCACGTCCCAGTCCACGACGCTCAACCCGAGCGCGTGCGCGTCGTCCAGGTCTATTTGGGAGTAGCACCCGCCGGGAAAACGGAAGAAGCGGTTGGGTTTGTGCGTGATGCCCTCCAGGAGGGTTTTGGTTTTGAGCATCTCGTCGCGTTCCCCGCCGCGCTTGATGCTGAGCAGGCCGTAGCACGCGCCGAAGAACGACGGATGCGAATACGAGTGGTTCTCGAGCTCAAAGAGGGGGTTGTCGGCGAGCGCTCGGGTTTCTTCGGGGTAAAGTTCAATCCACAATCCGGTCAAAAAGAACGTGGCTTTGACCTGCTCTCGTTCCAGGATCGCGTAGATGTTGGTGTTGTCGTAAGAGGCCACACGGTGCGTTTGCAGGGCGTGTCTCATGCCGTAGGTCATGTCCGCATCGAAGGTCAATGCGATGCGTTTTCGGTCGCGCGGCCCGTGGCCGATCAGTCCGGGCATCTGCGGGTCTTTTGAATTCGTCCACGGGTTCAGCGCTGGCGGGTTCAGCGCTGGCGGTTTGAGCGTCGGTGCGACCGTGCGCGCTGGGGACGTTAGGGTGGTTGCGGTTCGAGCCTGAACGCTCCGGTTCGGTGGCGCGGTGCGTGCGCTCGGGCTGGTGCAGGCGGTTGCGCTGATGATCAGCAGTGCGCTCAGGGCGATGGCTCGAGCCTGTGCGCCTGGAACACCGTCCAGCACGCAATTCAGTAAACCTCGCGCTGGACGGTAGTCCCGAGGTGGCGACATTCCTACCAGCCCATTTTCGCGCGCAGGGCCGCGACGTGCGCGACGTGGTGCCTGGAATGCCAGTCGTAGGTGGCGAGCGCCTGCTCGAGCGTGGTGCACCCGTTGTCCGGGTGGTTGAAGGTTCGTGTCCAACCCGTATCGGGGATGGCGCGCAGCAGCACCGTCCAGCGCGCGTGGAGCGCCTCGAGCAGCGTCAGGGACACGTCTATCGGCAAACTGGAGTCCGCGAGTTGCGCCCAACCCGCCTCGTCGTAGGGTTTGATCGTCGGTGCGTCTTCCGTCAACGCGAGCTTCATGCGGGTGTAGGCGTTGATGTGGCTGTCGGGCACGTGGTGCACGACCTGGCGCACCGTCCAGCCGCCATCGCGGTACGGCGTGTCCAGTTGCGCATCGGTCAGTCCTGCGACCGCCGCGCGCATCGTGGCGGGCGCGTCCTGGATGGTTTGAATCATCGCGGCGCGTTCATCCGGGGAATACGCGGCCTTGTGCGTCAACGGCCCGACGGGATACCTGGGATCGGTCACGGGCACATTCTGCCACGTTCACGGTCAGGACTCGAGCGGATTGTTCGCAGAGCCGATTCTCGAATGAATCGAATGGTCGCTCGAGTCCGTTGTGCGAAGGCTCGAGCATCTTGACACCGTTATCGAAATGAGGAATAGACCGTCCTGGACGCGAGATCCTGCTCAGAGGAACGAGTTTGGGTGTCCAGCACGGTCTTTGTTGCCCTCGAGAAACAGATTTTCAACCCGCAGCGAGGCTCAAATTACGCTCGGGCGAAACGGATCGCGGCCTTCGCCAGCAACTCCGCCGCCAACGGCAGGGCGCGCTCGTCGTCGATGTCGAAACCGGGGTGGTGGTGCGGCTTGTCGCGCCCGGTGGCCGGGTCGCTGCTGCCGACGAAGAAATACACGCCGGGCTTGCGCGATAGGAATTCGGCCATGTCGTCGCCACCCATCGTCTGGTCGGCGTATTCGACGCTGGCGGTGTCCTGCACGGCCTCTATGAACTGGTCGCTGAGTCTGGCGTCGTTGCTGACGGCGGGCGGGCCGTACACCCAGCTGACGGATGCGGACGCGCCGAAGGCTCGAGCCAGCGATTCCGACATTTCCGTGATGCGCGTTTGCAACCTGGGGCGCAGCGCCTCGTCGAACGTGCGGAGCGTGCCCAGAAGCTCAGCAGTTTCGGGGATGATGTTGTGCACCCCAGAACCCGCGCGCAGGGTCGCGATCGTGATCACGGCGGGATCGAACGGGTTGACTTCCCTGGACACGATGCTCTGCAAGGCCGCGATCAAATGCGATCCGACGACAATCGGGTCAGTCCCCTGGTGAGGTGACGCGGCGTGCGCGCCCCTGCCGTGAATGGTGACGGTGAACGCGTCCGGAGCGGCCATCACCGGGCCGGGTCGCAGGCCGACCCATCCGGCGGGCTTGTCGTTCCAGAGGTGCAAACCCACGCAGGCGTCGATGCCGTCCATCAGATCGGGTCTGGCCTCGAGCATGGCGAGGGCACCCTGCACGATCTCCTCGGCGGGCTGAAAGACGAAACGGTAGTTTCCGGGCAATTCGTCGCGGTTCTGCACCAACAAACTGGCGACGTGCGCGGCGATGCTGGCGTGACCATCGTGCCCGCAGGCGTGCATCTTGCCCGCCGTCAGGGACGCGTAACTCGCGCCCGTGGCTTCCAGGATCGGCAGCGCGTCGATATCGGCTCGCACCAGCACGGTCTTGCCGGGTCGCGCGCCGCGCAATTCCGCGATCAATCCCGTGCCGCCCACGCCGCGCTGCACCGTCAGGCCCAGCTTTTCCAGGTGATCCGCCAGGATGCCCGCCGTGCGGTGCTCCTCGAAGGCCAGTTCCGGGTGCTGGTGTAGGTCGCGCCGCATGGCGATCATGCTCATGGATAGGTCGTTGACGCCCTGTTTGATGTTCATGGGTCAGTCTAACGCGGGCGGCGCAAAGTCCTCGCATGAAATGAGGAAGTTGTTCAGAGGGATCGGAGTACGGCGACCCCTCGGTCTCTCACGTCGCGCAGCGGGTATCTCGAGATGCGCGGATCGAGACCGTCCAGCACACGGTTCGAGCATCGCGTGGCCAACGGTCTTCTCGGGTGCTCAGGACTGACCTTTGAGGGCTCGGCTGCGCAGCTTCTCGATCTCGGCCAGCACGTCCTCGGGTCTGGTTTCCATCTCCAGGTCGGCCAGGTCGCTGGCGGCGCTATCCTCGATGCCGAGCTTGGCCTGGATCGCGTCGAGCATCTGAAGCACGCGCGTGGTCTCGTGCTCGTTCAACAACCCGACTTGCAGGTGCAGATCGGCGCGGCTTTCCTGGAGTTCCGCCATGCGGTTCTGGCTGATCAGCACGAAGGTCGAAAGAAAAATCGCCTCGAGCGAGACGATCATCGTCAAGAGCCCGTAAGGGAAAGGGTCGAAGGGTTTGATGCCCAGGCGTCCCGTGTTCAACAAAATCCACGCGCCGAACCAGGCGACGTGGACGTATACGAACGTCAGCCGCCCCGAGAAGTTCGTGATCACGTCCGCGATCCGATCTTGCGGACTGCGTTCCCGCGTGGCCTTGAGGCGCAGCTTGAGCAGGGTTCTGATGTTGCGCTCGATCACCCTGGAGAGCGCCGGGTTGTCCTGGTCGGTGTCGGTCTGGCTGGCCCTCTTTTTCGGGAACAGGATGGACATGCCTTGAGGCTAGTCGAAACCAGTGGCGCACAGATGAAAGCTGCTCCGCTCCGATCATCGCGCTCGAGCGCACCGTCCCGGACGGGTTTTTTTGAACACAAGAAACACCGTTCTATACGGCGTTCTCGGGCTAGCGATAGACGCCCGTGTGCCCCAGCGAATACCGTCCGGGTTGCGGGAAGTACGACAGTCCGTGCGGGCCGCGTCCGACCTTGATGCGCCGCAGGAACGCGCCCTTGACGGTGTCGAAGACGTAAACCTCGTCGCTGTAGCGCGCGGAAAGCCACAGTTGCGTGCCGTCCGCGCTGACGCTGCCCATGTCGGGGCTGCCGCCGCCCGGAATGACCCATTTGGCGATCACGGTGCGCGTGGCGAAGTCCAGCACGCTGACCGTGCCTTCGCCCCGGTTCGAGATGTAGAGGTCTTTGGCGTCGCGGCTCGGGTAGATGCCGTGCGCGCCCTTGCCAGTCGGGATGAAACCGATTTTCTCGAGCGTTTCGCCATCGATCAGGTACAGGCCGTTCGCCATCATGTCAGCCACGTAGAACACGCTGCCATCCGGCGAGAGTTTCACGTCCTGCGGCATGCCACCGACGTGAAGCTGCCCGATGACCTCGCGCTTTTCCACGTCGATCTTGAGAATCTCGCCGCTGAACTCGCAGGCGGCGATCAGGTAACGCCCGTCGGCGCTGAAATCCATGTGGTTGATGCCCTTGCACGGCACGCGCAGGCTGAAGTCTTTTTGCATGGTCTGCGGGTTCATGAAATCCAGCCGACGCTGGTATTCGGCCACCACGATGGCGTACTGACCGTCCGGTGTGAAGTACAAATTGTAGGGGTCTTGCACTTTGACGGGTGCGCCGGGCGCGCTGGTGGCGGGATTGATCGGAATCAGGGTGTGGCCTTTGTCATCCGCGACCCACAGCGTCTTCAGATCCCACGATGGCACGACGTGCTGCGGTTCGTCCTGCACGGGGAAGGTGCTGATGACCTCGAAAGTTGCGGGGTCGATCACGCTGACCGTATCGGATTTGCCGTTGGGTACGTAGACGCGCGCTGGGATGTCCTTGACGGCGGGCGCGAGCATGCCTTTTTGCGTGAAGGCGTAAATGTTTTTCGGGTCGTAGGCGGGCATTCCGGGCAAGCCCTCGACCAGTTTCGTGCCGTCGGGTGCGGTCAGGTCAATCGTATTCGAGATGGCTGGTTTCGGAGTCGCCGGGCTCGAGGCGGTCAAGCTCGAGGCGGTCGGGCTCGAGGCGGTCGAGGTCGTGTTGACCGGGTCGGATCGTCTGGCTTGCATGGCCGCCAATGCACCCACCGCGACGACCGCAACGACGGCGAGCATCACCAGAAATCGGTTCAAGGGTTCTCCCGGAACGAGGGCGCGTTTCGTCTCACCGCGCCGTGACGCCCATCAGTTTGGCCTCGAGCAACTTGTGACGCTTGATCGCGTCGTGGACTTCCGTCAGGCTCGCTCCGGCTTTCAACCCCAGGCTGGGCGCGTCGATTGCGTACAGGTCGAAGTAAACGCGGTGCGGTTTGCCTCCCGCGATGGGGCACGGGCCGCTGTAGCCAAGCTTCCCAGCGCTGTTGCGACCCTGTTTGAAATCTGCGACCGTCGCGCCCGCGGGCACGGCTTCGGGCATTCCAGTCGCGGTGGCGGGAATGTCGTAGACCACCCAACTGGCCGCCAGGCCGCCTGGTGCATCGTCCCAGCCTAGGATCGCGAAGCTTTTCGTGCCGACTGGCGGCGCGGAAAATATCAAGGGCGGGTTGACGCTGGCGCTGGCGCAGGTGTACTTCGCGGACATCGTCTGACCCGCTTTGTACGCGCTGCTCGAGACGGTGAAGCTCTGCGCGGCCTGCGCCACGAACGGAACGACCGCGATCAGCACCATCGCGGTGACTCGAGGCCAGAAGGGAGCGGGAATACGGGATTTGAGCACACGAGGATGTTAAGGTGCGCCCGTGGAAACGAGATGAAAGCCCATTCTCGCTGCCCGTAAACGAGAACACCGTCCGGGACGCATGATAAAATACGCGTCCTGGACGGTGTTTTTAGGTATTTACCTCACGGAAAAATCGGCAGGTTCATGGCTTTCAGGCTGGCGTAGGTCACGCGCCAACCCGTGCTGGGGTCGGCCTGAAGTTGCGCCGTACCCGAACGCGTGGCCGTGATGGTCGTACCGGAACCCTCGATGGTCGCGACCAGGCGGTAACGCACGCTGGCCTGTCCGCCCTGAACGCGCGTGGCGGTGGCGTCCAGCGTGTAGCCCTTGAGCTTGCCGCCCTGCGCGAAGCTGCTCGGCGCGCCCGCCACGAAACGCGCGGACCAGTTCAGGTCATCGCAGCTCAGGCCCGCGAAGACCTGCTCGAGCGCGTTGCTGGCCAGCCGCGCGCTGGATTCGACCTGTGGCCGATCCAGGCCGGACACCTGATTGATGGCCTCCGATGCCCAATGGCACGGTGGCACGTCCACGAAACCGCCCTGACTGCGGGCGCTGAAGCTCAGCCCGAAGGCCGCCGAGACGAGAACGAGGCTTGCGAGATGTCGTTTCATACGTCCTCCTGGAGTGCTGCCGGATGGATCTCGAAATGCGCGGCTTCTCGAGATTAGGGGGTTTAGGATGCCCGCGCCGTGACGAATGGCACCGAGTGAGATCGACGCAACGATCCCGTCAACTGGAACAGCGATTTTTCCCGTCTGGAACGAATAACTTTGTTCAGGTGGGAATCAGATTGGTTTCAGTGTCGGCACAGTTCGGTCGCCTAAATTTACCCCATCCGATGATTGATCGGCTGACCCGGTCGAGCCGGGCGGAGGGGTAAACGTGTACGAAGCAGAAGCCAGCATAGATATCAGTGCAAATCCACAGACTGCCTGGGCGTACGTCTCGAATTACCAGAATTTCGACAAGATCATGTCGAACGTCAAAGAAGTCAAGATGCTGGACGCCGACACATCAGAGTGGCACATGTCGGGGCCTTTGGGTATTCCAGTTTCCTGGAAAGCTGTGACTACGGAAAACACGCCGTTGCGCCGCCTGGCGTGGCGTTCCACCGAGGGATCGCTCGAGAACCAGGGGTTCATCAGCCTAGAACCTCAGGGCAACGGCTCACGCGTGACCGTCCACGTCGAGTACACACCGCCGTTGGGCGCGGTCGGTGAGGCGGTGGCGAACCTGTTCAAAGACCCGCAGAAAATGCTCGAGCACGACCTGGCGCAGCTCGATGGGTTGATCGTCGGTACGACCACCGTCGACCCCGCAGTGAATCGTGGGCCGGGTGGCATGGAGAACTTCGAACGGGTGGCCGAACGCGGCGAGAAGGTCGCTGCCCTCGGAGATATTCCTTCGCCCGGCGGCATGACCGGGTACGGGATCGCGGACCGCGAGGCCCGCTCGGATCTCGATCCGGAAGTGGAGGGCGATATCGCCAGGAAAACGCGCTGAACCGATCCGCCACCGGTTCCTCCGATTCGCGTTTCACGCCCACGCAAACCGATGCTCAGACATCGATGAATCACCGAAGAAACTAGGAGAAAAATGTTGACCACACAAGCAACCACCGCCATCAACCGAGAAGGAACCATCATGCCGCGCATCAGTTGGACGGGCGTGCTGGCGGGCACGGTCGCCGGACTCGTGACCCAGGCTGCGCTCGTCGTACTCGGGCTGGCCATCGGGCTGGTGTCGGTCAGCAGCCTCGAGAACCTCGGCGGGGTAGCCATCACTGCGGGGATCTGGCTGGCGCTTTCGTGGGCCGTGGCCGCGTTCGTCGGGGGGTTGACCGCAGCGCGGGCGGCAGGGTATCTGACGCCCAGGCAGGGTCGCTTCAACGGCCTGTTGACTGGCATGGTGACGCTGCTCGTTTCGACCTTGTTCACCGCCAGCCTGCTCGCCAGCGCGGTGGATCGGGTGACTGGTACGGCCCGCGATGTCGCGGGGGCGGCGGTCAGCGCCGTCGGCGGTGCAGCTTCGGCCACGGGCGGCGCGGTGGCGCAAAACGGTGGCCTGGCCGGAACCTTGCAGTCGCTCGGGCTGGGCGACGCGTATCAGGCGATCACGTCCGGATTGAGCGACAACGAACTGAACCAGATCATTGCCGATGCCTCGCCGGAACTGAACCAGACCCAGGTAGCGGCGGCCACGGGCGTGATTCGTGGCATCGTCAGCAACGCCAGCCGCGATTTGGGGACGGCCTTGCAGAACCCGAGCGCGCTGCCGGACTTCGTTTCTAACCGCGCGGACGCGGTCGCTAAAGCGCTTTCGGGCGATCAATTCGTGAGTCGCCTTCAACGGCGCGGCCTGAGCCAAGCGCAGGCGCAACAGGTGGCCAAAGTCATTGCGCAGCGCGTCACTGACCTTCGGGCGCAGGGCGAACAGGCGGCCAAAGCGGCCAGCGACCAGGCGGCCCAGATCGCTAGGGACACGGCTTCTGCGGCGGGTAAGGCGGCCTGGATCTGGCTGCTCCTGGCCGGTCTGGTGATGGGACTCTCGAGCTTCGGCGGCAGCTTCGGCAAGGACGTCGATCCCAACCTGACCGAAACCGTCGTCGGCAGCAGCTTCGAGGCGCGCCGAACCTGAGCTTCGAGGCGCGCGGTAGGCTCTGGGACTGCGGATTCGGAACCTGAACCGTGAGCGCCTAGCCCGACTCCAGCAGGCTCGAGATCTCTCGCTCGAGCCTGCTCTGATGTAGCATTTCACTCATGGAACGCAAGATTCGCGTGCTGATCGCCAAGCCCGGCCTGGATGGTCACGATCGCGGCGCTAAAGTCATCGCTCGCGCGCTGCGCGACGCGGGCATGGAAGTGATCTACACCGGCCTGCGCCAGACCGCCGAGATGATCGTCAACGCCGCCGTCCAGGAAGACGTGGATGCGATTGGACTGTCCGTCCTGTCCGGCGCGCACATGCATTACTTCCGCGAGATTCGCGCCCTCTTAGAATCCCGCGCCGCCAGCGACATCCTGCTGTTCGGTGGAGGGATCATTCCCGACGAGGACTTGCCGAAGCTCAAGGAGCTCGGTGTGGACGGCGTATTCACCCCTGGCGCGAGCACGCAGGTGGTGGTGAGCTTCCTTCAGGAAGCCGTGCCGAAACGCTGGGCGGTGCAGGAATCAGAGGCGGGTCAGGCGTGAACCCGTCCAGCTCGAGCGGGGTGGAATAGACCTCTTGGGAAATTCAGTCTCGAGCACGTCTTCATGCGAAGGCAACCATAAAGGTTGCCCCTACAGGACAGGGTTGTGTAGGTATCCCTACCACGTGTTCGATCACGTTCGCTGAAGTCAGAACCCTACCGATTCCGGCGCAAATCTCGAGAAATCGTGACTGCTCGCGGGGTGAATGGACAGTTCGCACCGGCCTCAGGATGGCTCGGACGAAATCACTTTCATATGAATCCCCATCGAGAACACCGTCCAGGACGGTCTTTTTTGCGAATCCAGGAACGGCGTGCTGGACGGTGTTCTTAAAAAATCAAGCCGGTTTGTTGCTGTCGAGGAGTTGCTCGAAGGCCCAGACCATGCGGG
>CAXTKV010000026.1:0-36505 GCA_964244895.1 uncultured Deinococcales bacterium
CGGAATGGCCACCAGCTTGCCGTCCAGGGATTCTAACGGTGTCTTCGTGACGATCAACGGCCCCACGCCGCGCCCGAGCGCCCCGCCAGAGCGCAACGCCACGTACCGATTGCGGACGTGCGCGTAGGCGTGATAGCTGATCTTGGTCATCTCGAGGCGTCCCTCTAACGCCCAGTGGTTCAGGGTTTCGACATCCTCGAGCTTTTCAGCCACGTGGAACTCGAGCGGCACGCGTTGGTGCGTCAGGGCGTAAAAAATAAACGTGTCGTTCGGACAGAACGAGTACCCGAGGCTGATGGCTCGGGTTTCCGGTGCAATCGGGCTGCTCATGCCCGGAGTCTAGCGCCGCAGACGGGTTTTTTCGGCATCCGAAACGACGATTCGCGCGATCGCTCGGGCGCTTTTGGACTCGAACAAGCCGAGGTTTCGGCTCGAGATCGCGCTCTTGAGCCGAACGTCGCGTCCCCGCGTGCGAATGCGCTCAAGAAGTGCGCCTGGAATCTCGAGGATTCGCGCGGTTCCCCGAGAAGAACATTCAAGAACACCGTCCAGCACGCAAATTGAAAGATGCGTGCTGGACGGTGTTCTTTCGCGTTGATCGGACTTCAGATCTTGGCGAGCGCGCGCACCAGCGTCGGCTGGGCGGAACCGCCGTCGGGTTCTTCGGACATCGCGACCGCCACGGCGTCCTTCGGGATCACCACGGCCACGCTCGAGCCGGAGAACACGCCCAACGAGATCGGATTCTTCGCGTTTTTCGAGATGTACCACGCCTGCCAGGTCTTGCCCGAAGGCGCATTGCCGAGCGTGTGACCGACCAGCACGCGACCGTCCGGCGCGACCACGACGCGCCCGGCGGGTTTGCCATCGGTCGTCTGGAACGCCAGGGTTCTCGCGCCAGCGGTCTGCTGGATGGCGATCGGATCGAGGTTCGGCATTCCGGCGTTGCGAACCAGCGCGACCACCGCCAGGCTGGCCGCCAGTGCCGCGCCCGCCGCGAGGATCGTCCAGCGCGGCGTGGAGCGGGGCCGTGGGCGACTCGAACCGGGCGAGGCTTTGGTCTGCGCAGCGACCACCCCAGGGCTCGGCGCAATCGCGACGGCGACCGAATCGCGTTCCGCGCGGAAGCGCGCCATGACCTTCGATTCCAGATCGGCGGGCGGTTCGAACTGCGGGACGCCCCGCGCGAGTTTCGCGGTCGTCTCGAGCTGCGTGCGCAGTTCCGCTCGGGCTTCCGGGTCGCGCTCGAGCAACTGCTCGACCTCTCGCGCCTCGATGGAATCGAGCGCGTTCAGCGCGTACAGGGTTATTTGGTCGCGGTGGTCATCGGTGAGCATCATCATCCTCTTGCCCTGGTGTACGTCAGAACATACCCGATTGGATGCGGAAATTTCAAAGGAGAGAACGTGTGACCTCGCGCTGTGACACTATTCGTCGTTCGAGTACCGCGCGCCAAGGCGGGCTGAGCCCTTGGTTTGACGAACAAACCTGCTGCAGCGCAAAACCCGCTAACATGCACCCATGACCAAAAATGACTGGCTCTCGAGCGCCTACGCCGAGGCGATTGCGCGCGTCCCGGAGCGCAAATTGAGCTTCCAGACGATGTCCGGTATCGAACCGCAAGCCGTCTACACGCGCGATGACCTCGAGGGCGAATCCGGCAGCCTCGAGACTGCCGACAAACTCAACATGCCCGGCGAGTACCCGTTCACGCGCGGTGTGCAGCACACCAGTTACCGGGGGCGCTTGTGGACGATGCGGATGTTCGCGGGGTTCGGCAGCGCGGAGCAGACCAACGAACGCTTTCACGCGCTCCTCTCGGCGGGCCAGACCGGGTTATCCACCGCGTTCGATCTGCCAACCTTGATGGGCTACGACTCCGATCACCCGTACAGCGTCGGTGAGGTCGGCAAGTGCGGCGTGGCGGTGTCATCTCTGGCCGACATGGAAATTCTGTTCGGCGGCGTGAACCTGGAAACCGTCACGACCAGCATGACCATTAATTCGCCCGCCAGCGCGATCTGGGCGATGTACCTGGCCAACGCACAGAAGCAGGGTTTCAAACTCGAACACCTGGGCGGCACGATCCAGAACGACATCCTCAAAGAATTCATCGCGCAAAAAGAATTCATCTTCCCGCCCGACCCGAGCGTCAAACTGGTGATCGACACCTTCGAATGGGCGCCGCGCAACACGCCCAAATGGAACTTCATCAGCGTCTCCGGCTATCACATTCGCGAGGCTGGCAGCACCAACGTTCAGGAACTCGCCTTTACCCTGGCGGACGGCTTTCACTACATCGAGGAAGCCATCAGGCGCGGCCTGGACGTGGACGAGTTCGCGCCCAGGATCAGTTTTTTCTGGGATGTCCACAACGATTTCTTCGAGGAAATTGCGAAGTTTCGCGCCGCCCGACGGATCTACGCCCGCGAAATGCGCCACCGCTACAACGCCAAAAACCCGAAATCCTGGATGCTGCGCACGCACGCGCAGACGGCGGGCGTCAGCTTGACCGCGCAGCAACCGTTGAACAACATCGCTCGCGTCGCGATCCAGGCGCTGGCCGCCGTGCTGGGCGGCACGCAGAGCTTGCACACCGATTCCTTCGACGAGGCCCTGGCCTTGCCCACCGAGGAAGCCGCGACCATCGCCCTCAGAACCCAGCAGATCATCGCGCACGAATCCGGCGTGGCCGACGTGATCGACCCGCTGGCGGGATCGTACTACCTCGAGAAACTGACCGACGAGGTTGAAAGCCGCGCGATGGTCTACATCGAAAAGATTCGCGCCCTGGGCGGCGTGACCCGCGCGCTCGAGGCCGGGTTCTTCGCCTCTGAAATCGGCGATGCGAGCTATCGATTCCAGCAGGAAGTGGATCGCAAGGAACGGTTGATCGTCGGCGTGAATGCGTTCACGGACGACAAACCGCTGTCCGTGCCGATTCAACTGGTGGACAAGAACGTCGAACGCGTGCAATCCGAACGCCTCGAGCGCGTGCGGCGCGAGCGCGACCCGATCCGGCACCGCGACGCCCTCGAGCACCTGCGGCGCGCCGCGACGCTCGGACAGAACACCATGCCCGCCTTCCTCGAGTGCGCCCACGCCTACGCCACCGTCGGCGAGCAGATGGACGTGCTGCGCGAGGTCTACGGCGTCTACGAGGAACCCGTCGCGATTTGATGGATATCGCAGGACACCGTGCGGGACGGCATTCTCGCGAGATCGGGAAATGCGTCTGGGACGGTCTTCTCGAGACTGGCTTGAGGCGAGCCGCTGGCTCACATAAGATGAGGGTAGATGGCACGCAAAGTCTTCGTCAGCGGTTGCTTCGACATGCTCCACAGCGGGCACATCGCGTTTTTTCAGACGGCAGCCAGATCGGGTGATCTGCATGTCGCGCTGGGTTCCGATCGGACGGTTTACAACCTCAAAGGGCGCTTGCCGGTCAACACTGAACAGGAACGCCTGTACATGGTCAAGAACGTTCAGTGCGTCTACGACGCGTTCGTCTCGAGCGGGTCGGGGATGCTGGATTTCGAGCCGGAACTGCGGGTGATAGCGCCGGACGCGTTCGTGGTCAACGCGGACGGCAACATTCCGGCCAAAGAAGCGCTCTGCCGAGAACTGGGGATCGAGTACATGGTGCTGGAGCGCACGCCGCACGCGGAGTTGCCAGCGCGCAGCACGACTTCACTGCGCTCGCTCGATCAGATGCCGTACCGGATTGACCTGGCGGGCGGCTGGCTCGATCAGCCCTTCGTGTCCGGTGTGCATCCGGGAAGCGTGCTGACGGTCTCGCTCGAGGCCGGGATCGACTTCAACGAACGCAGCGGTATGGCCACCAGCACGAGGAACCGGGCGCTCGAACTGTGGGGGCCGAAGCTGCCGCCGGGCGACCCGCAGAAGCTGGCGTTCGTGCTTTTTTGCTACGACAACCCGCCCGGCACGACGCAGGTTTCGGGTTCTCAGGACGCCATCGGCATCGCCGTGCCGGGTCTGGCCAAATCGCACTACGATGGCGCATACTGGCCGAGTCGCATCGAACAGATCGGTGACGAACTGAGCTTGCAGTTCGTCGAACGCGCGCTGTACCTGGTGCCGCTCGATCCGAGGCGGCAGGGCTACGATCCGTTGCAGGGCACGAACATCACGCCTGATGGCGCTCGAGCACTGGCGGACGCGGCGGACGCGTGCTGGAACGCGATCCTGGCCCGCGATATTCGGGCGTTCGGAGGGGCCTTCCAGGCGTCCTTCGAGGCGCAAGTGGCGATGTTCCCCAACATGATCACCGATGCGGTGCTCGAGGTCATCGACCGTCACCGCGATGCGGCGCTCGGCTGGAAGCTGTCCGGCGCGGGCGGTGGCGGTTACGTGATTTTCGTGGCCGAAGAACCGATCAAGAACGCCGTGCGCGTCAACGTGCGCCGCGCGATGGAGTGAACACAATCGGGCTTCAGGATCGAGTCTTCATCTCGCACAGTACGCGTCTAACGCCCGTGAGTCTCGGCTCGAGGCGCGGCCAGGCGTCCAGTACGTGCTGTTCGATGATCTCGAGATCTCGCAAGTTCTGTTCGTCCGCGTCCGTCTCCACGATTTCGGCGGCGGACACAGCCAGATCCTCGAGGTTGCGGCGGTACATGTAAAAGCCGAACACGTCCGCGTCGAGTCTCGCGGGTGCGCCCAGCGCAGCTTCGTAGGCGGGCAGGAACGCCTCGAGCCTGGAATGGTAGAGGTGCAGGTCGTGTTCAGGTGGTGCGAGCCGCGCCGTCTCCCAGTCGAGCGCCCAGAGTTGACCGGTCGGGTCGAGCAACAGGTTCCCGCCGTGCAGGTCGGTGTGCGCCACGACCAGCGCTCGGGCTTTCGATCTGGCCAGGTCTCTGAGGGCTCGGGCGCGAGCCAGAAGCGACAGCAGTTCATCGCGCCGTGGTCGCAAAAGATCGCGCAGGGCGCGCACACCGACGGTGGCGCTCGAGCCAGGGTTCTCGAGGCGTTCCATCATCTCGAGCAGACCTGACTCGAACGGCAACCCAAAATCCTCGTCTGGGACGGGAAGCTCGAGCCCGCGCGCCTGCAACTGGTTTGCGCTCGCGTGAAGCTGCCCCAGAATCTCGGCAATCTGCGGCACGCGCTCTTCCCAGCCGACCCAGATCGTTTTGCCCTCGATGAATTGATACATCGCCAGCGGCCAACCTGAAAAGCTCGATCTGGTCAGACCGCTGAAGGTGCGTAAAACTTCTGGGACGCGCGGCAGGGCGCGCGTTTCCCGGAGCGCGATCAGCAGCCCGTGTTCGCCGTCCATCCGGGCGGCCATCTCGCGCCCCAGGATCGTGTCTGGGAAGAGTTTCAGGAAGTACCGACCGCTCGCTCCGCTCGCCCGGTACGCGTGAACGGAACCTTCGCTCAGGTACTCGAGCCGATCCAATTCGAGTCCGTAGGCGGCGCGAACCACCCTGAGCAGTTCGGTGCGATCAATCCGTGGCTCGAGCAGCACGGGTTCATGCTAGAGCCTCGAGACACCGAGCGTCCAATGGGCGCGTGAAGACACCTTTTTTGGTGGGCCCGCCGGGACTTGAACCCGGAACCAACGGTTTATGAGACCGCTGCTCTAACCGATTGAGCTACAGGCCCGCGCGATGTGAATCCTCGTGCCCGTCGTTCGCGGCACACGAGGATCGTAGCGGCTGTGCGCGCTCGAGGCAAGTTGCCTTGCGATGAGTTCGCGTAAACACCGTCCAGCACGCGAATTGCTTGTCGCGTCCAGGACGGTGTTCTCGAGCACTCGACACGTTCGCCCCGGTTCAGTTTGCGGAACTCGAGTTCCGAAACGCGCACTGAAGAACGTCTGAGATGCGGAATCAGCATCGTTACCGGCGCGTTACCGGAACTTGCAGAGACTCATTTCAAGATCCCAGCCGAAAAAAACAGTAGCGGGGGATTGCAAAGAAAGGAGACAGAAGTACCGCAGGCAGGACGGGACGCCGGGGAAGCGCAGCACCCATCGCTCGCACGGAGGGAACGCCCCTCAAAAGGAGTTCAACCATGAACCTCAAACTCGCACTGATCGGACTTCCAGTCGCCGCCCTGACGCTCGCCCTGACCGCGACCGTCGACGCCCAACCGCGCGCCGTGGTCGTCAGCGCCGCCTGCGATGTCAGTTACGCGGTGGACAGCTTCAAGCGTTACCTCGGGCCGACCCGGTACACGACCGCCGCCAACTGGTCGGGCTACCAGAGCGCGGGCTGGCAAGCCCCCAAAGGCTACCGTCAGATCACCTGGGACGGCGTGCCGAAGGAAGTGCTGGATTACGATTACATCCCGAACGACTGGTTCAACACGCGCTCGCCGCAGGGCCTGTACTACAGCACGCCGGGGCGAGGCTTCCGCGTCTCGAGCGACAGCTACAGCTCCCTCAACCCGAATTACAAGAACTACTGGAAGCCCTACAGCGCCAACGACCTGTTCTCGCCGATCGGTTCGAACGTGCTGGACGTGAACTTCGAGCTTCCGGGCTCCAAGGGCGAGCGCGCCTGGACTCACGGCTTCGGCGCGGTCTTCGAGGACGTGGACAAGTCCAACACCACCCGGATGGAGTTCTTCGACGACAAGGGCTACAGCCTGGGCACGTGGTACGCACAGCCCTGCGATTATGGCCACAGCTTCTTAGGGGTTTACTTCGAGGGTGCGTGGGTCACGAAGGTTCGCATCTGGCTGGGCGACAAGCCGATCGACGCCTACACCAACGAGGATTCGTACACCGATCTGGTCGTGCTGGACGACTTCGTGTACGACGAACCGTGGAAGTACGGCTACACCGGCGGCGCTTACGGCGGCTCGAGCGCGCCGAAGTACTGATTGCGGGTTGAACTCGTCTCCCGCGAGGATTTCACGATCCTCGCGGGTCTTCATCAAAGAGGTGACACAATGGAGGGTGCGATTCAAACGAATGAGAGGTGGGAAATGACGAAAATCTGGATGGTTATGGCGGCGACCCTGGTCGGGCTGATCGCAATGCAATTCCCGGTCGCTGCGCGGCAGGCGGCTCCCGGTGCGAGCTACGTAGCGCTGACGCAGAACCCGCAAGCGTTCGTGGCGCTGGTGACATCCGGCGATAAGGTGCTGGCGTACCTCTGCGACGGGCAAAAGATCGCCGAATGGTTCCGGGGACGCGTCGAAAACGGACGGGTCAGCATGGCGTCCACGGGCGGCGCATCCAGGCTCGAGGCGACGTTCGCGTCCGGCGTCTGGGACGGCGCGGTCTCGCTCGAGGGCGATCGGCGCTGGGCGTTTCGCACTTCCGGGGCGAGGGCGCCCGCCGGGTTGTACCGTTCGGATGACGTGGTCAACGGCGCGCGTTACCTGGGCGGCTGGATCGTGCTGGACAACGGCGAGCAGCGCGGTGCGGTCATCGGGGACGGCTCGACCCGACCCGGTGCGAGGCTGAACGTGAGCGTTGCGAAGCCCAGTACCAGTCTGGCCAACGTCGGATCGCTGCTGCCTTTCCTGGTCACGCCAGATTTTGTGGACAGCGTGGTGCAGTGAATCGCGTCGCGCAGTGAGTTCACGAGGGTTCTCGAGGGAGCAACCGCATTTCGCGGTTGCTCTTTTCGTGTCCAACTTCGATCCTCGCGCCTGAATTCCTCGATCTTGAATTCTACGCGCCTATATTCCTCGCGCCTCACGCGGAATCCTCGGGATTGCCAGGTTCTTGAACGCTCGATGTTTCCCGCCTTGAGCTTTAATGCCGCCAACGAATCGTCGCGCCGAGCAGGTTGCAGAAAACCGTCCAGAACGGTGTTCTTGGTTCCTCGAGACCTGCGTCCTGAACGGTCCTTTCTGGCGTCAACCTCAGATCTGTCCAATTCGTTACCGCCTTCAATTTGCCCGGTGTCCAAAAAAGAGCGTACAAACGGCGGCGGACGCGCCATTTTCTGGTCTAAAGATCCTCGCCCGCGTGCGCGACATTCAAAAACCCCGTATCCTGTGGTCTCGAGACACCACAGTGGCGCCCGACCGTGCACTTCGCGGCGCACCGCGCAAGGAGCCAGATGCCGATCACCAGAGCAGAAATCCTCACGACCCTCAAATCAGAGAACGTCAAGTTCCTACGCTTGCAATTCACCGATATTCTCGGCATCGCCAAGAACGTCGAAGTGCCGCAAAGCCAGTTCGAGAAAGCCCTGGATGGGCAGATCATGTTCGATGGTTCCGCCATCGAGGGATTCACGCGCATCGAAGAATCCGACATGCTGCTGCACCCGGATTTGCAAACTTTCCGGGCGTTCCCGGCTTTTTCCGCGTCCGACGCGAAGTACGGGCGGGTGGCGCGGGTGATCTGCGATGTCGCCCTGCCGGACGGCACGCCCTTCGTCGGCGATCCGCGAGTGACGCTCAAACGTCAGGTCGAGAAGGCCCGCAAGGCCGGATTCGACGATGTCAACTGCGGCCCGGAATGCGAGTTCTTCCTGTTCCAGCGCACCCCCGAAGGGGTCGCCACGACCATCACCCACGACGCCGCCGGGTACTTCGATCTCGCGCCGGTGGACAAGGGTGAAGAGGCGCGCCGCGACATGGTCAACCACCTGGTCGAACTCGGCTTCGAGGTCGAGGCCGCGCACCACGAGGTCGCGCCCGGTCAGCACGAGATCGATTTCAAATACGACACGGCCCTGCACACCGCAGACGCGATCAGCACCTTCAAGTTCGTGATCAAACGCGTTGCGCTGGAACACGGCCTGCACGCCTGCTTCATGCCCAAACCGATCGCGGGCATCAACGGCAGCGGCATGCACACGCACCTGTCGCTCTTCAAGGGCGGCGAAAATGCCTTCTACGACGCCAAAGGCCAATACCAGCTTTCGAAGACGGCGTTGTTTTTCATCGGCGGCCTGCTCGAGCACGCGCCCGGCATGGCGGCCATCACCAACCCGCTCGTGAACAGCTACAAAAGGCTCGTGCCGGGTTACGAGGCACCGACCAACGTCGCCTGGAGCGCCTCGAACCGCAGCGCCATGATCCGGGTTCCGTCGCGGCGCGGGGTCGGGACGCGAGCCGAATTTCGCGCGCCGGATTCGGCCTCCAACCCGTACCTGGCCTTGACCGTCATGATCGCCGCCGGGCTGGACGGCATCAAGAACAAGATGGAGCCGCCGCCGCCGATCCAGCGCAACATTTTTGAAATGAGCGTCCGCGACCGCCGCCGCCACAAGGTTTCCAGCTTCCCGACGACGCTGCGCGAGGCGCTGGACGATTTCGAGAAGGACTCGACCATGCGCGATGCGCTCGGCGAGCACGTCTTCGACCACTATCTGGAGGCCAAACGCACCGAGTGGCGTTCCTACGCGGGCAGCGTCCACCAGTGGGAACTGGATCGCTACCTCGAAATCGTTTAACCCGCAGTGTGCCCCTCGAGAATACCGTCCAGCACGCGTTCATGAATTTGTGTACTGGACGGTGCGCCGGGATGTGACTCGAGCACCATCGAGGATTCGCTCTGTGGGACTAACCGGAGTGCGCCACGAACTGAACGCTCGAGTCCGAGAACCGTATGCGACGCCCGGATGGGCGCTCGCTCCAGTCGTTTCGAACGATCCTCGAGCCGCACGGAATCGGCTGAAAATGTGTGTCCTGAATATATCTATCCCCGATGAAAACACCGTTCCAAACGCGCTTTTCTCGAGCCAATGCGCGAAACATACCGTCGTGAACGGTGTTCTTGGAACGTAAAACGCGATTTTAATTGACTGGTCAACGATTTCTCAAGACCAAATGTTTCACCCCTCGCATTGACAGCCCCATGACCGTCGCCTATATTTGGGGCGGCATCCAATCAGGAGGTCTCACGGCCAATCCACACAGATCGCGTCGTGATTCTGCTTTAGGAGGAAGGGATGAAGAAACCAGCTTTGGTTCTCGGAGTTGCTCTGGCGGTCGGTGCGGTACTCGTGTCCGCTCAAGCGCAGAACAAAGGAACGATCAAGATCGTCTCGCAAACCCCCCTCTCAGGCGGACAGGCCGTCCTCGGAGAGGCCATCAAGAACGGCGTCACCATGGCGGTCGAAGAGTTCGGCAAGACGGTCACAGCCTACGGCTTCCGTTTCGTCTACGAGCCCTACGACGACCAAGCGACCCCGACCGTCGGCACGACCAACGCCAACCGCATCATCAACGACGCGGACGTGCTGGGCGTGGTCGGACACCTCAACTCGGGCGTGGCCATCCCCTCGAGCGAGGTTTACTCCAAGGTCGGTCTGGCCGCCGTCAGCCCCGCCAACACCAACCCGAAGGTCACGGATCGCAAGAGCACCTCGGGCGTCATGAGCCGCGTCTGCGGTCGCGACGACGTGCAAGGCCCAGCCGGTGCGGAATTCGCCGTCGCCAAGGGCTGGAAGAAAATCTACGTCCTGAACGACAAGACCGCCTACGGTCAGGGCATCGCCGACGCGTTCAGCAAGCGCGCCAAGGAACTCGGCGCGACCATCATGGTCGAGACGGGCTTCGACTCGAAGGACACCGATTTCAGCTCGGTGCTGAACCGCGCCGCCGCCGACAAGCCCGATGTCATTTACTTCGGCGCGATCTACGATCAGGCCGGGTTGCTGGTCAAGCAGGCCAAGCAGAAGGGCATCACCGCCGCGTTCCTCGGTGGCGACGGCTGGGACGGCTCGGATCTTCAGAAGATCGCTGGCCCGGAGAACATCAAGAACGTCTACTTCACCACCACCAGCGCGCCCGTCTCGGCGCTGCCCGCCGCCAAGCGCTTCGGCGACAAGTACAAGGCCAAGTTCGGCAAGGACCCCGAAGGCTACAGCGCCTACGGCTACGATGCCGCGCGCGTCGTGATCCAGGGCATTTCCGCCGCCATCAAGGGCGCGAACGGTGCCAAGCCCAGCCGCGAGGCTGTCGCCAAGGCGATCCGTACCGTCAAGTTCAACGGCATCACGGGTCGCGTCGAGTTCAACGACCGCGGCGACCTGAAAATCGCCAAGTACTTCGTGATCGAAGCCCAGGGCGAGTACACGGCCAACAAGGTCGTCAAGAGCGTCAGCGTGGCTGCGCCGACGCCAGACCTGCAGTAAGTCTTTGATCTCAGACGCGGGGGTGGGGAAACCCACCCCCGTTCGCTATAAACCCAGCCGATAGGCAGAGGGCTCGAGAACCGCGTCTCAGACGGTGCTGCTGATATTGAGCGTTGAGAAATTTGCCGAGATTGCGGACGATCACCCGGACGTGCGAACCCGAACCCACTTTTGAACCCGCACGCCGTCTCGAGTCACCCTGAAGCTCACCTGTCAGAACAAGAGAGGTCAAAAACTTGAGTCTCGAGGGCTTATTTCTGCTCTTACCTCCGACCCTGGTTGACGGGTTGGTGCTGGGTCTGGTGTACGCCGTGATCGCGTTGGGCTACACGATGGTCTACGGCGTCCTGGAATTCATCAACTTCGCTCACTCTGAACTCTTCATGTTCGGCGCGATCGTCGGTGTCGAACTGTTGATCAATATCCTGTCCAAAACCTCGATCCACCCGCTCATACAGTTGATATTCGCGTTGATCGTCGGTGGCGCGGCGGCGGGCTTGCTGGCCGTGACGGTCGAGCGCGTCGCGTACCGCCCGTTGCGGTTGCGCGGTGCGCCGAAACTCGTGTCGTTGATCACGGCCATCGGCATGAGCCTGTTTCTTCAGGACGCCGTGCGTTTCGTCGAAAGCCTGTTCGGCAATTACAACCGACCCTTCCCTGGCTACACGCCCGATTTCTTCGGGTCGCAAATCCAGTTGTCCCAGACGGCATCGATTTCTTATAAGTCGCTGACCATCATGGTCGTGTCCGGCTTGATGCTGGCGGCCCTGACGTACCTGGTCAACCGCACCCGCACCGGGCGCGCCATCCGCGCCGTGGCCCAGGATCAGGGTACGAGTTCGCTGATGGGCATCAACGTCACCAGCATCATCACGATTACCTTCCTGGTCGGTGGAACGCTGGGCGGCGTGGCGGGCGTGCTGTACGCCATGCAGTTCGGTAACGCGGCCCCATTCATGGGTTTCGTGCCGGGCATCAAGGCCTTCACCGCCGCCGTGCTGGGCGGCATCGGTAACATTCCCGGTGCCATGATCGGCGGCATTGTGCTGGGTCTGATCGAGACGCTAGCGGCGACCTACCTGCCGATCTTCACCAACAACGTCATCGGATCGGAATACAAGGACATCATCGCTTTCGGCGTGCTGATCCTGATTCTGATTTTCAAACCCACCGGCCTGCTCGGGAAGGCGGTGGCAGAGAAAGTATGAACATGCAAAGTATCAACGCGTCTCGAGACTGGACCGTGCCTGTGCTGGTTTACACCGTCGTCGTCGGTTTGTTGAAGGTCTTCGTCTTCGGCGGCGCGAACCTGCTCGATTCGTTGGTGTTCATCGCCTTCGTCGGTAGCTTGCTGTTGGTCACATCGTTCAAGACCCAGCGATGGGCGCAGTTGGTGGTGGCTCTGCTGGTGCTGGCCATCGGCATTCCGTACATCGGATTGGCCAACACGTTTTACCTGAACGTGGCCGTGGACATCGCCATTTACGCGGCGCTCGCGCTCGGATTGAACATCGTGGTCGGGTTCGCGGGCTTGCTGGATCTCGGGTACGTCGCGTTTTTCGCCACGGGCGCGTACCTTTGGGGCATTTTCGGGTCGCCGCAGGCCAACGAATTCGCTCCTAAATCTCTCGGGAGCGCCGAACTTACGACGATTCTGGTCGGGCTGGTCGTGGCTGGCGTGCTGGGTGCGGGATGGTGGTTCACGAGGGCGCTCAAACCGAACTGGTTGATCGGGTTGTTGCGAACCGTCGGTATCATCGTGGCCGGGTATCTGGTGCTTCAATCCTTGATCACCTTGCTGATTTCCGGGCGCAAATTTCCGCTGTCCGGCGATCCGTATTTTTTCGTGTTCGTGGTGCTGGCCGTGGTCGTTGCGGCGGGCGTGGGTGCTTTACTGGGCCTGCCCGTGCTGAAGGTCAAGGGCGATTACCTGGCGATCATCACGCTGGGACTGGGTGAAGTGATTCGCGTGCTGGCCAACAACCTCAACCACCCGGTCAACATCACCAACGGCCCGCAGGGGATCACGCCGATCAACCAACCCCTGGCGGGACTGGCGAACCAGCTCTCCTCGAGC
Source organism: uncultured Deinococcales bacterium (assembly GCA_964244895.1). Lineage (GTDB taxonomy): Bacteria > Deinococcota > Deinococci > Deinococcales > JAAFIG01 > CAXTKV01. Next base: position 13,153 of record CAXTKV010000026.1, read on the forward strand.
ATCGCCTTCCCGACGGAGCCGTTCAGGTGGCAACTTCTGATTTTTTACGCCGTCGGTATCGCTGTGATCGCGGTCGCCATTCTGGTGACGCAGCGCCTGGATCACTCGAAGATCGGGCGCGCGTGGGTAGCCATCCGCGAGGATGAGATCGCGGCACAGGCGATGGGTGTGCCGTTGGTCGCGACCAAACTGATCGCCTTCGCCACCGGCGCGAGCTTCGCGGGCGCGATGGGTGTGGTCTTTGCGGCCAAGCAGTCCTTCATCAGTCCAGAGAGTTTCGACATCAACCAGTCCATCGGCATTGTCGCGATGGTCGTGCTGGGCGGACTGGGTTCTATTCGGGGCGCGCTGGTCGGTGCGGTGCTGGTCAAATCTTTAGAGGTGATCCTGCTGCCCGCGTTGGGCAACCTGTTTAACGATCTTCGCGCATCTGGAACGCTCAATCTGCCCTCGCAGTTCGAGGTCACGAAGTACCAGCGATTGATCTTCGGTGTGATTCTGATCCTGATGATGATTTACCGTCCACAAGGTCTGATTCCGGCTCAACGACGCGCGGCGGAGTTGACGCATCACGATGACGACGGTCCCGCCACGACGGGAGCCAACACGTGAGCGCGCTGCTGGATGTTCAGGCGCTTCGCAAGGTCTTCGGCGGTCTGGTGGCCGTCAACGACGTGACCTTCACCGTCCCGGAGCGCGCCATCGTCAGCGTGATCGGGCCGAACGGCGCGGGAAAGACGACGTTCTTCAACGTCATCACGGGTATCTACCAACCGGATGGTGGCGCAATCCAGTTTGCGGGCTCGAGTCTGGTCGGATTGCGACCCGATCAGGTGGTCGAACGCGGTATCTCGAGGACGTTTCAGAACATTCGTCTTTTCGGTGCGATGACCGCCCTGGAGAACGTCATGGTCGGGCGGCACACGCGCTCCTCGACGCGCTACGTGGATGCCCTCCTGCACACCAAGCGTTACCGCGACGACGAACAAGAAAGCCAGCGTCGCGCCAGGGAACTGCTGAAGTTCATCAGCCTGGATCACAAACAGAACGAACTGGCCGCCAACCTGCCTTACGGCGAGCAGCGCCGCCTCGAGATCGCGCGGGCGCTGGCCACCAACCCCAAGCTGATCCTGCTGGACGAACCCACGGCGGGCATGAACCCTCAAGAAACCGAGGAAGCCAAGCACCTGATCCGCCGCGTGCGCGACGATCAGGGCATCACGGTCGTGCTGATCGAGCACGACATGCGCGTGGTCATGACGATTTCTGACAGCGTGACGGTGCTCGATTACGGTACGAAGATCGCAGAGGGCTTGCCGGGTGAGGTGCGCCGCAACCCGAAAGTCATCGAGGCGTACCTGGGTTCCGGCGCGGCGGCGGGCGAGTTCGGGTTGGACAGGGATAAAAACGATTCGGGCGGCGCGACGCCCAGCGGAGGTGCAGCGTGACGACCTCTGAGGCTGGCTCGAACGAGGTCATGCTCGAGCTGCGAGACGTGCACACCTACTACGGTCAGATTCACGCCCTCAAGGGCATCACCTTCACCGTTAAACGCGGTGAGATCGTCTGCTTGATCGGCGGCAACGGCGCGGGCAAGACGACCACGCTGCGCACGATTAGCAACCTCAAGACGCCCAAACGCGGCGAGGTCACGTACAAGGGCCAGAAACTGAACACGATCCTGCCGCACGAGATCGTCAAGCTGGGCATGGCGCACGTCCCCGAGGGACGCCGGATCTTCCCACGATTGACCGTGCGCGAAAACCTCGAGATCGGCGCCTTCAGCGTCACCAACCGCGATCTGATCGTGGAACGCATGAATCGCGGCTTCGAGTTGTTCCCGCGCCTCAAAGAGCGCGAAAAGCAGCTCGGCGGCACGCTTTCCGGCGGAGAACAACAGATGTTGGCGGTGGCGCGCGCGCTGATGCAGGATCCCGAGTTGATCCTCTTGGACGAGCCCTCGATGGGACTCTCACCAATTTTTGTCGAGACGATCTTCGAGATCATCAAGGAACTGAACGCCAAGGGCAAGACGATCCTGCTGGTCGAGCAGAACGCCCTGATGGCGCTCGGCGTGTCCAATCGTGGGTACGTCCTGCAGACCGGCGAGATCGTGCTGGAGGGCACGGGCGAGAGCCTGGCCAGGAACGAGGAGGTTCGCAAGAAGTACCTCGGTGAAGACTGAACGGCAAAGCCGAACGGCTCGTGCGCGCTGCACTCTCTGGGAGCATCAACTTAAAGAACACCGTCCCACACGGTGCTGATCAACGAAACACCGTCCTGCACACGTTTTTAAGAAACGGTTCCTGAGTTTTCGGCGCTGGAAGGGATCTCGTTCGCTCGGGCCAACACGTCTCAGAAAAGCCTGAACTCGAGAAACATCGTCCAGGACGCCTAAAAACGATTTCCCGAAACCTGTCACGGTTCCGTCACGAATTCTCGACATGAGAAACCCGAATTGATAGACTCCGAGCGCTCGTTCGGAAAGCCGAAGAGGCTTTCGAGACAGCAAGACCTGAGGAGGTTGTATGAAGAAATTCATCGGAATCGCGGCCCTGGCCGTCCTGGGCGCGGGCGCGTTCATCGCGGCCACCGCGCAAGGTGGGAAACCCATCGTGGTCGCCTCGAACCAGCCCGCCAGTCTGGCTCCGGGCAAGATCAGCGACGGCAACTCGATCTTCGTGCAGGATCAGATTTACGACCGCCTGCTCGAGTTCAAGGCGGGCACGACCGATGTCGAACCCAGCTTGGCCCTGTCAGTTCGTCCGAACGCGACTTCGAGCGTCTGGACGATCAACCTGCGTCCCGGCGTGAGTTTCCAGGACGGCACGCCGTTCAACGCCGACGCTGTGAAGTTCAACTTCGATTTCTGGTGGGACGACACGCGAGCCACCTTCCACGAGGATGGCGATTCCATCGTCCCGGAGATCTTCGGCGATTACAAATCCTCGAAGAACGCGACCTCGTTGATCAAAACCGTCGAGGTCGTCAACAGCTTGACCGTCAAGGTCACGCTCTCCTCGCCAGTTGCCAATTTCGATGAATTGATGGCGACCGGGTACTTCGGCATGGCCAGTCCGACCGCCATCAAGAAGGCCGGCGAGGACAAGTACGGTACGGCTTCTACGATTCCTGTCGGCACGGGGCCGTACACCCTTCAATCCTGGCAGACGGGCGACCGCATCGTGCTTGCAGCCAACAAAAACTACTGGCGCAAAGGCTTCCCCAAGAACCCCGGCGCGATTGTTCGTTTCATCACTGACGCAGCGGCGCGTATCGCTGAATTGCGTGCGGGCAGCGTTGATCTGCTTCCAACTGGAGCCATTCCTTACGACAACCTGACGGCCCTCAAAGGTGATGCGAACGTCACGCCCATTTTCCTGCCGAGCTTTAACGTCGGCTACCTCGGTCTCAATCAAACGAAAACCCTCAATGGTGCGAAGAATCCGCTGGCTGACTTGAAAGTTCGCCAAGCCCTGGCTGCCGCGATCAACAAGAAAGCCATCGTGGAAGCGTTCTACGGCGAGTACGGCATCACCAGCCCGTTCATTCCGCCGACCTCCCTGGACTGGACGTACTCCAAGAACGTCAAAGATTACGTCTACAACGTCGAAGCCGCCAAGAAGCTGCTGGCCGACGCCGGGTACAAGGATGGCTTCTCGATGGAACTCTGGTACATGCCCGTCTCGAGGCCGTACTACCCGAATGCCAAACCGATTGCCGAGGCGATGGCCAAGGATCTCGCGGCGGTCGGTATCAAGGCTGAACTCAAGACCAAGGACTGGGGCGCGTACCTGAGCGACGCGAGCGATGGCAAGTTCCAGGCGTTCTTGCTCGGCTGGACGGGCGATTACAACGACCCGGACAACTTCTACACGCCGCTGATCGGACCGGGCAATGTCAAGTCAACGGGTTACGACAATGCCACCTACTTCAAGCTCTTGGAGCAGGGCCGTGGAGCCATCAGTAAGGCGCAGAAGGCGACGATTTACCAGCAGGTCTCGGAAATTCTTTACAACGATATCGTCAAGATTCCAATTGTCCATTCCAAGCCCCTTCAGGCCAAGCGTGCCAACGTTGACGGCTGGGTTCCCAGCCCGTTGGGAAGCGTGTTCCTGGCTGATCTCTCGGTGAAGTAAGCCTGAAAACACCGTCCAGTACGTCGTTTCTACGAATTCAGAAACTCGCGTGCTGGACGGTGTGTTCACCAGTTCAAGCTTCGATGATCGATCTCGAGGACATGCGCTCAAACCTGCCGTAGAAACGGCAAAATGTTGAAAAGTGGAGTTCTCAGCGCACAGACCGAACTTTGCCTCGAGTCTCGAGTACAAAAAAGGAATTCATTTTGACTGCTTACATTGCCAGACGCTTGCTCGGATTGATCCCGGTATTGTTCGGGATTTCATTGCTGGTCTTTAGCTTCGTCCACCTGATCCCCGGCGACCCCGCGCTGACCATGCTCGGCGAGCGCGCCACGCCAGAATCTACGGCTGCTGTGCGGAAGCTTCTGGGCCTGAACCAGCCGTGGTTTTTCAACCCGCAGGCCGCCGCGAAAACCGGAAACCCACTCGATTTTTTTGACGGTCAGTATTTTCGTTTCGTGGGAAACACCTTGCGCGGCAACCTGGGCGAGAGCATTTTCAGCCGGATTCCCGTCGCTGACGAGGTCAAACGGCGCTGGCCGGCCACGTTGGAGCTTTCCATCGCCGCGATGATCTTCGCCGTCGTAGTAGGCGTTCTGATCGGCGTGCTGGCCGCGCTCCGGCGCAATTCCGTGGTGGACAACGCCAGCATGGCGCTCGCGCTGGTCGGCGTTTCGATGCCGATCTTCTGGCTCGGCATGATCCTCAAGTACATTTTCAGCGTGTACTCGCAGATCCTGCCGCCCTCGGCGCGGATCGGGGATATCTTCTCGTTGAGCTTCACGCCGCTGACGGGTTTGTACGTCCTGGACGGTTTGCTGCGCGGCCAACCGGCGGTATCCTGGGATGCGTTGTTGCACCTCTTCATGCCCGCCGTGGCGCTGGGCACGATCCCGATGGCGATCATCGCGCGCATGACCCGCAGTGCCATGATCGAGGTGCTGAGTCAGGATTACGTCCGCACCGCCAGGGCCAAAGGCTTGCCGCAGCGCGCCGTCGTGATGAAGCACGCCCTCAGGAACGCCATGCTGCCCGTCATCACGGTGGTTGGCCTGTCGTTCGGCGGTTTGCTTTCGGGCGCGATATTGACCGAGACGATCTTTAGCTGGTCCGGCATCGGCAGCTGGATTTACGAGGGCATTCTGCAACGCGATTACCCGATCGTGCAGGGCGGCGTGATCATCGTCGCGGTCGTGTTCGTGCTGGTCAACCTGCTGGTCGATCTGTCGTACGCGCTCTTCGATCCGAGGATTCAGTACCGATGAGCCGCCCGTATTCCATCAGGCTCGAGACTCGAGGAACCCCATGACCACCGTGACAGCGCTGCCCCCCGCCCCGCGCGAGAGCATCGAGACGCCCGCCCAGATCGCCTGGAGGCGCTTTCGCAAATCCGGCCCCGGACGGGTGGGCGCGATCATCACGGCCTTGTTCATCGTGCTGGCGTTGATCGCGCCGATCGCGCGACCCTACGATCCGACGACCGACGGCGACCTCAAGGTGCGCCTTCAGGCTCCCTCGAGCGCGCACTGGTTCGGTACGGACGATAACGGTCGAGATGTTGCGGTTCGCATCTGGCACGGCGCGCGCATCAGCTTGCGAGTCGGTGTCAGCGCGGTCGCCCTGGCCGCCGTTTTTGGCTCGATCATCGGACTGGCGGCAGGATTTTTTGGTGGTCGATTCGATATATTTGTCGGTTGGGCGACCGATATTTTGCTGGCTTTTCCGGGCACGCTGCTGGCCATCGCCATCGTCGCGGTGCGCGGCCCCGGACTGGACAACACGCTGCTGGCCATCAGCGTCGTGCAGATTCCCGTATACGTGCGCTTGGCCAGGGGTGCGGTCATCGGATTGCGCGAACTCGATTACGTGCAGGCCGCGAACGCCCTAGGCGCATCGCGTTACCGCGTGCTGTTCCGCCACCTGCTGCCAAATTCCTTGACGCCGTTGATCGTGCAATCCACGCTGTCCATCGCCACGGCCACACTCGAGGCCGCCGCGCTGGGCTTTCTGGGATTGGGTGCGCAACCGCCCGCGCCCGAGTGGGGCACGATGATCGCTGACGCCTTCCGGGGCGGTTACTGGAACAGCGCGCCGTGGACGACGATCTTTCCGGGCATCGCCATTTTGATCACCGTGCTCGGGTACAACCTGGTGGGTGACGGATTGCGCGACGTACTCGACCCTCGAGCCGTGAATTGAAGCTCGAGAACACCGTCCAGCACGCATTCTTAGATTCGTGCGCTGGACGGTGTTCTTCAAAGGGGGTCTCGAGGAGCGGGTGCTTTTGACGGTATGCTCTGCGGCGTGCCGAACACGACCTCAGCCCTGCCCGAACACCTCCAGATTGAACCGCTCGGGAAGCCCCTGAACGCGATCCTGACGCCGCCCGGATCGAAGTCGTACACGAACCGCGCCCTGATCCTGGCGGCGCTGGCGAGCGGTCAGAGCAGGCTGACGGGCGCGCTTTTTTCGGACGACACGCGCTTCATGGCGAGCGCCCTGCGAGATCTGGGTTTCGAGGTCGTGGCAGACGAGGTCGCGAAGACCTTCACTGTCCGGGGCGGTGCGGGACGCGTGCCCAAAGACCGCGCCAGCGTGTTCGTCGGCAATTCCGGCACGACCGCCCGATCCTTGCCGCCGTTGATGGCGCTCGGTGCGGCCTCCGGCGAGGGTATCTATGAACTGGACGGCGTGCCAGCCATGCAAAAACGCCCGATCCAACCCCTGATCGACGCGCTCAACGCCCTCGGCGCGAGGGCTGAAAGCTTGAATGGAACGGGCTGCCCGCCGATCCGCGTGACATCGAGTGGCGTGCGCGGCGGACGGTTCTCGATGCGCGGCGACCTGTCCAGCCAGTACTTCACGGGATTGGTGATGAGCGCACCGTATTTTCAGACGGGTTTGACGCTGGATGTCGAGGGCGATCTGGTCAGCAAGCCGTACCTCGAGATGACCGCTCAGGCCATGCGCGCCTTTGGTGCGACCCTCGAGATCGATGATTTCAAGCGTTTTCACGTCGCACCCGGTGCCTACACCGCGACGACGTACGCCATCGAGCCGGATGCCAGCGCCGCCAGTTACTTCTTCGCGGCTGCCGCCGTCACCAACGGGCGCGTGACCGTGCCGGGATTGGGTTCGCAGTCCTTGCAGGGCGATCTGGGTTTCGTGCGCGTGCTGGAACAGATGGGCTGCACGGTCAGGATGACGGACGCGCAAACCGAAGTCATCGGCGCGTCGAACTTGCGCGGTGTGGACGTGGACATGTCGCAGCTTTCCGATACCGCGCAGACGCTGGCCGCTGTGGCACCCTTCGCGGATGGCCCAACCCGAGTCACGGGCATCGGTTTCATCCGGCGCAAGGAAACCGACCGGATCGGAGCCGTGGTGCGCGAGTTGAACCGTCTCGGCATCCGCGCGCTCGAGGAGGACGATGGCTTCGTGGTGTATCCCGGCGCGCCGCAGCCCGCGTCCGTGCAGACCTACGACGACCACCGCATGGCGATGAGTTTCGCCGTGCTGGGCTTGCGCGCTCCGGGCGTGACGATTCTCGATCCGGGCTGCGTCTCGAAGACCTTCCCAGATTTTTTTGACGTGCTTCAAAGCCTGCATTGATCTCGAGACACCGTGCTGGACAGCGTTTGCTGGTATGCGTGCTGAACGGTGTTTCTCGAGTTCGTAACGTGGATGGCCACGCGTCGGAGCCATTCATTCTAGACTCGAGCCATGACTGAAACCATTACGCTGGGCGGCGGTTGCTTCTGGTGTCTGGAACCCGTGTACGACGAACTCGAGGGCGTCACGGACGTGGTTTCGGGTTACGCGGGTGGACGCAGCGCCAACCCGAGTTACGAGCAGGTCTGCACCGGGCAGACCGGTCACGCCGAAGTCGTGCAGATCGAGTTTGACCCGAGCAACGTCAGTTTGCGCGAAATCCTCGAGATTTTTTTCGTGATTCACGACCCGACGACCCTGAACCGTCAGGGCAACGATGTCGGTACGCAGTACCGCAGCGTGATTTACTACCGTTCCCCGGAACAAAAAGCGGTCGCAGAGGAAGTCATCGGGCAATTCGAGACGCTCAACGTCTGGGATGCGCCGATCGTGACCGAAGTTTCACCGATGCCCGCGTTCTATCCCGCCGAGGATTACCACCAGAACTACTACGTGAATCACCCGGAGCAGGGCTATTGCCGCGTGATTATCGCGCCGAAGGTGGCCAAATTCCGTCAGCGCTACGCGCAGCGTCTGAAGGCGAGCGCCTAGGCGCCGGCTCGTACCTTTTCAGCGCGGTGTCGCCAGCGTCGGACGCCGGCGATCAGCGGATCAACGTCAGGCGCGGGTTCAACTCCTGGGTCGCCCGAGGATTCGGCCACGAACCGGGTACGGTTCCGAACGCGATCCGATCCAGCGCGCGCCCCACGATCCCGCGTTCCATCGGTTTGAAAATCAAGGCTTCAGCCTTGACGGGCTTGCTGGCGTCGTAGGTGCGGGTGTTGTGAATGCCGGTCGTGACGATCACCGGGACGTGTTTGAATCGGCTGACGCGTTTCATGCGCGCGCAGATGTCAATTCCGTTCAGAGCGCTCAAGTCCGCGCTCAGGATCGCGCCGATGGGCGTGATGCGCCGGAGAACTTCCATGGCCTGTTCGCCGCTGGTCACGACTTCGGTGCGCAGTCCGCGTTCGGCGGCTTGCGTGCGGAGCTGGTCGATGGTTTCGCGCTGGGTTTCGGCGATCAGGATGAACGGCGCGTTGACTGGCGGGTGACTACCGGAGCGATGAGTGGCTTGCACGCAGAATAGTGTGAAACTTCCGACCTTTCAAATTACTGACAAATCAGTTCAGTGACTTCCCGTCAGGTCATCAACGGGTGATTTCTGAACCCACTTTTGCTCGAGCACAACGGCTCACGCGGCGGTATTCAAAGACGTTGACGCGCGAGACCCACCATCCGCATTGTGGGGCAGCCAGAGAGCCCCTGTGCACGTCGAGGATTCTGCGAGCCTCTGTAGACTCATTTCTGCACGACCCAGAGAACGCTCCAGACGATAAAAAGATTCCCGAAGCTCGAGATTCGCGCCCTGAACGGTCTCAAGAATCAATGTTTAACCAGCACCATGCCTGAACGCTGCGGGACGTGACCTAAAGTGCGCTTGCCGGAGCGCACCTCGAAGCGCGTTCCGCTGAAAAAATCGATGTACACGCCGTCGTCCACGCCATCGAGTGGCACGTTGTGCGTCCTCGTGTCCGCATTGATGACCACGATGGCCGTGCTGGAACCGTCGCTCAGTTTGCGCTCGAAGGCGTAAGTCATACCGTGCGCGTGAACCGTGCGGTACGCGCCGCGCCGCAGCGCCGGAATGGATTTGCGCATCCGAATCGCGGTTCTGGTGAAGTCCAGAATTTCAATGTTCCAACGCGCTTCGTCCCAGACCATGCCGCGCCGACAATCGGGATCGCGTCCGCCCTCCAGACCGATCTCGTCGCCGTAGTAAATGCACGGCGCGCCCGGAAAGCTCATCTGCACCAACGTCATGAGTTTCAACGCGCTGACATCGTTGTCAACGATCGAGAGCACGCGCGGCGTGTCGTGCGAGCCGAGCAAATTGAGTTGCGCCAGCGTGATCTCCCAGGGGTACAGACTGAACAAGCGCTCCGTCTCGCGCGCGAAGCGTTCGGCATCCATGCTGCCCAGGTGCTTCAAGCCGGATTCCGCCGTGATGTCCTTACGGATCGTTTTTCCGGCCAGGAACTCGTAGGTGATGGTCGTGAAGATGTAATTCATGACCGCGTCGAACTGGTCGCCGGAGAGCCAGCGTTGCGCTTCCGTCCAGATTTCACCGACGATATACGCGTCCGGGTTGGCGCGCTTGACGCGCCGCCTGAACTCCTGCCAGAAGGCATCATCATCGATCTCGTTGGGCACGTCCAGACGCCAGCCGTCCACGCCGAATTTGATCCAGTCCTCGGCCACGCCCCACAGAAATTCGCGCACGGCAGATGAAGCCGTGTTGAACTTCGGTAAGGCCGCGTAGCCCCACCAGGCGTCGTAATTCGGGGCTTCTCGCGGGTCGTAGGCGTGCAACGGGTGTCCCTTGACGTTGAACCAATCCAGGTACGGGCTCTGCGGCCCATTCTCGAGGATGTCGTGAAACTGAAAAAACCCCCGCGAGGCGTGGTTAAAAACACCGTCCAGCACGACCCTGATGCCTTTGGTGTGGGCGCGCGCGATCAGTTCCTTGAGGGCCGCGTTGCCGCCCAGCATCGGATCTACGCTGCGGTAATCGTGCGTGTGGTAGCGATGGTTTGACCCGGACTGGAAGACCGGGCAGAAGTAGATCGCGTTGACGCCCAGGTTCTCGAGGTGATCGAGCTTCTCGACCACACCCAGCAAATCCCCGCCCTTGTAGCCGTGAATCGTCGGTTTCGCGTCCCACTCCTCGAGCCCACCCGACTTCAGCACGCGAGAGGACGCGGCGAAGCGATCCGGGAAGATCTGATAGAAAATCGCGTCCTTGACCCAATCGGGTGTGCTGATGCGGTTCTGAAGGTCTGACACGCGGTGCATCTTATCAAGGCCCAATCAAACGCACCTGCCGCCGCCCATCGAGCCCGGTCACTCCGTGCGGAACGCCCGCCGCGAATTGACGGCTCAATGGGCTCGAGGTTTCGCTTCCAGCACGGTGTTCCAGGAGCCTCGTTACTGGGTCGTGACCGGAGCGGCGTTACCTTGCTGCTCGAGGCGCACACCATCAGGAGGTTCAGATGAACCGTTAGCGCACTGCGGCCATTGATCCAACCACAATTTCTATCAGCCGCATTTCTTCACGAATCGATGCCCTGCCCTCAGTTTTCAATTTTTTCAAAAATCTGAATAACCCGCGCTGGACGGTATATTAAACGCGTAGGGCTCGGGCAGATCCAGCAACGTGCAGGATCTTCACGGTACGAACCGGATTGCACGATTCGGGCAACAGACGCTCAACCCTCGAACACTTTTTTGTGAAGGCGCGCAATGCCTTCAACCACCCGGAGGTCAACATGAAAGCAGTCATCGCCATTGCCACGCTCGTTCTCGCCTCGGTTCTCAGCGCCTGCGGTTCGACCACGGTTCCCGGCAAGATCGTCGAGGTCGGTCAGTCCGGCCCGCTGCTCGACAAGCTCTACGCCGGGTCTCTGGCGGGCAGCAAGACCGGGTTGACGCTCTACGCGTTCGCCAACGACACCAAGGGCGGCACGACCAGCGCCTGCACCTCGAGCGCCTGCGCCACCAAGTGGCCCGCCTTGACCGTGACGGATGCCTCTCAGCTCGTCCCTGGGTCGGGTGCGGCCAAGGCGCTCGGCACGATTGCTCGCACCGATCTGGGCGCTGGCGTGCTGCAGGTCACGTATGACGGCAGCCCGCTGTACTTCTTCTCGGGCGATACCTCGACCGGTCAGATCAACGGCGCGACCATCCAAAATTGGTCGCTGGTCGCCAAGTAACGATCGGTTCCAGAAAACACCGTCCAGCGCGCAGAATTGATATTGCGTGCTGGACGGTGTTTTTGGTGCGCCAGCGACTCGGGTTGCGCTCGGGCTGACTGAATCCTCGAGCTGCCTGCATCCTCGATGCGCTCGCGCCGACCATTCTCGAGATCGAGCAAACGCCGTGCATCGTTCAACCGAGCCCTCGAGCCCTCGCCCAGGCCGCCAGCAAGGTCTTCGCCGTCGCGAGATCGGATGCGTCGCCGCTTTCTTCGGCCTCTTTCAGGAATTCCAGCGCCTGCCCGACGGCCCTGCCCGGCTTGAGCTTCAAGAACGCCATGACCTCGCGCCCGTCCATCAGCGGTTTGATGGTGTCGTGCTCCTTCATCGCTTGGAGCACCCGATCCATGCCCTGCTGGTACGTCCGCCGGGATTGTTCGCTCGATAAGGGGCCGCGCGCGGCTTCCCGATCCGCCAGCATGACTTGCAGCAGTTCCGGCAGGATGACGCGGTTGCGGTTGACGAAACGCCGCGCTTGGCGTTCGTCGCCGGGCAGGCGCAGCATGTGCCGATCCACCATCCGCGAGGCGCGTTCAATCAGGGTTTCGTCGTAACCGAGCCGGGTCAAGATTTCACGCGCGATGGTCGCGCCCAGTTGATCGTGCCCGAAAAAACTCCAGCGCTCGCGCACCGCGTCCCAGCTTCTGGCGGCGGGCTTGCCGACATCGTGCAGGAGCGTCGCCCAGCGCGTCTCGAGCCTGGCCTGGGGGAAGACGATCACCAGTCGCCGGAGCGCCTCGATGCTGTGTTCCAGGACATCCAGGTGGTGCAATCCACCGAACTGTTCCAGCCCCGCGCCCGCCTCGAGTTCCGGAATGCAGCGCGCCAGCAAGCCCAGATCGCGCACGACCTCGATGCCGCGCGCGGGATCTTTGGCCGACATCAGCGCGCTCAATTCGTCTCGCACTGATTCGCGCAAGCCGGACGGATCGGGCGGGGTCGGATCGAGCGCCACCATCGCGCGCAGCGCCTCCGTCAGCCGCGAATCGAGCCTCAGGCCGCGCTCGGCGCACAACCGCGCGGCCACGAGCGGGCTGTCCTGATGATCGATCAACGCCTCGGGCTCGCCCGTCAGCCATCGTCCCCGAACGCTGAAACCGTGACCGGCGGGTCTGGAGCGCGTAAACATTTCCGTCAGTCTACGGCCTCGGTATTCTGTGCGGGTGACCGCGCTCTTTGAACGCATCGCCGCCGCTTACGTGCGCGGCAAGATCGGCTCAATTCTGCCAGAAGCGCTTTCCGGTTCGGCGCTCGAGACCTTGACCCCCGATGACCTGAGCGCGATCCTCGAGGCCGGACGCGAGGCCGGGTTGCGGTTGCACCGCTTCAAACGCACGATGGGTCTGGCGCGCGTGGAACGCGTGCTGGGAGCGCTGCGCGGTCTGGCTCCGATGCGTTTGCTGGACATCGGTTCCGGTCGGGGCGCGTTTTTGTGGCCGCTCCTGGACGCGATGCCGTGGCTCGAGATCACCGCCTGCGACACCCTGGCGCACCGCGTGGCGGACATTCAAGCTGTCAGCGACGGCGGATTTCCCAACCTGACAGCGCGGCTCGAGGACGCCACCGAACTGTCCTTCCCGGACTCGAGTTTCGACGCGGTGACGGCGCTCGAAGTCCTCGAACACATTCCCGACGCGCAGCGCGCGGTTTCGGAGGCCGTCCGGGTCGCGCGGCGGTTCGTGATCGCCAGCGTGCCATCGCAGCCGGATGACAACCCGGAGCACATCCACCTCTTTTCCAATACGGACCTGACCCGAATGTTCCAAGCGGCGGGCACGGTGCGCGTCAGTCTGGATGCCGTGCTGAACCACTCGATCGTCGTGGCGCGGGTCGAGGCGTGACCCCGCCGATTCGCAAATTCCCGCGCACACCGCACCTGGAAGGCTCGAGAATCCAGCCCGGCGATTCGCCGAACAGCGTCCCGTTTCACGAAATTCGCGGTCAGACCGTGGTGGTCGAGGAAAAAATGGATGGCGCGAACGCCGCGATCTCGTTCGACGGCGGCAGATTGCTGCTTCAATCCAGAGGGCATTACCTGATCGGCGGCCCCCGAGAGCGCCACTTCGCACGGTTCAAAACCTGGGCGAACAGCCTGGTCGATGCCTTGCAGCCCGTGCTGGGCGAGCGCTACGTGATCTACGGCGAGTGGGTTTACGCCAAGCACACGATTTTCTACGACCGATTGCCGCATTACTTTCTGGTCTTCGACGCGCTGGACACCGTCCGGGACGCGTTCCTGGATACGCCGTCCAGGACGGCGTTGCTCGAGAATCTACCGCTCGCTTCCGTGCCAATTCTGGCCACGGGTGCGTTCCAGACGCCGGAATCGCTCTCGGCGCTGCTGGGCCGCTCGAGTTTCATCGGTCGGGATCACATCGCGGCGTTGCGCGAATCCTGCCTTCGGGACGGCCTCGAGCCCGCGCGAGTGGCGTCCGAAACGGACTCTTCCGAACTGATGGAAGGGCTCTACATCAAGCTCGAGCGGGACGGCGCGGTTCAGGCGCGCTACAAGTTCGTGCGCGCCAGCTTCCTTCAGGCCGTCACGCAGTCCGGTTCGCACTGGCTCGAGCGCCCGATCGTACCGAACCTGCTCGCGCCGGGACGCTCCATCTGGTGAACCGGAGAGTCCGGGAAATACCGTCTGGGACGATCAACATTGAATTCTCGAGGATACTGTCGTGGACGGTATTTTTGAGGGTACGGCTCGAATTCTTCGACGATGGCGAACGTACCCGCGCGGGTAAGCTGTCCTGGTGAACGACTGGACGTTTCCCCTCTGCCCGGACGCCCCATCCTGGCGGATCGACTGGGACGCGATCGTCGTCCGCCACGCGTGGCTGACGGCCCTTGGTCGGACGCCCCAGAATCCCGTCCATCACGCCGAAGGCGACGTGCTGATCCACACCAGGATGGTGACACAAGCGCTGGTCGCCAACCCCGAATGGCGCGATCTGGCGCCGACGCCGCGCTCGATTTTGTTCGCGGCAGCCCTGCTGCACGATATCGGCAAGCCCGACAAGACCATCACGGAAGACGACGGGCGCATCACCTCCAAGGGTCACGCCTCGGCGGGTGCGCGCACCGCGCAACGCATCCTGATGCTCGAGATGGACGCCCCGGTTCCGTTCGAGGCGCGCCTCGCCATCGTGGCGCTGGTGCGTCACCACGGGCTGCCGTTGTGGTTCCTCGAGCGCGCCGACCCTGCCCGCGCCGCGATCGAGGCGAGCCTGCGGGTGCGCCCCGACTGGATCGCGCTGCTGGCCGAAGCCGACGCCAGGGGCCGCATCTGCCGCGACGGGAACGAACTCGTGGCTCGGGTCGGGCTGTTCCGCGAGTTCTGCGCGGAACGCGACTGCCTGATCCAACCGTTCCCGTTCGCGTCCGACCACAGCCGCTTCGTGTACTGCCGCACCCCGGGCCGCGACCCCGCCTACCGCGCTTTCGACGACACCAAAGGCGCCGTTTTGATGATGTCCGGCCTGCCCGGTTCCGGCAAGGACACGTACCTGAAAACCCACCACCCGGACTGGCCGAGCGTCCATTTGGACGGTATCCGCCACGAATTGGGCGTGTCGTGGACGGACAATCAAGGCCCCGTCTTACAGCTCGCCAGGGAGCGCGCCAGGGGCTTCTTGCGCAACCGCACGAGCTTCGCCTGGAACGCCACCAACCTGACGCGCAGCGTGCGCGAGGGGCTGATCGGCCTGTTCACCGATTACGGCGCGCGCACCGAGATCGCGTACCTCGAGCCCTGCCTCGAGAAGATATTTCGACAGAACCGCGAACGCGAGGCGGTCGTCAACCAGAGCGTCATGCTCGATCTCGTCGCGAAGCTGGAAGTGCCCGACCTGACCGAAGCCCAGACCGTCCTGTACTCGACGCAATGAATTTCGGTGCGTGCGGCAGCGAGACTGGAAAAACCCACGAGCATCCTGGAAACTCAAGAAAACGAGGCGGCGCAACCTGCGCCGCCTCGTACCCTCGAAGACTCTATCGCGCCTTGATCTTCGTCCAGGCCGCGTCGTAGAGCTTCAACGACGCACCCAGATCGGTCGCAAACTCGAGCGATTTGAGGGTCGCGTCCGCCGGGTAAATCACGGGGTTGTCGCGATCCGCTTTCGGAATGAAAGCCTTTGCAGCCTCGTTCGGCGTGCTGGCGCGGACGCTGGTCGCGTTCCTGGCGGCGACTTTCGCGTCCAGGATGAAGTTGATGAACTGGTGCGCCAGATCGCTGTTCGGCGATTGCGCCGGGATCGCCATGTTGTCCAACGCGATCTCTGCGCCTTCTTTGGGGATGAAGAAGCCGATATTCTTGTCCTCTTCCATGCCCTTCAAGGCCTCGACGTTGTACGTCACGGCCATGACGGCCTGCTTGGACAGGACGCGGTTTTTCCCTTCGGGGCTGCCCGTGAAACCCAGGCTTCTGGATTTCGCGTCGATCAGCAAGTCGATGGCTTTCTTGATGTCATCCGTGCTGGTCGAGTTGTAGGACTTCCCGAGGTATTTGAGCGCGATCCCGATCATGCTTCTCGAGTCGTCCAGCATGGTGAACGTGCCGGGCTGCTTGGATTTGTCAAAAAAGAGCGCCCACGATGGCACCAGGTTCTTGATCTTGTCCTTGCGGTAGGTCACGCCCGTCAGGCTAAACAGGTATCCAGCGCTGTACGTGTTGCCCGGATCGAAGCTCGGGTTGGCGAAGCTCTTGGCCAGGTTTTTCAGGTTCGGGATTTTACCCAGATCCAACGGTTTCAACAGGTTCTGTTTGATCATCACTGGGATCACGTAGCCGCTCGGCACGACCACGTCGTACTGCTTGGTTCCGCCCGCCGCGAGCTTGGCCAGCAAATCCTCGTTCGATTCGTATAAGGACACGTTGACCTTCGCGCCGAACTGCTTCTCGAAATCCTTGATTACGCCAGAGTCGATGTATTCCGACCAGATGAACAGGTTCAGCTTTTTCTGTTGCGCTCCGACGGTGGCCGCCAGCAGTGCCGCACTGAGCGCGGCCATAACCCAGACTCGTTTTTTCACGTTGATCTCCTTCACATTGCCCGCCTCGAGGGTGCGCGGTCGTGGCTGAATCTTACGTCTCGAGGTGGTGCGGGTTCGTTAGACAGGTTCGGTTTTATCCGAAGATCGTCCAGCACGCAATTAAAACGCTTTGCTGGACGGTGTTTCTTATAAATCCGACTTTCTCTCGCCACGGTCAGGAGCGCGGCAGGTCGAGATCTCGAGAAAAACCATCCCCGACGGGCGCTCGAGCATTTTCGAGGACACCATCGGGGACGCTGCAACGGTCTTACTTCGATTTGATCTGCGTCCAGGCCGCGTCGTACAAGCGCTGCGAGGTACCCACGTCCGCCACGAACTCGAGCTTCGACATGACCGCATCCGGCGGGTACATGCCGGGATTCTTGCGGTCGCCGGGCGTGATGAAGGGCTTGGCAGCCTCGTTCGGGGTGGCGTAACGGTTGTAGTTGGACAACCTCGCGCCGATCTTCGGGTCGAGCATGAAGTTCACGAACTTGTTGGCCATGTCCGCGTTGGGCGCGCCCGCTGGGATCGCCATGCTGTCGGTGAAGATCACGCTGCCTTCTTTGGGCACGGCGTAACCCACGTTCGGGCTCTCGGACTGAATCTTGATGCAATCCCCGCTGTACGCGACCGCGTAGGCGGCTTGCCCGCCCGCGACCTTGTTGCGGCCCGCGACGCCGTTGTCGAAACCCAGGCTGCGCCCCTTGGCGTCCACCATCGCGGCGACGGCGCTTTTCAGGTCATCCGCCGCGGTGGTGTTGACGCTCTTGCCCAGGTACTTCAGCACCGGCCCGAGCATCTCGCGGGTGGAGTCCATCATCAAGAATGGGCCTTTTTGCTTGGATTTGTCGAAGAACAAATTCCACGAGACGTCCGCTTCCTTGACTTTGCGCTTGTCATACACGATTCCGACCGTACCCCACTGGTACGCGGCGGTGTAGGTGTTGCCGGGGTCGTAGCTCGGGTTCTGGAATTTCTTGGAGAGGTTCTTCAGGTTCGGCACTTTGGATTTGTCGAACGGCTGCACCAGTTTTTTCTCAATCAGCAAGGGCACGATGTACTGACCGGGCACGATCACGTCGTACTGCTTGGAGCCGCCCGCCTGGAGCTTGGCGACCAGATCTTCGTTGGATTCGTAGAGCGTGTAGTTGACCTTGACGCCCTCTTTTTTCTCGAAATCCTTCAAGATCTGCGGGTCGATGTACTCCGACCAGTTGAAGACGTTCAGGACTTTCGTTTCAGCGCGCACGTACTCGAGCCCAACGCTGCTGGCCGCGAGGCATCCCAGGGCGATCAAGAATCTGCGTTTCATGGTTCCCTCCGTGTACTTCGGCAAGACGCGTTGCTCGAGCATCCCAGGCCCGAGGTTGACAGAAGCCTGACTTATTCCTGGCGCCGTTGCAAGAGGTTCGAGGCGAAGACCGCCACGATCGTCACCAGCACGATCAATGTGGACAGCGCGTTGATGTCCGGCGTGATGCCGCGCTTGACGGACGTGAAAATCAAAATCGGCAGCGTCTGAGAACTCGGGCCGGACGTGAAAAAAGAGATCACGAAATCGTCGATTGAAAGCGTGAACGCCAGCAGCGCTCCCGCCACGATGCCCGGCATGGCCAGCGGCAGAATCACGTACCTGACCGTATCCAAAGGCCCCGCGTAGAGGTCTCGCGCCGCCTCCTCGAGCGCCGGGTCGAGCAGCGCCAGCCGGGATCGCACGATGATCGCCACGAACGCGATCTGAAAGGTCACGTGTGCGATCACCATCGTCGTCATGCCCGGATCGAAAACCGAGCTGAGCTGCCGCAAGAACGCGTAGGTCAGCAGCAACGAGACCGCCATGACGATGTCCGGCGTGACCACCGGGATGTACATGAACCACGTGAAAAACCGTGATCCTGGGAACTTGTAACGGTGCAAACCGTAACCCAAGAGCGTCCCCAGAACCGTCGCGATCAGCGTCGAAACCACCGCCAGGAAGAGCGTATTTTCCGTGGCCTGGGTCAGTTGATCCACCGGCATGCCGATGTTGATCTCGTTCAATCCCAGGATTTTCCCGTACCACTTCCAGGTGAATCCCGACCAGGCCAGGCTGTAATTCGAGTTGTTGAACGAGAAAATGGCCACCAAGATGATCGGAAGGTAAATGAACAAGAGAATCAGGTAGCTCGAGATTCGCAAGCCCAGCGACACCGGCCTGGACATGCTTTCGCGTCTGGCGCGGCGCGGTTGAGTGACCACCTGCGGTGCTGGCTGCTGCGCTGGCATCGCCACTAGCGATCACCTTTTCTCGAGAACGCGTGAAAAGACCGTTCTTGCTCGAATGACAGCACCTGACGGGCTACTCGCGCTCCTGCACACGAACTCGAGCATGCGTCCAGGACGGTGTTCTCTTGAGATTCGATGCGCGGCATTGGCTCCAGCGCGAGGGCGAACACCAGGTTCGCCCCTCCAGCATTGGTGCGTCGCTGGTTCTTATTTTGATTGTGTGAGACGGTATTCTCGAGCATCAATGTTCGAGAAATCACCCTCGAGACGAAGCTCTTCTCCCTGACCTCTGACCCCTGACCCCTGACCAGCTTCACAGCAGATCACGCATCCCCTGCTCGCCCACGCGCCGGGAATAGACGTACAGCACGGTCAGCGTCAGGCCCATCACCAGGAAGCTGATGGCCGCGCCGAACGGCCAATCGCGGGACGATCCGAACTGTTGCGCGATGGCGTTCCCGACCAGAGATGTCTTCGCGCCGCCGAGAAGATCCGGCACGACGTACATGCCGAAGGCGGGAATGGCGGTCAGAATGATGCCCGCCACCAGTCCGGGCAGGGTTTGCGGCAACAGCACCTGCCAGAACGCCTGCCACTTGGACGCGTACAAGTCCTGCGCGGCCTCGAGCAAACTCCAGTCCAGGCGCTCTACTGCGGTGTACAGGGGTAGCACCAGGAACGGTAGAAAAATATTGACCATCCCCAGGTAAACCGCGAAGGCGCTCGGGTACAGGCCCTCGCCTTCCCCGACAATGCCCAACGTTCGGGCGATCACGGTGATCGGTGCGTCCGGGTTCAGCACGATCATCCAGGCGTAGGTTCTGATCACCAGGTTGATCCACGACGGCGCGATCACCAGGAGCAACAGCGTGTTGCGGGCGCGCGGGCCGTGCGCCGCGATGAAAAACGATAGGGGGTAGGCCATCAGCACACAGAAGAACGTCGTAATGACCGCCACCAGCACGCTGCGCCCGACGATCTGCCAGTACGCCGGGTCGTATCCCAGCACGTCCCAGCCCGCGAAGCGCACGTAATTGTCCGGCGTCAACGGGGTCGTCACGCCGCCCAACGCGTCTCGAGTCAGGAACGAATAAACCAGCAAAATCAGTCCGGGCAGAATCAAAAAGAGCGCGATCCAGAACACGCCCGGCCCCGCCGTGATGGCCGCCCTGGCCAGCAGTTGCGCGCGGTTCAGCACTTCGCCACCGGCGGGCGTCAGGTCGGATTTGGGCGCGCTTCGCGTCGGCGCAGCCATCAGCGATCACCCTCGAGAACACCGTCTGGGACGGCATTCCGATCATGCTCGAGAATCGCGTGCGGGACGGTTGTCCGGTGAGGCTCGAGCCTCGAGCCGCAAGCCGCAAGGGCCAGATTATCCCTTGCCGATCGGTGTCTGACCTCTGACCCCGTGACTCGTGACCGACTCACACGCCCTCGAGTTCTTCGGCGCGCAACGCCTCTCCGCCCGAGATGACCACCAGGTGCTGAGGCGGCAAGTGCGCCACGACCGTCTCGCCGGGTTCAAAATC
The DNA here is from genome assembly GCA_964244895.1 of uncultured Deinococcales bacterium. Taxonomy (GTDB): domain Bacteria; phylum Deinococcota; class Deinococci; order Deinococcales; family JAAFIG01; genus CAXTKV01. The sequence goes on from CAXTKV010000026.1 coordinate 33,649, forward strand.
GTGACTTTCCAGGCCGGTGTTCATGACCTCGACGGACAGCTCGAAATGGTCTGTGCACAGCAGACGGTATTCGTTTTCGGCGCCGGAATAGATTTCGTCGGTGACGGTGGCTTTCAGCTGGTTGGGTGCGCTTCCGAAACCCTGCCGGGAAATCTGGACTTTCTCCGGTCGGATCGAGAGCCGCACAGAACCTGATGAAGGCAGCGAATCTGCCACCACGAGCTCGCCCAGGTCGGTCTTGACGCGATTCGCGCCCGTGACCTTGCCGTCCAGCAGGTTGGATGATCCCAGGAACTTCGCCACGAACGGGGTTGCGGGGCGCTCGTAGATTTCCTCGCAGCCGCCGAGTTGCTCGATCACGCCCTTGTTCATGACCGCGATCCGGTCGGACATGGTCAGCGCCTCTTCCTGATCGTGGGTCACGAAGATAAACGTCAATCCCAACTGCTGTTGCAAGCGCATCAGTTCGACTTGCAACGACATCCGCAATTTTCTGTCCAGCGCGCTCAGCGGTTCGTCCAGCAGCAAGACCTGCGGTTCGTTGACCAGCGCCCGCGCCAGCGCCACGCGTTGCCGCTGACCGCCGGAAAGTTCCGCCGTCCGGCGTTTGGCGAACGCGCCGATCTCGACCATTTCGAGGGCGCGCTCGACCCTGGATTTGATTTCAGCGTTCGGAACCTTGCGCATTTTCAGTCCAAACGCCACGTTGTCCGCGACCGTCATGTGCGGGAAGAGCGCATAAGACTGAAAGACCGTGTTGACGCTGCGCTGGTTGGGCGGCAGTTTGCTGACCTCCTGACCGCGCAAGAAGACCTCTCCGGCGTCCTGGAACTCGAAGCCCGCCAGAATCCGCAGCAGGGTCGTCTTGCCGCACCCCGACGGCCCCAGCAGACTGAAGAACTCGCCGCGCCGTATCTCGAGGTTGATGCCCTTCAGGACGGGGTTCTCTCCGAAGGATTTGGTGATGTCCTTGAAGTGAACGTCCACCGCGCTCTCGAGCTGCCGTTTGCGCCGTTCGGCCTGGTTGATCGCGGTCACGTCTGCCTCCGATGGCCTGAAATCTCGAGCGCTGCCGTTGTCCCTTCGCTCATGGACGGGATTATGCGTCATGCCGAGCCGATCTGTACAGCTAGGCGGGACGACCCGATCCGAATCGGATGACGAAAACCCGAGAACACCGTCTGGGACGATATCCTCGAGATTGCGTGTGGGACGGTGTATTTACGCGAAGGCTTCGGTTAGCGCGTCCGTGGCGATGCTGACGATTTCGTCCACCTGATCGGCGGTGATGATCAACGGCGGCGAGAACGCGAAGCCCGTGTCGTTGCAGCGCGCGATCAGGCCGCGTTTTCGCGTGGCCGCCTGCAACTTGCCGCCGACGCCCGCGCTCGGATCGAAAGACTTCTTGGATTCTTTGTCCTGCACGGTCTCAATCAGCACCATCAAGCCCTTGCCGCGCACGTTCCCGACGTTCGGGTGCGCCTCGAGCGTTTTCATGCCCGCCAGCAGACGCTCGCCCATGAATGCCGCGTTCCCCGGCAGATCCTCGCGCTCGATCAACCCGATGTTCACGAGCGCGACCGCGCACGCGACCGGATGACCGGAGTAGGTGAAGCCGTGCATGAACATCCGATCCGGTTCCAGCAGCACGGCGTTGATCTCGTCCGTGATGCCGACCGCCCCGAGCGGGATGTAACCGCTCGTGATGCCCTTGGCGAGCGCCACGATGTCGGGCTGGAAGTGGTACGTCTGATGGCCGAACATGCCGCCCGTGCGCCCGAAGCCCGTGATGACCTCGTCCGCGATCAAGAGAATGCCGTGCTTTTTCAGGATCGGCGCGATGGCCTGCCAGTACCCATCTGGCGGTGGCACGACCCCGCCTGCGCCCTGCACGGGCTCGCCGATGAAAGCCGCGATCGTCTCGGCTCCTTCGTTGGCGATCGTGTCCTCGAGTTCCTGCGCGAGCTTCGCCACGAATTCCGCGTCCGTCAAGCCCGCGCCGTTCCGGTAGGCGTGAGGTGCCGACAGGTGAATGAAGCCCGGAGCCAACGGCCCGAAATCCTTGTGGTACGCCGGAATGCCCGTCGCCGCCAGGCTCGCGTTGGCGATGCCGTGGTAGGCCATCAGCCTGGACAGCACCTTGACGCGCTCTGGCTGGCCTTTTAAGGCCCAGTAGTACCGCGCGATCTTGATGGCGGTCTCGTTCGATTCCGCGCCGCCGGACGTGAACTGAAAGTGGTTGATGGTGCCCGGAATCATGCTCGCCAGCTTCGAGGCGAGTTCAATCGTGGGTGGGCTGGCCAGCCCGAAGAAGTTCGGCACGAACGCCACTTCCTCGATTTGCTTTCTGGCCGCCTCCGCCAGCACCTTGCGCCCGTGCCCGACGTTGACGTTCCACAAGCCCGCGAAGCCGTCCAGGTAACGCTTTCCGGTCGTGTCCCAGAGGTACAGGCCCTCGCCTCTGGCCAGCACCAGCGGCCCGGTTTTCGCGTGCCTGTGCAGGTTCGTGACGGGATGTAGGATGTGCGCGATGTCCTGCGCGATCAGCGCTTCCGTGTTCCAGCTTTGCGTGGCAGTCATGGCTCGAGTCTACGGTTTTGGACGCTCGGGGCACAATCCGTTCATGTCTTCTCTTCGAGAACACCGTCGTACACGCATTCTCGAGATTGCGTCTGGGACGGAGTTTACGAACCGTCTACTATTCCGGATCTTGCCGAATCTCGATTTTGCCACGATCCATTACGTAATGCGAAACACCAAACTCGATGATTCGCCAGTATTCTCTCTGCAACATCCCAGTACAAAACGTATCTAAATTGAGCCCGTTAGAAAACGATATCGAAAGATCGCCCAAAGT